>CAZUXV010000091.1:0-10980 GCA_964624445.1 uncultured Oscillospiraceae bacterium | reverse complement strand
TAAGGCGGCCGGTGCTTTCTGTTTATTCGTTCGGATCTTCCGGAATCCCGTCAAACAGGCTCATCTGTCCGGCGGATTCCTCCGGTTCGGGTTCCGGATCCGGGAAAACAGGCTTGGATTCCAGCCGGGAGGCAGAGCGTCTCGTCCGCTGTTCCGCAGGGATCACCAGCGAAGCCGGTAATCTGATTTTCCGCTTTTTCCCGAGCTTTTCCCGCGTCATCGCCATTACATCGTCCCAGATAAACGGCGTACACGCCGCCGCAATCCGCATCCACCAGGACGGCGCATAATACAGAATCATGCACTTTTCCGGCCACAGCTGCACCCGGGCAACGTTCTTCCAGGGCAGGTCCTTTTCGTCCAGTTTCAGCACGGCCACTCCGTTTCCCTGCCCTGCGTTTTTCATCAGCGACGGAGATTTCAGCCGGGCAATCAACTTTACCGGAGTCGGATCGGGCAGGTAGTGGATCTCATGGACGCCCCGGCTGTCGACGATATAGTCCGTCAGTTCCTTCCCCTGAAGAAGCAGGGCCGCAAAGGCCATGACCAGGATCGTGCCCAGCAGGATCAGCAGCACCACGGGGAAACCGGAAACCAGCATCTTTTCCACCGCACCGATACCGCCGGCAATTCCTTCCGCCAGCAGCACGCCCAGCAGGATGACCAGCGCCGCAGGCAGCAGGACGCGCATCAGCGCGTTCCAGCACATCCAGTCCTTTACCGGCGTCCGTTCCACGCACCAGGCCGCGTGAGCCGCGTTCTTCCCGAGCTTCGTGCCGCAGTACGGGCACGTTTCCCGCGCGTCCACTTCCCTGGCGCATTTTTTGCAATAGGCCGTCAATGCCATTCCCTTTCCGCTCCGTCCTCTTTGATGGGATTATTGTATCTTTTTCGGAAATATTTTTCAAGAATTTTGAAGTTTGATATTGCTAACTCGCCAAAAATGTTGTACACTCTGTTCGGTTGAAATGATTGAATGAAAGGTGCTTTCATGTATGAAACTCAACGAACTGAAACCCGGCCGGTCCGCCGTCATTGAAGAAGTCGGCGGCGAAGGTGCCCTCCGCCAGCACTTTCTGGACATGGGCGTCATCCCCGGTACGGAAGTGACCGTCATCAAGCTGGCCCCCATGGGCGATCCCATGGAGCTGCGGATCCACGGATATGAACTGACCCTCCGCCTGGCGGAAGCGGAAAAGATCGGGATCACCCCGGTGGATCCGAAAACCGCCGAAGCGGAAAAAGCGCCGACCCGGTCCCAGGAACACCCTGGTCTGGGCGAAGAAGGCCGCTTCCATCCCAAAGGCAGCGGCGATCCCCTGCCGGACGGCACAACGCTGACCTTTGCCCTGGTAGGGAACCAGAACAGCGGCAAGACCACCCTGTTCAACCAGCTGACCGGGTCCAACCAGCATGTGGGCAACTTCCCCGGCGTCACGGTAGACCGGAAGGACGGCGTCATCCGCGGCCGCAGCGACACCCTTGTCACAGACCTGCCGGGCATCTATTCCATGTCCCCCTATTCCGCCGAGGAGCTGGTCTCCCGCGACTTTGTGCTCAAGGGCCATCCGAAGGCGATCATCAACATCGTAGACGCCACCAACATTGAGCGGAATCTGTATCTGACGATGCAGCTGCTGGAGATGAACATCCCGATGGTGGTCGCCCTGAACATGATGGACGAACTACGCGGCAATGGCGGCACCGTGGACGTGAACGTCATGGAAGCCATGCTCGGCGTCCCCGTGGTGCCGATCTCCGCCGCTAAGAACGAGGGCGTGGACGAATTGATCCGTCACGCAATCCACGTGGCAAAGTATCAGGAAAAGCCCCTGCAGCAGGACTTCTGCGGCGTGGAGGACCATGGCGGCGCCGTTCACCGGGCGCTGCACGCCGTGAGCCACCTGATCGAAGACCACGCGAAACGGGCGGAACTGCCCGTACGCTTCTCCGCCAGCAAGCTGATCGTCGGCGACCCCCTGCTGCAGGAGCAGCTGGAACTGGACCAGAACGAATCGGAAATGCTGGAACACCTGGTGCTGCAGATGGAAAAGGAACGCGGCATGGACCGGGCCGCATCCATTGCCGATATGCGCTTCGCCTTCATCCGGAAGGTCTGCGATGCCTCTGTAATCCGTCCCCGGGAAAGCAAAGAGCGGATCCGGAGCGAGAAACTCGACCGGATCCTGACCGGCCGCTGGACCGCGATCCCCTTCTTCATCCTGATTATGGGCGCCGTCTTCTACCTGACCTTCTTCCTGATCGGCCCCTTTCTGCAGGATCTGCTTCAGGTCGGTATCGACGCCCTGGCGGAGGCCGCGCAGCGGGGCATGGAAGCCGCCCATGTGAACGATTCGATCCAGAAGCTGGTGCTGAACGGGATCTTTGAGGGCGTCGGAACAGTGGTCAGTTTCCTACCGATCATCATGATCCTGTTCTTCTTCCTGTCCCTGCTGGAGGACAGCGGCTACATCGCCCGCGTCGCCTTTGTGATGGACAAACTCCTGCGACGTATCGGCCTGTCCGGCCGGAGTATCGTACCGATGCTGATCGGCTTCGGCTGTACGGTGCCGGCGGTCATGTCCACCCGCACCCTGCCCAGCGCCCGGGACCGCCGTATGACGATCCTGCTGACGCCCTTCATGTCCTGCACGGCCAAAATGCCGATCTACGGTTTCTTCGTCAGCGCCTTCTTCCCGCAGTACGGCTGGCTGATCATCCTGGGCCTGTATCTGCTGGGTATCTTCACCGGAATCCTGGTCGCCCTGCTGTTCCGCAAAACCCTGTTCAAAGGCGAGGCCGTTCCCTTCGTCATGGAACTGCCGAATTACCGTTTGCCCACCGTGCGGAATGTTTTCCAGCTGCTCTGGGAAAAAGCCAAGGATTTCCTGCGCCGCGCCTTTACTGTGATCCTGATCGCGACGATCGTGGTCTGGTTCCTGAAGAGCTTTGACTTCCGCCTGAATCTGGTCACGGATTCCCACGACAGCATCCTGGCCGCCCTCGCGGGCCTCCTGGCGCCGCTCCTGTCCCCCGTGGGCCTGGGCGACTGGCGCATTGTGACCTCCCTGATCTGCGGCTTCATGGCCAAGGAAAGCGTCGTCTCCGTCATGAACACCCTTTTCGGCGACGGTCTCCTCTCCCTCGGTTCCCTGACTGCTGCCTGCATGCTGGCCTTCAGCCTGCTGTATACCCCCTGCGTGGCTGCCATTGCGGCCATCCGCCGGGAGATGGGCAGGAAATGGGCCCTGGGCGTGATTCTGTGGCAGTGCGCCGTCGCATGGGTCGCCGCGCTGATTATCCGGCTGATCGGTATGCTGTTTTGACAGAAAGGAGATCCATATGAATATATCCGACATCCTGATCCTGCTGGCCGTGGCCTGCGCCGTGGCGGCAGCTGTCCTCAGTATCCGCAGGCGTAAAAAAGCCGGCAAAGGCACCTGCGGCTGCGGCTGTGAAAACTGCGCAGAACGCGGTTTGTGCCGGAAATAACAGGCTATGAAACACCCCCGGTTCATTCTGAACCGGGGGCGTTCTTTGATTCCTGCCGCCTTACTGCAGGGAATCTTTCCATTCTTTGTACTGCCGCTCGACCTCGTCCTTCAGATCGTCGACGCCGGCCTCCTTCAGGGCTTTCCGGAAGGCTTCCAGGCCCAGTTCCGGATCATCCGGATCCACCGCGCCGACCATCAGGGGACGGGCATATTGTTTCACAACATCTTCCACTGCGTCGACAAGCTTTTCGGCCTTGGTTTTATCGAAGCGGAAACCGTAGGAGGCTGTCATCGGTGCGTCCAGCGCATATTCCTGCAGCTTGGCGTTCTTTTCCGGATCCTCGGTCGTCAGCACATACTGGAGCTTCGTGTTTCCGACTGTCCAGGCGCCGCCGTGCATGCCGTACCAGTTCGCGCCGTCAACCAGTTCCACCTGCACGTCATTCGCCTTCGTATAGTTGACGCCTTCCGCACCGAAGAGCATCAGGTTGACCAGCACAGGATCGGAATGCATCAGATTCAGGTACTGCATGGCCGCTTCTTTTTTCTTGCTGCTTGCGGGAATTGCAAACATGGAACCGCCGGCCTGGCAGGTCACCTTGTATTTGTCCTGCATGACGATCTCTGTCAGTTCAAACTCCGGCACTTCCGGGTTCTTGTTTGCGCCGTACATTTCAATGGACTTGAAGTTGTTCCCCTTCAGCGGCTGGGTGAAGACCAGGAAGTCGCCCGTGCCGAAGACCGCGTTGTATTCCTGGGTTGCGGAGTCCGGAGAGATATATCCTTTCTTCGCCCAGTCGTACATCAGGCGGATATGGTCCTCCTGTTCCTGGGTTTCATAGATGCTGTAGACCGTCTCGTCATAGTTGCCGTTCCCGTCCTTGGCATATTTCATGGAGAGAACGTCTTCTTCCAGGCCGATCCATTCATGGCCCCAGGGTTCGTCCGACCAGCGGTCCTTTTCCATCAGGTAGGGATATTTATCCGGATATTTTTCTTTATAAGCCGCCAGGTAAGGTTCCAGTTCCTCGGTGGTGATCTTTTTGGACGGATCGTTCTCATATTCCGTCAGATCCCAACCAATCTCCGCCGCAGCGGTCTTGTTGACGATAATGCCGCTGGGCACGCACAGCTCCTTGTTGGTGGGAATGCCGTAGATCTCGCCCTCAACCCGGATACCTTCCAGGAAGTCCGGAGACAGGGTCTCCAGGATCCCCTGGCCGTCGGTTGTCAGCAGATCGCCCAGGGGCGTCAGTTTGCCGGCCTGGATCTCCTTTACATAACCTTCCCAGTCCGCGGTGAAGATCAGGTCGATCTTCTCGTCATTCATCAGGGCGCCGATCGCCTGTTCCGTCCAGGCCGGATCCCAGGGGATCAGGTGGATCTTCACCTGCATTTTCTTGAATTTCCGGTCGGCCTTGTGCAGTTCCGCAAGGTATTCGTTAATCGCTTCCTCGACGCCCGCGAGGATCTTCGCGTTCTCCAGCGCCTTCCCCAGCTCTGTTTTTCCGGGATCTTCGGCTGTAAGATACTCTTCAATTGCAGCACGCTCATCGGTGAGAGGCTTGTCGGTATTCACATTGGCAATCCAGTAGATATCCAGCGTATAGGCCTCCGCGGCGAAAGCGGCGGGCACCAGGCTGATCACCAGCGCCAGAGTCAGCAGCAGGGCGATGAGTTTCCTCATGTAGGTGGCCTCCTTTATGTTCGGTTGTTGAAAAAGCATCGCACTCTCCTTTGAGAGCATGCTGCGGAACTTTTTCTTTTTGCTTTACAGATACCTTATCATAAAAGCGGAATGATTACAAGACTTTCAGCGTGTTTTTCGCGGATGTCACCCACGTCCGCTCCTGTCCTTTTCTTTTTCCGCCGGGCGTGGTATACTGCATACAGCTCGAAAAAAAACGACACAAAAAGGAGATCTGAACCATGCGTTTAGGCGGAACTGTATGCTGCGGCGCTCCCGCTGAATGGGAGGAGAAACTTGTCGCTTCCGGTTTCCGGGCGGTAACCGCGCCGTTTACCTGCGACACGCCCCGAGAGGAGATCCGAAGGCTCCTGGGCATCTGTGAAAAACATGACGTCATGATTGCGGAAGTCGGCGTATGGCGGAACCTGTTCGATCGCACCGAAGGTCCCGCAAACCTGGACTTTGCGGTTCGCCAGCTGCGCCTGGCGGACAAGCTGGGGATCCCCTGCTGCGTCAACGTGGCCGGCACGGACAGCCCGGTTGGCTGGGATGCGGCGGATCCCGGCAATTTCAGCGGGGAGATGTATCAGCGGCTTGTTTCCTCCATCCGGACGATCATCGACAGCGCGAACCCGAAAACCGCTTTTTACTGCCTGGAGCCCATGCCCTGGATGATCCCGGACAGCCCGGACATAACCCTGCAGCTGATGAAGGATGTGGACCGGGAACAGTTCGCAGTACACATGGACTTTGTGAACATGATCAACTGCCCGCGGCGGTTCCTGGACGCAGAAGGGTTTATTGAGGAATGTTTCGCGAAGCTGGGGCCGTATATCAAAAGCACCCACCTGAAGGATTCCCGCATGGACCTGATGGAACTGACCACCGTGCTGCACGAGTGTTCCCCGGGTGAAGGCAGCCTGGACTTCGTCCGCGTCCTGCGGATCATCGACCGGTATCTGCCCGCGGACGCTCCGGTCCTGCTGGAGCATATGTCCACCTTCGACGAATACCGCCGCGCCTACGATTATGTGGCCGCCAAAGCCGAAGTAGCCGGCGTAGGAATCTGAGTGTTGACAAAACCCGAACTTCCCTTTATCCTATGTTCAGCATAACGAAAGGCAGGACTTACCGGACCGATGAGAAAAAGCAACTGACAAACCGGCCGCAAAACCCCTGACTCACAGAGTCCGGGAGCAGTTTTTGTGTCGCCGTTTGGAGGTTGCGTAACGCAGGATCCGGACGTCTTTTTGCTGTTCGCTGTTTATGCTCCTCCGCGGCGCGAGAGGAGTTTTTGTTATGGCAAAATGCATTCTTGAATTAAACAACGTCCGGGTTTCCTTCGCCGACCGGCTGGTGCTGGACCTGAACCACCTTTCTGTTTACGACGGCGACCGCATCGGCCTGATCGGCGAGAACGGTGCCGGTAAAACCACGCTCCTGCGCGTGCTCTCCGGCGAACTGGCGCCGGAAACCGGGCTGGTCCGGCGCCTTTCCCCCGTCGCCATGATCCGCCAGCAGGGCGATTCCGACGCCGGCGACGACGTAGAAACCCGGGCCCAGTTCCAGGCCCGCGGCGCCCAGGAAGGCCTTTCCGGCGGCGAGATGACCCGGAACCGGATCGCCGGCGCGCTGTCCGCCCGGGCCGGCCTGCTGCTGGCGGACGAACCCACCACCGACCTGGACCGGGAAGGCTTGGCGCTGCTGCGCAAAAAGCTGGCGGGCTTTGACGGCGCCGTGCTGCTGGTATCCCACGACCGGGCGCTGCTGCGGGAGATCTGCGACCGCATCTGGTACCTGGAGGACGGAAAGATCACCGTATTCCCCGGCGGCTATGACGATTTTATGGCGGAGCGGCTTCGCCAGCGGGAACGCCAGGCCTTTGAGTACGACCAGTACAAGACCGAAGTAAAGCGTCTGAAGGAAGCCGCCCAGCGGATGACGGAATGGGCGTCCTCGGTCAAAAAGGCTCCCAGCCGTATGGGCAACAGCGAAGCCCGCCTGCACACCCACGAATATACCAATGCCGTTCTGGGCCTGAGCAGTGCAAAGCGGAAAATCCAGAACCGGATGGAACACCTGGAAGTGAAGGAAAAACCCCGGACTCTGCCGGTGATCACCATGAAACTGGGCGTCACCCATCCGGTGGAAGCGAAGAATGCCCTGGAGTTCCGCTGCACTTATCTGCAGGCCGGCGGAAAGACGCTCCTGCGGGATTCCGGCTTCGTCCTGCCCACCGGCAGCCGCACGGCAGTCATCGGACCCAACGGCTGCGGCAAAACCACGCTCCTGCGCACCCTGACCGGTCAGGCCGGAAGCGGCGTGCAGTTTCGCGGAAGCGCCCGGTTCAATCCCGCCGTCCGCACCGGCTGGTTTGACCAGCACCATGAGAGCACCCTGAACCTGGACGGAAGCGTACTGGAAAACATCATGCGGGAGTCCGTCCATCCGGAGCATTTCGCCCGTACAGTCATGGCCTGCCTGGGTATCCGCGGGGATGACGTCTATAAACCCCTTTCCCTGCTCTCCGGCGGCGAGCGGGCGAAGACCGCCCTTGGCAAGCTCCTGCTGATGGACTGCAACACCCTCCTGCTGGACGAACCCACGAACCACCTGGACCTGTTCACAATGGAGGAACTGGAAAAGCTGCTGGCCGGCTACGGCGGCACGCTGCTCTTTGTCAGTCACGACGAAGAGTTTATCCGCAAGACCGCCACACGGATCCTCTGCTTTGAGGACGGCAGCCTGAAAACCTTCGAGGGCGGCTGGGAAGAAATGAAAGCACCACGGAAAAAGGACACAGCGGAAGAAGACCGGAAGATCGCCGTAACGAAGCTCGAGATGCAGATGGCAACCATCTCCGCCCGTCTCTCCAGCCCGAAAAAGGGCGATCGCCCGGACCTGCTCCAGGAAGAATATATGCGTCTGGCAGGAGAACTGCGGGAACTGAAAAACCTGTCCGGATCCTGATCCGGACAGGTTGGTTTTACAGGTTCTCCCCGTTGTTTCTGATCACATCCGCATACCAGGCCAGACTGTCCTTCGGTGTCCGCTTCTGGGTCCCATAGTCGACATATACCAGTCCGAAACGCTCCGTATAGCCCCGGGCCCATTCAAAGTTGTCCAGCAGGCTCCAGTAAAAATAGCCGCGGATATCGGCACCGTCCCCGGAAGCCCGGCGCAGTTCCTTCAGGTACTGCCGCACATAATCGATCCGGTTCGGATCATGCACCTTTCCGTCCGGCGTGACCCAGTCGTGGCAGCTCATACCGTTTTCGGAAATGATGAAGGGCAGCCGGTACCGCTCCCAGAGGAAACGCGGTCCCCAGTACAATGCCCGGGGCGTCACCGGCCAGCCGCATGCTGTCCGGGGATGTCCGGCCGGATAGGGCACGGTCTCATAGCTGCCGTCGACGTCCGTCGCGCGGATCTGCTTGCCTTCATAAATATTCTGCATATAGAAATCCAGCGGCTGGCGGATCTCCTTCAGATCCGCCTGCCAGCCCTCCGGCAGGTACTGCCCGAAACAGGCCAGCCCGTCCTCCGGATAGGTTCCCAGGACCACCGGATCGCTGAACCAGGAAACGGAAAACAGCGGGCTGTCTCCGCCGGCGGCGAAGTACGCCTTCCGCGCAGCTTCCACATCCAGGGAATTTGCCTCGTCCAGCGGAACCGCCGGCGCGGCGCAGGGCGCGTAACCGATGCGGACGTCCTTCACCTTCTCCCGCAGCACCCGGCAGGCCCGGCCGTGGCTCTTCAGCAGGTTATGGGCGGCTGTGATCTGATCCTTCACTTCCAGCTTCAGCCCCGGCGCAAACATGCCGGTCATATAGCCCATTCCCAATATGCACTGGGGTTCGTTGATCGTGATGAAGTCCTTCACCCGGTCCCCATAGCGCTCCGCCAGCACGCCGGTATATTCCGCGAACCAGTTCGGCATTTGCCCGTTCAGCCATCCGCCCTTTTTCTCCAGGCAGGCGGGCAGATCCCAGTGAAAAACCGTCATCCAGGGGCGGATGCCGTGTTCCAGAAGGCAGTCAATCAGCCGGTCATAGAACGCTGCGCCTGCTTCATTCACTTTTCCGGTGCCCTCCGGCAGGACCCGCGGCCAGGAAACGGAGAATCTGTAATTCCGGATCCCGTGCGCCGCCATCAGGGCAACGTCTTCCTCATACCGGTGATAATGGTCGCAGGCGACTTTGCCGCTGGATTTGTCAAAAATCGTACCGGGCTGTTCACAGAATACATCCCAGATACTCGGGCTTTTTCCGTCCTCATCCCAGGCGCCTTCGATCTGGAAAGAAGCCGTCGCCGTACCCCATATAAAATCCTTTCTGAAGCTCATCGTATTTCCTCTCTGTCGGCATCAATCAGTTCTTCTTCTGCATCAGGTCCTTTACTGCCAGCACCAGGAACATGAAACGGGACGAACCGCCTCCCAATACATATTCTGTCTGCTGCCACAGATAAGGCCACTCTTTCAGTTCCGGAAAATCCGGCCGGATCAGTGCGGTTCCGGAAACAACACCTCCGGGAATGTAGGACATGTCGGCCCTGTTGAACCCATAAGCTGTCGTGACGGATTCCGTACCGATTCCCGAAGCAAACGAAACGCTGCGCCCCGGATGGCATCCCAGCACAAAACTGAGTATATGGCAGATCACATCATTCGGAAAGAGTTCAGGAAAGGTTTTGTGCAGATAGTAGTATTCGCATCCCATCTTCTGGATCTGCCATCCCGCACCCCAGATATAGGGTTTGTACGGTACGCCGTAGGGCGTCTGCGAAACCATGTCGTCAACCTTCTGTTTCCATTGCCCCATACACTGACGAATCGTCCCGGTGAATGCATCGTTTTTCAGAACCGGAATAACGCGGGCAGCAATCCAGCCCAGCTGTTCCGGCTCGGAAACAATCAGTTCCGTTTCCTCCAGCACCGCGTTTTGATATACTGCTTCTTCCGTAGTCAGCAGCAGTTCCGCTGCCGCATGCACCCGTGAGATCCGGACTCTCCTGTCTTCTTCCCTGCGGGTCTGTGCGAACAGCGTCCGTGCCGTTTCCAGCGCCTTTGCCGCCAGCCCCGGATTGAAATCCGCCAGTGCCCGGGAAATGGCCGCCAGATGCGCGGCCGTGCCCAGTTCCCTGGCCGGATTATCCTCCGTAAACACCCAACGGTCATCCTCATCGCCGGAAATTCCGTCCGTCATATTTACCGCGTCACCCAGCATAACATACTGCCGAAGGCTGGCCGCAATGATTCCCCGGTACATCCTGCCAAGTGCTTCCCAGCCGCCCAGCGCCGCCAGCGTCCCGTGCTCTATCTGCTGCAGGAGATCGTTTCTCCCGTCCGGATGATGGATCTCTACGGTTTGGGTCCGCTGGTCGATCGTTGTACTGTCCCACTCCACATGAAACGCCTCATAAATCAGTGCAAGGATATACGCCTCTCCGGACTGGGACTCGATCCGCAGGTCAAAGTCTCCGGCATCATGCCAGCCTCCCCTGTTCAGTCCCGGTACCGTATCCCCGGGCCTGAAGCGCGTTAATGTATCCGGGCCCTGCATGTATCCGTCAAAATGATTCCATCCGACCGGCGCCATCCGGGCGTCATCCATGTGGCATCGTCCATGCCAGACCCGGTATTTGTCATTCACCCGCATATGGCACATCTGCACCGGAAGGAAATACTCCAGCACCGGCTGCCAGATCCCTCTGTCAAACAGATCCTCCGCAATCCGGAACACGCCGGAGGCGGCGCTGTTATTCCACGTCACCTGATACAGGCCGGGTTCCGTC
>CAZUXV010000090.1:0-11090 GCA_964624445.1 uncultured Oscillospiraceae bacterium | reverse complement strand
ACGCCCGGACTGCGTCAGCAGCCCGGGCTTCATTTTCCCTTCTCACCCGGATCAGTTCTACAATATCCAGCAGATCGTCCAGGGTATAGGTTCCATCCCAGAGTTCATGCTGTTTCCACATCCCGGCGGCCACCGGCAAAAAGAGGAATTCATCAATATTCGGGCAGGTTACGGGGCAGTATCTGCAGACGCGCTCTCCGCCTTCGACTGCCCGCCGCCGAAAAAACCGGACAGGCTCCAGGCAATGCCCTCCAGCAGCAGCTTCATGCAGGCCGGGGTATCATGCTCCAGCTCCGGGTAGCCCCATTCCGACCCGGTCATGACCGGATGGGGACCGGCCGGCAGCAGGACGGAGATGTGATTGAATAGCGACGTCATGACGGATCGCAGTTCGTCCTCCGACAGGGAGGCAATCAGGTCCAGCATTGTTGGAGCAGTATTCTGATTCTCCAGCCTCATCAGCAGCCGGAGCAGCATGACGCCGGAAAAGGCGTCCGGTTTGGAAAGGCGGAAGCCGATGCGGCTTCCGTCGATGGTGATTTCGATGTCTTTGGTAATGGTACGCATATAAAGCTCCTCTGTGTTATATTCTACATGGATTCGCTTTGGTTTTTCATAAACCCGAAAGCTTAGGTTGCACACTTCTTTGAAAGAGCCAAAGCCTCTGTGGATGGTTATTTCATTTTTGATCCGAAGGAACAAACCGTTCCCGCACGACGTTAAACATAGGTAAACCATTACACAACGAAGGAGTAATTATTGTGAAAAAAATAATCAGCCTGATTCTCGCAATCATGATGCTGTCTGCCTCGATTGCCCTGGCGGAGGATCTATCCGCCATGACGGACGAAGAACTGAAGGCGCTGATTCTGGACGCGTTTGAGGAACTGCAAAGCCGTGGGGTTAATTATGACCCCGAGACTGCCGTCAGCGTCTTCATGGACGAGGCATTCGCAGATCGGGTGGCGGAGTTCTATTCCTACTGGCGCGCTGATGACCTGGATCATATGCTGGACGTATGCGACCCGGCATGGAAAGAACAGCAGGAGAATCCGAAAATCGCGCTGTTCACACTCCTGGGAAACAGGACGCCCCTCAGTTTTATCATTGAGTCTTTCCATGAAGAAGCGGATGGCACACGGTCGGCAGTCGTCACCGCATGTATTGACCGGCATAACGGCAAAGACCCGATGGATTACCGCCACACCGTTGTGCTGAAAAAAGCAGAGGACGGTCAATGGTACCTGGATCCCCGGTGCCTGCAGACCTATGAACCGGCTGAAAACGTTTCATGGGATACGCCCGCGCAGGAACCGGCAGAATACGACTGGTCCGCCGACGAAACCCTGTTGTATACCCTGATGTACTATGTACCGGAAGGTGGCGAATACTATCATCTGGATGAGAACTGCAAGCGGGTTGCGGAAAAATACCTGCCGATGAGCGGCATCTTTACCTATCAGGATTTGAACTACGACGAATACAAGAACCTGAAGCCCTGCGACGTCTGCGGTGCACCGCCACGGGATTATGCGCCGACGGAACTGACCGGCTTCTTTATGAAGATCTACGATAACAGCGGGCTGGAAAACGTATCCTATCTGCGAGCAGACGTCTATCAGGACGACAAACTTCAATACTTTACCTGTTCCTGTCCGGACACGGGAGAGGATTTCTATCGTTTCTTCTTTGACACGGATACAGCAGAGGATCCTAAGAAGATGCGGATCGAATTCTCCTACGGTATTTCCGACCTTCCGCCGGAAGAAGCGATTCTCTCAGTCATGAGTGGAACCCCTCCAGAAGAGCATAAGCTGCTGACACAGGACATTGCCGCAGAGGGCGGAAAAACCTATTGTCTGAGCCTGGAGGCGGACGATAAAAACGGTTTTACACTGGTACAGGCTGAATAAAACATCAACAGACATGGAGGTAAAGATGAGGGGATCATTCAGATCCCCTCATCTTTGTGATCGCCGTTACCAAAGCTGCTTCGCACCTTTGACGGCTACTGTTCCGTGATCGTCGTCGCGAGCAAGGTATACGTCACATTGGTCGCCGTCCGGTCATAGGTCCGGTCCGGAGCCTTCTGCAGGCTCACCCCGGTACACACCGTCTTGAACCCGGAGACATTGTCCGTAATGGTCAGCGTTCCCAGAGCAATGCGGTTCGGGCTTCCCGTGCTCCTCGCCCACTTCGCCCAGCGGCGGAGAAAATCATCCCCGATACTGTTCTGCGGCACCTCGATCTGGACGGTGCCGTTTGTCGTCTTCAGGCGGTTCACCACCACATACCCGTCCGCCGTGGTGGTATGGGACGTCAGGTCCCCCGCCGCGGAGACCGTGATCTTCCCGATCCCGCACAGGTGCAGGTTTGCCGTGCCCACGTCGGGATGGTAAAGCACCGATTTCACATCAGGCAAAGAATAGACATTGTAGGCCATAAAGGCACCTCCGAATCTGTTTGTTTTCCCCGGAAACGGCTGCCGCCGGCGGTATTGTTTTCGTATAAACCTGTGAAGGAATAAAAACCTGCAAAGCAGAATTGAATAATAAGGGAGGAATCAGTATGGATATGAAGGAACTGGACCTGAATGAGATGGCCATGGTGGCAGGTGGCAGCGATAGTGATAGGAAAAGTTTTTTTTACACGGTAGAGAAGGGCGACACCTTAAACAGGATTGCCACCCGTTATAATGTATCTGTTGACGATCTGGTCAGGTGGAATAGGATCCCAAACCAGAGACTGCTCATCGTCGGTCAGAGACTGAAAATTTACAAGTAACCCTTCCGGCTCTTTTCAATCTGTAATGCATAATGCATCATGTGATATGGTTCAGCAGTCCCGTTTCTGTTTCCATCATTGTGCATGGTGCATTTTTCATTGTGCATTGGTTTACACCTGAACATTGACAGTTATGACAATCGACTCAATGCTCCCGGCGAGCGTCAGCGCCACCTGCACCGGCACGGCTTTGTGCGCCGCCCGGTCGGCGTCGGACTGGTCGTCATAGCTGTCCGCCCAGAGCAGGAACCCGTTCTCCACCACGTCCCCGTTCTTCACCGGGCCCACGTCAGATCCGCGCCACAGTGAAGACGCCAGCACACCCCTGTCGGTATAGCCCATGAGAATGGACGAGAACCGGTTGATAAACTGCGCCGTGGAATCGTCCGTCTGGGGCAGCTTATCCGGATTCTCCGCCAGCAAGGTCACCGCCGCGTTCTTCAGGTCCTCCGCGATCTTGTCCACATACAGAACTTCATCGTACCGTACCCCGGAGGCAACGGATCCGTTCTCCAGCAGGAGATGGGTATAACCCCGTGCCACATATACATTGCAGCCCAGGGCTTTCAGGCTGTCTACCTCCGTCTGGGTCAGCGCGGACGGCTGGATCCCCTGCACGGTTTTGTAGCACAGGGCAAAGGCGGAGCCTTTATGCGACAGCTCCAGGCCCATGGCGATACCCATGACGGCGGCGCAGTCGGAAGCGGCAGCACAGTAGAACGGCACGGCTCTTTTGATGCTGGCGCCGTGCAGCTTATCCAGCACACTGTTGGAAGCGATGGTGTTCGCCACTGTACCGGTCACCGGTACGAAAACCATAAGCGGAACAGACAGACTCTCCACATGCTGTGCGAAGGTCAGGTAATCCACGGCGGAAACGGCATCACAGGTCATGATCCCGTAAAACTCCGCCGTCCGGTCCAGCACGGCGTCCAGGGCCTGGCTCAGGGTCTCCGTCGCCGGATAGCAGGAAAACAGCAGCCGGGAAGGCGCGGGCGACGCGGCAAAGTATTTAATTGCAGCCTTATATGCTTCCGAGGTCGGCTGAAAGCCCATGTCCGTCAGCCCGGCAACAGCCTCCTCTGCCGAACCATATGAATGCAGGCGATGGGTATCAAAGAACGGATTCTCCTGGACCAGCAGCAGGCCGGTATCGAAGGATGACGGGGAAGCGGAAGCGCGGACCGTGTTGACAACAACCCTTGCAATGGTATTGATGGAAAGCATTTTTTTGATTTCCTCCAAAATTTGTACGTTTTCTACTGGACATTGAGCGAATAATATGGTATATACCAATTAATGGAAAATCTTCTTCATACTCTCCTCCTTCTCTCCCTCTGCATCCGATAGAGGGAGTTTTCTCCGGCTGTCAGTGAATAATGACAGCAGGAGTCGAGTTAATGGATCCGCGATTCTGCGCCTGCTGTTCATCCCGAACCCGCAGGAAGATCGTCAGGTCGGCCCGTTTGCGCCACAGGCTTCCCTCCTCCTCATGCAGAAGCGCCGGCTGCGGCGGATCCGGCACCGGAAAGATCCCGGCATTCCGCAGGATCCGGCGGGGAAAGCCTGCTCCGTCCAGAAAGAGCATGTGCCGGATGCGCTGAGCATATGCTTCGGAAGCGGGGCCGTAGCAGACGATGATCAGCCGGTATTTCAGCGTCGTGTACACCACGGGCGTGTTTCTGCCGGCCCCGCCTTCCGGGTCATATACAGTCGATACCGGATCCGCGGACAGATCCTGCAGCACGGTCCAGTAAATGACGTTCTTATTCCTCGCCGGCCGGGGTACGTTCTCCGGCTCGGCATAGGCCTCATGGATCAGTTTGACACTCTCCGCCGCGGACAGGTTCAGGCAGGCGCAGAGGGCGTCAAAAATGGCAGTGTGGAAAGCGGAAGATTCAGCAAGCATACTCTTTCCTTTGACGTGTAAGGTCGTATCTGCTATGATGTGGCAAACAAAGAAGGGGACCGGAAACCATGGCCGCTGTGAAAAGGAGAAAAAGAATCGTGATTATCCTGATTATCATTCTTGTTGTTTTGTTGATCATGACAGCGGCTTTCGGGTTCTACGGGGCCGGTTATTCCCTGAACATCCGGCGGCAGACGCTGGAAGAAGCCCGGACATGGCAGGAGAACCATTACGATCTTTCCTGGTATGACCCGCTGGAAAAAACAGATTATACCGTAACAAGCTATGACGGATATGTGCTGCACGCCCAGTTTCTGCCAAACCCTGACCGCAGCAGCAAATACATCATCATTTCCCACGGGTACTCCGACAACCGGTTCGGCGCACTGAAATACGCGAAAGTGTACCTCGATCTCGGGTTTAACGTAATCGTATACGACCTGCGCGGGCACGGGTTGAACGAGCAGACTTTCTGCACCTATACAGCCCGGGAGCGGAAGGATCTGCTGGCCATGATCCAGGACAGCCGGCAGTGCTGGCCGGATATGACCTTCTTTGGCCTGCACGGCGAATCGCTCGGCGCCGCGACATCCATAGCGGTACTGGAAGAAAAGCCGCCGGTGGATTTTGTGGTGGCGGACTGCGGCTTCAGCGAGATTGCCTCCGTGCTGAGAAACGGAATGCAGGCGATGCATCTGCCGGGCTTCCTGACAGGGATCATGTCCATAGGCGCCAAAATCCGCTTCGGGTATTCCTATGAAGACATGAAGCCCATCGACAGCCTGAAGGACAACCGGATTCCGATCCTGTTCATCCACGGGGGAAGCGATTCCTTCGTTTTACCGGAGAACAGCGAGAAGATGAAGGAAGCCACCCCCGGCTATGCAGAACTGCACCTGATCCCAAATGTGGACCATGCGATGTCCGTTATCAGCGAACCGGAACAATACCGGGAAATTGTTTCCGCTTTCCTGGAGAAAATCACGGATCAGTAATCATCCGCACCGCATAAGCCTGGTAATAACCAAACATCTGCCAGTCCCGGACCCGGACCACCCGCCAGGTCTGATTATTCCAATGAATCCTGTCCGGGCCCATAAAAGAAGCACCCGTACTCTCTGGCGTTCCGGTGCTTAACGCATAGTCCGTATAGATTGCGATGAACTGTTCTTCCCTTTCTTCTTCCGGGAGCAGCCGGATCATCTCCGGCGTTCCCGGGTGGATGCAGCCCATGGCCCGGGCTGTCGTACTTCGGGATGTCGTTCCCGAACGGCTCCGGGTGTAAGTGATCCGCTCCACGGTGAAAGCGGTGCAGCCCAGCTCGGGATCAAAGATGGCATCGGTTATGTTCACAAGCCCTCCGATATGATATACTCATGCAGGCAGCAGCCTGCGGGAGGATATCCGAATGATAAGAAAAACAGCAGGATTTTTCCGGCGATTATTCAGAAGCCGCGGATTTCGCCGCGGAACGCGGTTCCTGTTTGGGGTTTCGATCGCTATCATCATCTACAATCTGGTCATGATCCTGGTTGCGTTTACGCAAGCCGACATCCCATTCCGGGATGCGCTCCGGTTCTTTTTCAGCCTCTCGCCGTTTGACTTTGATTCCGCCTGGCCCTTTTTTATCCTTATCTTCCTTGCTATTGCCCTTGGCCTGATCTGTTATTTTCAGGGTAAAGAGGAAAACGGAAATACAGAAGAAGCGAAGCCCGTCGAAGAGCCAAACCCTGTTCAGGAAGAAGAGCCATCCGAACTGAAACACTATCAGCAGCACTGAAACTCTTTCGGCTCTTTAATATCCCTATCTCCCCGTAATCTCCTGTGATCGCCGTTACCAAAGCCGCTCCGCGCCTTTGACGGCTGTAACATGGGTGCCGTTACCCAGATAGTTCCTATCTGGACGTCACCTCATAATCGAAATCGTTATACAGCGCGCCGGTGTCAAACATAGGTTTGTCACCGGCTTTTCCGCTTACAAGGACGCCTTTTTTCGCCACCCGGTTATAGATCCAGCCGCCGGAGAGCGTAACAGGAGAATTGGGAGGGGCAATACCCTCATCGATGTATTCCCGGATGCCGTCTGCACCCCGCCGGCCGCAGTCCTCCATACCGGCCACCGTGCCGGACATATCCCCGGCAAAAGCCGCCTCGCAGGACTTCAGCAGGTGCTCGCCCATCTCGCTCCGCAGGCTTTCCTTCGCCAGGGCCGGTTCCACCACCGGCCGCGGTGGAATATGCATGATCGGGCTTCCCCGGGTATGAATCCCCAGGAGGAAGACCGACCGGCCGGAGGCATGGGACGTCAGGCCCACGTCGACCTTGTGCTTCCGGAGATACGCAAGGCATTTCTGTTGTTTTTCAATATGCCCTGTATCCTCAGTCATCTTCAGGGTCAGCGCCATAGATGTTCACTCCCGGTCAGTCTCCGAAACAGAGACAAAACTTTTTTCAACTTTTCAACTTTTTGCAATTTGCAATCGTTTGCTGCCATCTCCTTTATCAACTGCGTATCATTTAGCGGGTCCGGTAAAACAGGCCGGCCAATAAGGATAGGATGAAGGAGATTAAGAAAATGAAGAAACTGATTGCGAGCCTCGTTGCCATCATGATCCTGGTGTGCGGATGCACCGCCGCCTTCGCTGAACAGAAGGCCCTGACCGGCAACATCCTCGTCAGGCTCAGCTCCCGCATTCACAGCCGCGTCAGCGACGGGAACAACATTCGCGTTTTTGCCTGAGGCATCCAGGGCACATATCTCTTCTCTCTCCGGAGTGCGCAAGTACTCCGTTTTTTCATTCCCGCCTCACGATCCGCCGCTGTCCATGAAACGCTCCTTGTGATATACTCTGCAGTATCAACCGATTGGAAGGAAGAGAAATGATCAGGAAAGCAACGCCGGAGGACCTGTCGCGAATCGCCGAAATACTCGTGTTTGTGAAAAGGATCAAATTCCGCCCGATCTTCCAGGATGACGATTATTCTTTCGGAGAACTGCAGGTGCTGCCTGTGGCGAAGCAGTATACTGAACTGCTGGACCGCATATGGGTGTACGATGACAACGGCATCGTAAAAGGCCTGATCCATATTGAGGGAGAAGAGATCAAGGAACTGTATGTGGATTACTTCTTCCAGGGCATGGGCATCGGCGGCAAACTGATCGAATTTGCCAAGGAAGCATATGATGTCCGTTTCCTGTGGGCCATCGAAAAGAACACAGACGCCATCCGGTTTTATGAAGCCCACGGATTCCGTCTGACCGAAAAGAAACAGTTTGAAGAAGGAACCACGGAATACCTTGTTATGATGGAAAGGGATCCGGTCTCCCCGTGACCGGCAGCGCTCCGATTGCATCAGGGATCATTTTCTGATACATCTACGGCGTCGGCACCTTTGCGTTCGTCATCGTGGCCCTGGTCGTCATCCGTTCCCTGACGAGAGGCGTTCCGATCGAAAACGGGTTCAGGGAAACGTCGAACTGGCTGATTGCCGCCCTCAGCGGCGCCTGCGCCGGCTGGTCCTCCTACAACAAGGACCTCAGAAAAGCGGAAAAAGAAAAGAAAAGAAAGACAAGGAATAAGACAGCCGCCCGGCAGACGCCGGGCGTTTTTTTTGCCAAAATCCGCCATTCCCGCATCCTCCTGCGTTTCAAAAGACGCAGGAGGAAATAACCTGCCTGACAGAATCAAAAAGGAGGTTATGAAAATGAATGTCAGCACGGTCGCAAAATATCACCGGTTTGCCGGACTTCATTTTGATCCGGTCCGGGACGTCACCGAATTCATCCGGGACTGCCGGAACAGCGGGATGAACAAATCAAAGATCATTGGGCGATGGTGGATCAGTTGCATTACATGCCGACGGAAGCGGATATCATCGTCGATGAATTCTGGGATAAGACCGCGTAAGCTCACGGCACATAGACCGGCCGCGCGTACATCCTGATCAGCGAAAGCAGCTGCAGCCCGAAATCCGTTTCGGTCAGATCCGCCAGACCGGTCCTGACGGACAATGAAGAAGAGGAGGTTCCGGACGAATACGTCACGGAAACCTCCCCTATTTTTTTGCCGGTGATCTTCTGCCGGGCCTCCCCGGCGGCGGCAATGGCGCTTTTTGACAGCACCGCGTCTTCGGGCAGGGCCGTACGGGCGTACATCGTCAGCTTATGGGCCGTATAGAGCCGGCGGGCCTCCTCCGCGTCCTCCGGGACAAAATCCGAAAAACGGGCGTTGGCCTGCCGGATATACGCTGTCAGCACAGCGACAGGCGTAAAGCCGGCGAACTGGGGATAAAACGCAGTGAATTCCGCTGCAGTCATGCTGCCGGGCCTCCTTTCCCGCGCGTCGGGGGACGCCGTGAATACGCCCCGAAAAAAACCGAAAAAAATTCCGCCGTTTTACTGCCACCCCGTTCCCCTGCTGCGTATATACAGGTGTCAGGGATGAAGCACCCGACAGAATAAAGAAAAAAGTTGAGGAGAGAAAGAAAATGAAGAAACTGATTGCCGGCCTCGTAGCCATCATGATCCTGGTGTGCGGATGCACCGCCGCCTTTGCTGACCAGAAATCCCTGACCCGTGAAGAAGCCATTCAGGTCGCGCTCGACCGGGTTGGCCTGAAAGAAGAAGCTGTCACCTTTACCAAGATCGAGCTGGACCGGGACGACGGCCGGCAGATCTGGGAGATCGAGTTCATCAGCGCCGGCGTTGAATATGATTTCGACATCGACGCCCGGACCGGCAACGTCCTCGAAATGGACATTTCCCGCCGCCACGGCCATGACACCGACCGGGACGACTGGGATGACATCTTCGACTTTGACTAAGACATCCAGGGCACAAGTCCTTTCTCCTTCCTTCCGGAGTGCGTAAGCACTCCGGTTTTTTTTCGTTCCCGGCATTCCTTGCCCGGCGGCCGGCCGTATTGTATAATCCGGAGCGGAACAAACGGGGCCGCCGCCGCGTCTGAATTGGCGGAACTGTTAACATAAAGGAGTACTGCCGTATGAAGAAGCTGATCCTGATCCTGACCGCCGTTACTTTATTGTTTTCCTCCGCCGCCCTGGCGGAAGACCTGTCCGCCCTGACAGACGGGGAACTGCTTGCGCTGTATCAGAACGTGGAAGCGGAGATGGAACGCAGGGGGCTTTCATCCGAACAGGAAACGGAGTTTGAAGCAACAACCGTGAGAGACCGCGTGGTTTGTTTTTTCTCCTTCTGGAGCGCGAACGACCTGGATGATATGCTGGCGATATGCGATTCCGGCTGGAAAGCGGGCCTTGCGGATCCCCGGACGGAACTGTTCAAAATCCTGCGGAACCGGACGCCCCTTGACCTGGAGATCGAGTCGGCCGCTCCGATCGCCGGGGAAAGCCCGGACGGTCTCTCCTATTACTACGTGACGGTGACCTCCCGCCTGGACCGGAACAACGGTACAGCTCCAAAGCAGTACCGCATCCGTCTCCTGGTCCGGAAAGAGGAAGACGGCCTCTGGTATATCGATCCCACCGGCCTGAACGACTGCGAAGACGCGGAAGCTGAATTCCCGGCGGAAGCCACGGCGGCGCCCGAAAGTGACGCCAGCACGAACGCGGCGGAAACGGTGCTGTATTACCAGCCTTCCGGCGGGGAATATTATCACCTGGACCAGAACTGCAAGCGGGTCAACCCGACGTTCCTGCCGCTGCAGGGCAGCTTCCTGTATTCAGAGCTGAACGACGAACCCTACCGGAGCCTGAAGCCCTGCGAGATCTGCGGCGCGCCTTTGGCGCCGGAATCGGATTCGATCCATTTTTTAACCTTCGGCGAGATTCTGGACACAACCGGCGGAGGATATACCCTGTGCAGCGAATACGCCGGCGCCCTGATCGAACAGGACGGCCGTTATTTCCGGGCTGTTTCGTACCTTGACGAACAGGCAAAGGAACTGTATGCCGCGTACATCAGGGCATGGGAAACGGAAGATCAAAAAGACGTGAGCGAAAAAGGCATGGCGCTGGACGCTTATCTTGACACGCTGCCTGTTCAGTATACGGAAGAACTGACCGTCGTGCCCCTCTCCCCGACGGAGCTGAACGCCATGACCGGAATCACCCTGGAGCAGGCCATGGCCGAACCCTGGGACCTGAATATGATCAATTACCCGGAAGACGCCGAAGCGGGAAAAGACGTGGTCTTCCAAATGGTAAAGGGTTTCTGCAATTACGAGCTGGTCATCAACGAGCCCTATGAAGTCTATGCGGAACGCCGGGCCGCAGATCACTATGACCCCGTGACCGACATGAGCCTGCAGAACTACCTGGACCTGACCGTCAGAAGCGTCAGGTATACCGGCATCTCCCATAACGCGCTGGACCTGAATTATCAGGCGGACGGAACCCGGACGTGGGATTCTGAACC
>CAZUXV010000089.1:0-11160 GCA_964624445.1 uncultured Oscillospiraceae bacterium | reverse complement strand
AAACGGTGCTGATGACCGTGAAAGGGGAAGATGAAAACTTGACACGCAGACTGCTGAAAGCCTTTTTCCTGATCCTGATGGCGGGAATCCTTGTTCTGTCTGCCATTCCCGCGCTGGCGGACGGCCCCGCCGCGGAAACGGAAACGAAACAGGAATCGGAAACGAAACAGGAAGAGGACGAACTCTACGCCGTGGTGAAGTATACTTCCTCCGGCCGGATCAACCTGCGCCTCGGCCCGACGGCCGCCTCCGAAAGGATAACCGCCCTGGATCCGGGAACCAAGGCCAAGGTGCTGAAGAACCTGGGCAACTGGGCGCTGATCGAGGCAAACGGATTCACCGGATACATGAGCACCTTCTATCTTGATTTTTATCTCAACGGCAAGCCCACGCAGCTTCCGGCCGTGGAAGTGAAGATCATTGAGGTGCCCGTGCAGACGACGGCGCAGACCACCACGACGCAGACGACGTCCCAGACGTCCCAGTACCAGGCGCCTGCCCACAGGGCCGGTTATTATGACAGGGCTTCCTGGCCGGTGGTGGAGAACACGACGATGTATGTTTCCACGGCAAACGGGGGCAGCCTGAGGCTCCGGTACCAGCCCACCACGGATTCGGCGGTGGCGGGAAACTACCCCGTGGGCACCGTGGTCACGGTGCTGAACCGGTCGAATTACTGGGCCTATGTCAACGTCAACGGCGCCAACGGGTTCATGATGCTGCAGCACCTGGCGTATACCCAGCCTTCTCCGCCTGTGCCGCCCGTGCCGCCGACACCGGTGGGCACGGCTACGGTCACCCATCCCCGGGGAAGCTTTGTCAACCTCCGGTCCAGCCGGACGACGGACACGGACCGGAACATCCTGGCGCGGGTGCCCCACGGCACCGTCGTGGACGTGGTGGCCTGGGATACCTGGTATTCAACGGTCACCTACAACGGAATCACCGGCTATATGGTAACCAGCTACCTGGTTCCCTGACCGGAAACAAAAAGACAGAGGAGAGCGTTTCGCTCTCCTCTGCTTTGTTTTGGGTTTTACGCTTCAGGCGCTTCGTCCGCCGCGGGGGCTTCGCCTTCGGGTGCGGCCGTTTCGGGAAGGGCTTTCTTTTCTTCGTCTTCCGCTTCCTTCGTGGCGCGGCCCACGAGACCGCCGGTGGTGACGTTCCGGATGGTCTTCGGGATATCCAGGCCAACGGCTTCCTTGACGGCTTCGAAGGTCTGCAGCATTGTGCCGGCGGTATCCCGGGCCATGGCGGTGGCGCCGCCCTCGCCGAAGAGGATGATCTTTTCGGTCTTGCTCAGGGGTTCGGACACGGCGCGGGCGATGTCGGGCAGCTTGTCGGTGACCATTTCCATCATGGCGGCCTGGCCGTAGAGCTGCATGGCTTCTGCCTTCAGCCGCATGGCTTCGGCTTCCGCTTCGCCCTTCATCCGGATGGCTTCGGCTTCCTTTTCCGCGGCATACAGGGCCGCGTCGGCTTCCGCCTGCAGGCGGTATTTCTCCGCGTCCGCGGCGGCGATGGCGCTGTCCTTGTCGGCCTTTGCCTTTTCACGGATCATGACGTTGAGTTTCTCGCGCTCGATCTCGACCTCCTGCCGCTTCAGCTCCGTCGCCTTTTCCAGGCGGGTCAGCTCGGCGGCGGCCTTTTCGGTTTCAAAGGTCTTCCGGATGCGCTCCTGCTCGATGCTGTAGGCCATTTCGGCCTTCGCCCGGGCTTCTTCCGTTTCCTGCATGAAGGAGGCTTTCTGAACCTCCACGTCGCGGTTCTGGCGCGCGATCTCGGCGTCCGCCTGCATTTCGGCGAACTTGGATTCCTTTTCGGCCTGGGCCTCGGCGATGCGTTTGTCCTGTTCCTTCTCGGCGATGTTCCGGGCCGCCATCGTGTCGATGACGTTGCCGTCCTTGTCGCAGAAGTTCTGGATGGTCAGGTTGATGATCTCCAGGCCCATGTTGCTCATGTCGCACATAGCGGCCTTGATGGATTCCTGGGCGAACTTGTCGCGGTTCTGCACCAGTTCCGCGATCGTCATCTGGCCGATGATTTCACGCATGTTGCCTTCCAGCACGTCCTTGGCCAGGGCTTTGATCTGCTCGGGATTGTAATGGAGCAGCTGCTCGGCGGCCGTGGCGATGGACAGGTCGTCCGATCCGATCTTGATGTTCGCCACCGCGTCCACGATGACGGAGATATACTCCTTGGTGGGTACGGGCTGGGCCGTGCGGATGTCCACCTGGGTCAGGCACATGTCCAGTTCGTCAACCCGCTGCAGGGCGGGAACATAGAAAGTCGCGCCGCCGCGGACGATCCGGTAGCCGAATTTCTTCGTGGAAACCGTTCCGTCGGGATTGCGGACCTTGTAGTTGCGCCGGATCAGACCGGAGATGATCAGGGCCCTGTCCGGCGGGGCGATCTTGTAGCGCGGCAGGAACTTCAGCAGAAGCACCAGCACTGCGATACCGATCAGGATCCAGTACCAGCCGGTCTGGAGAAAAGTGAGGATGTTTTCCATTGGTGACGCTCCTTTCTTAAGAGTCTGTCGCTTATGTTTCAGCAGAAACGCTTTTCTGCTTCGGGAAGAGCATACAAAAAAAACGTCCGGGGATAAAGGATATCCTCGGACGAATAAATATGGCTATTTTTCAGGTTGGGCGGAAAAGCCGTTATTCCGCTTCTGCGGGTGCTTCGGACGCTTCCTCCTCCGTGCCGTCCCAGACGAGCTCCAGCAGGGTATAGCGCTTGGTCCAGGTCAGTGTGACGGATACGTTGCCCCGCTTCCAGGCATAATCCCGGTCCCCGACCTTCTGGCCCTGGTCCAGGCTGTAAATGTTCCGGGCGGTCTGCATCACGGTGTCAAAGGGGATGTCCGGGTCGAAATACAGGTCCGCGCGGAACAGGCCGTTGCGCACTTCCCACAGCCTGTCCCCTTCCGTATAGGTATAGTTTGTCGCCGCGCTGAAGGCCGTCAGGTTGCCGAAGAGGATCTCCCCGTCAATCATGGAGCGGAGGTAGTCGTTGCGCTGGCTGAGCATCTTCAGGCTCATGCTCCGTTTCTGCAAGTATTCGTTGACCGCCGGGTAGGCGGAGCCCCAGGGGATGTCCAGGAAACGGATCGGCGCCGGTTCGCCGTCCTCCTCCAGCCGGACGGCTTCGCCCATGGCGTTCTGGGCGACAAACACCAGATAGTTTTCGGCCTTTGCGATGTACTTTTTCTTTTCGATGTATTGGACCCGGATCATGTCCGAGCCGGCTTTCTCCGGCCGGATCACCATGTCCTCCGGAGAGGAGACGCAATGGTTGTCCGTGCGGAAATGCCGCACGGTGGACTTGGAGGTCGTCTTGCCTGCAACGGTGACGGTGATGTTCACCGAGACTTCTTCCGTTTCAAAATCCACGTCCACGTCTCCGGGCTCGTTGATTACCAGGTCATGTTCCCTGACCAGGACTTTGGTTGCGCCCCGGACCCTGGAGCCGTCCGTCGACGTGCAGGTGATGGTGCAGTCGCCCTTGGCATGGGCGTAAACGACGCCGTTCTGGTTGACCGTGGCCACTTTCTCGTTGGAACTGGCCCAGGTAAGTTCCGGATTGTCGGCGTTTGCCGGCTCGATTTCCCAGAAGAGGGCCCAGGTAGCGTCCGGGGGCAGCACGAGCCGCGTGTGGTCCGGGATGATTCGCCGCACGGGGGTGACCACGTGAACTTGCAGGGAGGCGGTTGCGCCGCTGCCGTCCTGGGCGGCGGCGGTGATCGTCGCCGTGCCGCTGCCGACGGCGGTGATCCGGCCGGCGTTGACTTTGGCGACGCTCTCGTCCGAAGAGGACCAGCTCAGGCTCTTGTTGGTGGCGTTGAACGGGGAGAAGGTCACCCGGACGCTGGCGTTTTTCTGCGCCTGCATGTTCAGCTCGGTTTCGCTCAGGGTGATCGATTCCACCGGTACCGGGTCCGCCGCCAGGGCAGGGAAAGCAAGACAGAGGATCGCCGCTGCCAGGAGAAGGGAAAGAATTCGTTTCATATTGTCAACCTCCGGAATGAGGAATCAAAGCGGTTTTATCCGTGCATACAAAGCATACCACAAAGCGGGGAATCAGTCCATATTTTTACATGCCGTATAACACGGTCATTGTGCGCATATATTCATTCCAGCCGTAGGAGAAGGAACCGTGCATGGCGCGGGCCAGGCAGTCCAGTACGGCGCCCCCGTCCAGGGTGCATCCTTCGTCCGTCACCAGGGAGAAGAAGACGTATCCGTTCGCTTCCGCGTCGGAAACCGCCCGCCGGATTCCTTCTTCGTCCCGGATCAGGTACTCGTTTCCCGGCCGCCCGGACAGGTCCGTCTTTTCCAGCAGCGGCGTGCTGTTCTTCTCGTCCCATACGTGGGTCCGCCGGGCCCGGTCCGCCCCGATGTTGAACCAGGTGTGCACCGTCCGGTCTTCCTGGTCGTCCCAGGTCACGTCTACCATCCGCCAACTTCCGTCGATTCGGATCAGGTTCCACATGTGGGACACGTCGCGGTAGCTCTCGTCCGCTTCCTTCCGCCGGCTGTTCCCGTGCTGGTAACTGATCTCCAGGCCGGCCAGCGTGCCGGTCAGGTAGAAGGCGTCCGCGTATCCGTCGCAGTTCGCCCGGCCGTCCAGCAGTGCCCCGATGGCGTTGTCGTCTTCCTCCGTGGCGTCGTCGTCCGTGTAGACGATCCTTTCGCACAGGGCGTCGTGGACCAGCAGCGCGGTCTCCAGCGGGTCCTCCCGCCGGCAGGCCTCCGCCAGCTCCAGCGCCGCCGAAAGGGTTTCCCGCTCCCGGTGGTTCAGGCCCAGGTAGTTTTCCTCCCGCACGGCGTTCACGATCCGTGTGCCCGGGTACCGGGCGCTGACCCGCACCTTGAGCAGCACGCCTTCCGAATAAGTATACAGGTATTCAAAGGCCGCGCCGGCCGTCTCCAGCCGCTTCAGCATCTCCTCGTCTGCCGAAACCGCTTCCGCGAAGGCCGGGTCGGGAATCAGGTAAAACGACCCGGCGTTTCCCTCCGCCATCTCCCGGATGGCCGTGAGCCACGCCTCTTCCCCGGAAACCACGTACCAGGGCAGGTCGTAATATTTGATATTGTCCAGGTAAAAGGCATAGGGCGCCCGCAGGGTTGTCCGGATGCTGACCTCCTCCGCCCCGTACATGGCGCTGCAGAGAAAGGCCTGCTTTCCCGCAATAAGGTCGTTAAACAGGTTTTCGTCCGTCACGATGATCTGGCAGGAAGACACTCCCTGGGAGAGCAGGTCCCTGACCGCCTCCCGGAATTCCTCCTCCGTGGAGCAGGTCGCCGTATGGGGCTCCGTCCACGATACGTCGTCCAGTGTCAGGTCGCCGTTTGTATTGTAGCGCAGGCGGTAATCCGTCATGCCCGCCGAAAGGAACAGTGCGGAAAGTCCCGCCAGGTCGTTCTCCGCCAGTGCCGTGAAATAGCTCTTCTTCAGCGAAAGCTGAAAGCCCACCGCGTTCATTTCCCGCAGCTCCGCCAGCTCTTCCAGCAGCGTCCCGTCGTCCGCAATCCGGTTTGCGGCAGCCGCCGGAAAAACGGGCAGCAGCACAAAGCCCAGGACCAGCGCCAGGGCCAGCAGGGAACGCGGAAGACGTTTCAGCACCGTATGATACTCCTTCAGTCAGTCTCTCGGACCGGGAGAACATCATACCATATAACGGTCCGCAGTGTCCAACGCTTCCCCGTTGCCCCCGCCGGCCGAACCGGCTATAATGGAGCGGATCAACTGAAACCGGGGAGGAACGCATGAAGGAGAGAAACCGGTCCGTACTGTTCGTTTTCCTGGCCTCGGTATGCTTCAGCACTGGCGGCCTGTTTATCAAGCTGATTCCCTGGAATGCCCTGGCGATCAACGGCGCCCGGAACCTGATCGGCGCGCTGGTGGTCGGGAGCTATCTGCTGATCACCCGCCGCCGGATCGTCTTCAGCCGCCGGGTCCTGATCGGCGCCCTGTCGATGATCGGCGTGACAACCTTCTTTGTCCTGGCGAACAAAATGACCACCGCGGCGAACACCATCGTCCTGCAGTTTACCGCCCCGGTTTTTGTGATTATCTTTATGACCGTCCTCTACCGGCAGAAGCCGGGAAAAGCGGACCTGGCGGTCTGCTTCCTGGTGCTCCTGGGCGTAATTCTGTTTTTCGTGGACGGGATCCGGGCGGGGAACCTGGCGGGCAATCTCCTGGCGGTTCTTTCGGGCGTGTGCTATGCCGGCGTCTTTATGATGAACACCGGCCGGAACGCGGACGCGATCTCCTCCTGCTTTCTGGGCCAGCTGGCCGCAGGCCTCCTGTTTACGCCGCTGTGCTTCCGGGAAACGGACTTTTCCCTGCCGGTCCTGCTGCCGGTCCTCGCGCTGGGCATCATCCAGGTCGGCGTGGCCTATATCCTCTTTTCCATCGGAATCCGGAACACGCCGCCGGTCACGGCCAGCCTCATCACCGGCATGGAGCCGATCATGAACCCGCTGCTGGTGGCGGCTTTCTACGGGGAAACGATCACCGCCCTCTCCGTCGCCGGCTGTATCATCGTCGTCTGCTCCATCCTGGGATACAACATTTGGCTTGCGAAAAAACAAAAGGACAGCGCATAAACGAAACGGCCCCTGCCAAACGGCAGGGGCCTGGTTTTTCCTGTTTTGCGGCGTCAGCGCTGCATGCCCAGGATGGAAGTGGCGATCCAGCCCGTCCGGGAAACGCCGTTACTGTCGGTGTAGGTGACCTCCACAAAGTGGCGTCCGGCTACCGAGTCATAGACCGGGTCAGAGATCGTATTCACGACCGTTCCGTTGGACAGGGAAGCGATCTGTCCGTAGCTTTTGCCGGGGCCGCTGCGTAACGCGGCCTTCAGATCGGCCACGCCGGTGTTTACCGTGCGGTTGACGCCGCCGGTGGCCTCTTCCATCTGATCCATGCTCAGTTCGATTTTCTTTTCCATGGTGATAATCTCCTTTAATACTGGAACAGTATTTCGAAGTGGAAAAGGAAACGATCTTCAGGCAGACCTATCTGTCGGACAAGAAACGGGGCCAGTTCTGGGTGGTTATCCGGGACGGCGGGGTGGCGGAGATCTGGATCACTGACGATTACTGGTATTTCATCGAACACCTGACGAAAGAGGACGGCACGGCAAACTTTGAATACGCCGCTGTGCCGCAGCTGAAAGACTGAAACATGCCGGGAAACCGGCAGGATATGAAAGGGCTTCGCCATTCCGGCGAAGCTCTTTTCTTTTTCGGCCGATCCGTTATACAGGCGGCCGTTTATTTTTTCAGCACCCGGATAACCGCCGTCACCGCGCCGTAGAGGACGCCGGCGATGGGCCAGATGATCCAGGAGATGTTCCAGCTGTTTCCGATAAAGCTCCAGGCCAGGTACGCGGCAGTGACCAGGCACCAGTAAACGCCGGCTATGGGGCCGAAGCGCCGGCTGTGTTCCTTGTTTTCCCGGGTGTATTCCGCTTCCTCCAGCAGCATCTGGTAGCTGCCCCATACGATGGACACCCGGACGATCAGCAGCACGCCGATGGCGCACAGCACCAGCACGGACGCGATTCCCGCGGCGCCCAGGAAGGATTCCCTCCCCAGGAACATGCAGATGAACAGCGGAATGACCGAGGCGACACACAGCATGATCCCGATGAGCAGCCAGCGGGTGTGGACGGGCTGGAACTTTTCCTTCCGGTCCTTCACCAGGCCGGTGACGCCGTAGAGCGTTTCCACGGGTTCCTTTTCCAGGTATTCATAGGGAGAGATCCGGAGGTTGGAGATGATGAACAGCCCTACCGCCGGGACGATCAGGAGCATCAGGATGACCAGGCCGGCGCCGCAGACGGCTTCCTCGGACCAGTTCAGCAGTCCGAAGGCCTGGGCGGCGCCCAGCAGGATCAGGGCCACCGGGGACAGGATGCACAGCATGACCGCCAGGGCCACCCGCCGGGAGTTCGCTTCCTTGACGTTCAGGAAGGCGTTGGCCTCTTCCATGCCGACGGTGCGACAGGTAGTGCTCTCCTCCGAGCTCTCCCCGGATGGTTCCGCCTGTTCCAGGTTATCCTTCAGCAGATAATCGGTGCTGACGCCGAAGAGCTCCGACAGCTGGATGATCCTCGACATATCCGGGACGGACTGGGCGCCCTCCCACTTGGAAACAGCCTGCCGGCTGACGTTCAGTTTCTCCGCCAGTTCTTCCTGGGACCAGCCGTTCTTCTTTCTCAGGTCGATCAGTTTGTCTGCAAAAATCATTTTTCCGTTCTCCTTCAGTGTTGTCCCGTTTCCGGGCAGACTCAGCATAGCCGACCGGGCCGTAGCAGGCTATCAAACGGGGCTGGAACTTCCGCAACCGGCGGTTGCAGCTGCCGGTTTTTGCGGTTTCCCGGCGCGGAAAAGGCGAGATACAGTATATATATGTTTCGCTGCCGAACCTGCTTTTCCTTTATACCGGTCTTTGCTCCGGGCATGCCGGGCATTTCCGGGATGCTCAAATTTTTCATCATCCTCCGAGGTACGATGAGTATGCCGAAAGAAAGAAACTGACTGAGCAATGAAGGAGATGGAAAGCATGGGCGCGATGATCTGGGGGCTGTTCATTCTGCTGGTCACGGTGGTGCTGGAGCGGGAGAGCTTCTTCTCCTGAACCGGAAGACAAAGGAGGGCATGAAAGATGTACGGCATGAACTGGAAAGAGACGATCACAAACCTGACGAAGGACTTTGCCGCCTTCGGCTGCCGGTATAAAGGGAAAAAGCTCCGGGAGACCGCCCTGGGGTACGACTGCACGGAGCTGTTCTTCTGGAACTGGATGGACGGGGAGCGCGACAGGAGCGAGAAGGGCTTCCTGCGGGTGCTGGGCTACGCCTGGCGGAGGTACCTGGAGGAGACGGAAGACTCTGCGGCTGCGTGAAAAAAACAGCCTCCCTTACGGAGGCTGAACAGGAAAGCAGACAGGCGGAAAGATCAGATGATGCCCAACGGGATCAGGACGATGAGCAGCACCGCCACCAGCCCCCATTCCGTGACCAGGAACGCCTTCCGCTTTTTCGGTTCCATGTCCGGCACATAGTTGCTGGCCAGGAAGAACGGAACATAGGTCGTGATGAATACCGGGATCACGCCCCACCAGCGGTATACCCAGATGAAGGAATGGTTGCTGGTCCCTGCCAGGAAGGATTCAAACAGCGCGAACAGCAGCGCCATCTCCAGCGCTGTTGCCAGCTTGCAGCTGATGCCGTTCTTTCCGAGCTTCCCGGCCAGGTACCGCTTTGTCCGGTCCTGGGGCATCATCTTGAACGAGATCATGCCGGCCAGGGAGAACATCATGGACAGCTCCCAGCAGACGCCGATCAGCAGGATGAAGGTGGTGGACTGGTTGCTGACGGACCACAGGGGATAACCGAAGGCTTTCCCGATAACCGCGTTGCAGATCTCATACAGCCAGTGTACGCCGTACAGCGCAAGCCCGGCATAGACGACCTCGTAGTTCTTCTTATGGATTTCCGTCCAGTAGACGTAAAACACGACGGCGAGGATGAAGATAAACGTCCAGTTGAAATTCTCCGTACTCCTCACCCGGATGGCGTTCACCAGGTCCATGGCTTCCTGCGAGCCGTCGCCCCAGAACTTAAACACGGCAATCCCTCCCTGTATTATTATTCATTTGATGTTTTTTCCATCATAATCTGTCCGGTCCGTAAAGTCAAACGGGCGGGGCATCAGCTCCCTTTGACAGTCATGGTATAATATTAAGGCATAATAACCGATACAGGAGGCTCAAGAATGAACTGCCCGAAATGCGGAAGCGGAAATGTCGATGTAAATACATTTCAGGAAGACCACGGTACGGTTACTACTTCCAGAACGGTGTCGAAATATAAGGAGAAAGGCCATGGCTGTCTCTGGTGACTGCTGATCGGCTGGTGGTGGATCGTCGACCTGTTTACCTGGATCTTCCTGTTTATCCCCAGGCTGATCCTGCGCCTGTTTGCGTCTCTGTTCAGGAAAAAGAAGTATAAGGGGACATCCTCCACGGTCAGTAATACTGTCCGGAATATTACCTATAAGACGATCTGTACCTGCCAGAACTGCGGGCATAGATGGGAGAAGTAACATGATCCGTGAAATTGTCCATGATCCGGTCTTCCTGGCGCAACCTTCCACCCCTGCAACGGAGGCGGACCTGCCCATTGCAGCAGACCTGATCGATACCCTGAAGGCAAACATGGACCGCTGCGTCGGCATGGCGGCCAATATGATCGGGAAGAAAAAACGGATCATCGTTATGGCAAAAGGACCAATCGCCGTGGCGATGATCAATCCGGTCATCCTGTCTGCCTCCGGTGAATATGAAACGGAGGAAGGCTGTCTCAGCCTGGAAGGAGTGCGGAAAACCAAACGCTACCGGTCTATCCGGCTCAAATGGCAGGACATGCAGATGAAGGAGCATGTCGGAACCCTGGACGGGTTCCAGGCGCAGATCGTCCAGCACGAGATCGACCACTGCGACGGGAAACTGATTTAACGGAAGAGAGGCAGGGCTTCTGCCTTTCTTTTTTGTATATGAAACGGCCCGGCATGACGCCGGGCCAGGGAAGGGGGATGTATATGTATATCTCAGCCGGAAGACCGGCAGGACAGACAGGTTAGGCGGGAGGCGGCCCTCGAGAAGCCGGCGCTCCCTAATGTCAGGATGATCTTAACAGATGTTTCTTAAGTGAACCTAAAGAAGCTGTGAACAGCAGGTGAAACTTTTCTGCCGGGTATGCGAACCCCGATTTTTTTGTTTGCAGGGCTGGATCCTACCTGTATGTCGGCACGGTTTTACTTTTCCTTTTTACCGAACAGCAGTCCGGAGATTCCGCCAAAGATATCTTTGGCGGTCTGGCTGTCAGTGCCGAAACCGTCCCTGAAAATATATTCCATGGCATCATAGAATTCCTTCAGGGCCTGCTTTGCGAATTCCGTCTGGTAATACTCATCGCTCCTGTTCCGGACCTTGCATTTTTCCCTGAATTCGTCATAGACGTCATACAGGTTTTTCTTCCATTCACGCCCGAGCAGCTTATCGCTGACCTTCTCCTCGAATTCCATGATCCCGGAGCAGATATCCTGGGGGATATCCAGGTAATAGTATTTGATCAGGCTT
>CAZUXV010000088.1:0-11314 GCA_964624445.1 uncultured Oscillospiraceae bacterium | reverse complement strand
AAGAAGCGCGTTAAGGTCAGCGAGAAGAAGAATCTTCGCAACCGTATTGTGAAGAGCGGAATGCGTACTTCCATCCGGAAGTTTGACGCCGCCGTTGCCGCTGACGCGAAGAACGCCAATGAGCAGCTGTCCGCGACTTCCGCAGTGATCGATAAGGCCGCGTCCAAGGGCGTGATCCATAAGAACGCCGCCAATCGGAAAAAGGCTCGTCTGGCCAAGCAGCTGAACAAAGCTGTTGCCGAGTAAGCCGGAATATCGCGTGTGATAAACTCCCTTCCTCTGTTACGGAAGGGGTTTTTCCGTATTCGGGAACAATTATCTGCCGTGGTTCGTTTTCTGAATGAATCCCTTTACAGAAAGGATGTGCTACGACATGAAAAGATTCATGAGATTGATTTGCCTTGCTGCTGTTTTGCTGGCAGGAATAACCGCAATAACGGGTATTGCCGAGAACAGCCCGGAAGAGGCTGAACAGGGCCTTAATGAGATACAGCCGCTTTTGGAAATATCGGAAGTGGATGAGACGGAAGGCATGAGTCTTGAAGAGATGACCGATGCTTTTTCAGAGTCGGCAATGAGTGAATATCTTGACAGCGCTACCGGTTTCAGCATGCAGTATCCGTCCATCTTCCTCTTTAACGAGGATAATACGGGTACGGGCGCTGTAACGCCTGACGGGAAAGCCACTCTGACAATCGACAGTATGGAGAATCAGGGAGAACTGACGGAGGAAACGCTTCTCGAAGCAATCAGACATGAGATGAAAGATGCGGATGTTCAGAAGAATGAACAGAACGGATGTCTGCGGACCGACCGCATCACCGGTGAAGGAAAAACTGTACAGACGGATCTTTATTTCCTGACGGAGCACAGTTTTCATCATATCATGATTTGCTATCCCGCCGAGGAAAAAGGAACCTATTTCACTTATATCGAATATATGATCAACACGATGGAAACAAACGATACGGATCTTGGTTGAACAGATCACACAAACGGAAGGAATGAACGGTATGAGAAAACAGAAACGCTGTGCTGCGCTGTTGACCATGATGGTGATCCTGCTCACCGCGATCCTGCCTTGCACAAATGCGCTGGCGGAAAAAACGGGCGTAGTTACAGGAGGATGGCTGATCCTTCGAGCGGCTCCTTCTTTCGGCGGAACAATTAAATCCAGCTATCCAAGCGGGACGATCGTGACAATCACAGGCCAGGTCGGTTCATGGTATGCGGTGACCGCACCGGACGGATTGACCGGCTACATGCTCGGAGATTATCTGAAAATATACGGCGGCGGAGGGGGCGGAAGTCTTCCGGTTGAGTCTACTGCTTATGTAACAAGTGCGAACGGGCTGAACGTCCGGCTGAGAAGCGGCCCCGGAAAAGGATATTCCATTCTCGCCTCATATGCTCCGGGAACCAAATGCACGATTCTTTCAGCCGGTAAAAACTGGTGCAGAATCCAGATCGGATCCTATACCGGTTATATGATGACGCGATATCTGACCAATTCCCCTTCTGTACCGACTCCGCCTCCGCAGCCCCAGCCTGAGCCGCAACCTTCCGGAGAATACCAGGTTTACGTGACAAGCCAGAACGGCAAAGGAGTCAATCTGAGATCAGGCCCCGCAAAGACGTATTCAAGTATCGGTTTTTACAGCGTCGGGACATCCGCCATGATGATCACAAAAGGTAAAACATGGAGTTATATCAGAGTAGGCAACCGATACGGCTACATGATGACTCAGTTCCTGACAGAGACTGTACCGCCCAAGCCGATTATCGGGGGCTCATACGTGGTCAGCGCCAACGGAAAGAGTGTCAATCTCAGGACCAAACCGACCACGGCCAGCGGCATCATCAGATCATTCAGGGTTGGTACTCCGCTGACGATTATTACACGAGGCACCGACTGGTATTTTATCCAGATCAGCGGCTATTACGGCTATATGATGCGTCAGTTTATTTATGACGGCGGATCGCCTGCAACACAAACTGACTTGACTTGACAACTGGACTCCGGGAAACGTGTTACGAAACAATTAAACTTGTTTTGCAGAAAAGAAAACGAATACAAAATTACCGGTACACTCTTTCCAAGTGTACCGGTTTTTGTTATAATTCACATTAAAGAAACGGCAAATCGCCGACAATTAGAAAGGGGAAACATCTATGAAAAAACTGTTTGCTTTGCTGCTGGCCGCAGTAATGATGCTGGGTATGGTTTCTTTTGCCACGGCGGAAGACATGCAGGTCGCCATGATTACCGACTACGGTGATATTACAGACCAGTCCTTCAACCAGACGACCTATGAAGCTGCAAAAGCTTTCTGTGAAGCTAACGGACTCGCATTCCAGTACTATAAGCCGGCATCCGACTCTGATGACGACCGGATTTCTTCTATTGAAAAAGCAATTGATGATGGTTTTACTGTGATCATCATGCCCGGTTATGCATTCGGACCCGCTATCCAGAAAGTCGCTCCTGAGTACAGTGATATTACCTTTATTGCGCTGGACGTGAGCGAAGGCGACATCGGCGATCTGGCCAGTGCCGTTCCTGCAAACCTCTACTGCGCAGTCTATCAGGAAGAACTGTGCGGCTACATGGCTGGCTATGCTGCCGTCAAACTCGGATACAAGAAGCTCGGTTATCTGGGCGGCATGGCGGTTCCCGCTGTTGTTCGCTACGGTTACGGCTTTGTGCAGGGAGCGGATGCTGCTGCTGCCGAGCTGGGGCTGACCGATGTTGAAATCAAGTATGTCTATGGCAACCAGTTCTATGGTGACGCAGACATTACCGCTTACATGGACACCTGGTATGCTGCCGGCACGGAAATCGTGTTTGCCTGCGGCGGCGGTATCTTCACCTCAGCCGGTGAAGCTGCGCAAAAGGTTGGCGGAAAAGTGATCGGCGTTGACGTGGACCAGGCTGCGACGATTGACAACCTTTACGGTGAAGGGATCACCGTGACTTCTGCCATGAAGGGTCTGGCCGCGACGGTTAATGCTGAACTGACTGCTGTGAAGGGCGGCGCTTTCGAAGGCGGAAAGGTTGAAAACCTGGGTCTGGTTTCCGCGGTTCCGGAAGAAAACTTCGTACAGATTGCTCCTTCCACCCAGTTCGCTGACGGCTTTACCGCCGATGACTATGCTGCGCTGGTAGGCAAGATGTTTGCCGGTGAAATCACGGTGAGTAATGCGATTGACGCAGAACCTGCTGTGACTGCTGTCAATGTTGAGTATCAGGGTAACATCAAGTAATCTTTCATTACCCCGGGGATGCTTTGCATCCCCGGTTTTTGAAAGAAGCCCCTGTTTTCCATCCGGCAAGCAGGGGCTTCTTTCAGAAAAAAGAATCCAACATTTTTTTATCTGAATCAATCTGGAAAGCGGGGGTTGCGGATTGGGAGACACGCATAAAAGCGAATATGCCATTGAGATGCTGCATATTACCAAAAAATTTCCCGGCATTATCGCAAACGACAATATCACGCTGCAACTGAGACACGGAGAAATCCATGCTTTGTTGGGTGAAAACGGTGCAGGGAAATCCACGCTGATGAGCGTATTGTTTGGTTTGTACCAGGCAGAAGAAGGCACGATCAAAAAAGACGGCATAGAAGTGAAAATCAACAATCCGAACGATGCCAACAATCTTGGAATCGGAATGGTTCATCAGCATTTTAAGCTGGTTGAGTGCTTTACTGTTCTGGATAACATTATTATGGGCGTTGAACCTGTGAAAACACTGGGATTCCTGCAGAAGAAAGAAGCCCGAAAAAAAGTAATGGCACTTTCAGAGAAATACGGGCTTCAGGTAGATCCGGACGCAAAAATTGAAGATATAACAGTCGGAATGCAGCAACGTACCGAAATCCTTAAGATGCTGTATCGTGACAACGAGATTCTGATCTTTGATGAGCCCACGGCCGTATTGACTCCGCAGGAGATCGAGGAGCTCATGCAGATCATGCGGAATCTGGCAGCAGAAGGAAAGAGCATTCTTTTTATCAGCCATAAACTTGCAGAAATCATGGCGGTGGCGGACAGATGCACCGTGCTTCGCAAAGGCAAATATGTTGGCACGGTCGAAACAAAGAACACCACCATGGAGGAACTGTCCGCCATGATGGTCGGCCGGAACGTGAGTTTCCATGTGGATAAGAATCCTTCCACTCCCGGCGAAACGGTGCTGGAAGTGGAAAACATGACAGTCGCCTCCAAGGCACACAATAATAACGCTGTAAAGAATGTATCGTTTAAAGTTCGCCGCGGAGAGATTGTCTGTATTGCCGGCATTGACGGAAATGGACAATCCGAACTGGTTTACGGGCTGACCGGCCTGGAACCACTGGCAGCCGGACGGATCCTGCTGGATGGGAAGGATATCACCAAAGCGTCAATTCGGAAACGCTCTACTTCTGGTATGAGCCATATTCCTGAAGATCGGCACAAGCATGGGCTGGTACTTGATTATTCATTGGAATACAACATGATTCTTCAGACTTATTTTGAATCCAGATTTACGGACAGAATCGGTTTCCTTCGCCGGAAAAACATCAGGGAATACTCTGATAAACTGATTGACCAGTACGACGTCCGTTCCGGCCAGGGGTCTGTTACTCCAGCACGGGCCATGTCCGGCGGCAATCAGCAAAAAGCAATTATTGCCAGGGAAATAGACAAACAGCCGGAAGTGCTTGTCGCTGTTCAGCCAACCCGGGGACTGGATGTCGGTGCGATCGAATATATCCATAAACAGTTGGTTGCCCAGCGGGACGCCGGAAAGGCGGTTTTGCTGATTTCTCTTGAATTGGATGAAGTGATGGATGTGCCGGACCGGATTCTGGTGATGTATGAAGGAGAGATCGTCGGAGAGCTGGATCCGAAGCAGACCACCCAGGAAGAGCTTGGACTTTATATGGCTGGCGCAAAGAGAGATGAGGTGAGGAACGGATGAGAAAAGCGCTGAGAAATGAAAGCGTACAATCCTTTGTTTCCGCAATTCTCTGTATCGTTCTGGGATTACTGATCGGATATATTGTGCTTCTGATCATCAATCCGTCAGGCGCGGGAGATTCCATCCTGAATATCATAAAAAACTTTTTCACCTGGAGCAGACCTGCAAGCAGGTTGAAACAGCTGGGCAACACGCTGGCAAAATCCATGCCGCTGATCCTTTGTTCACTAAGCATTTTGTTCTCATACAAAGTTGGTTTGTTCAACATCGGTACCGCCGGACAGTATGTTGCAGGTGCCTGTGCAAGCCTTTATGCGGCGCTTGCATGGGGATGGGGATGGTTCCCATGTATGATTTTTGCCATTGTGGCAGGTGCGCTGCTGGGCGGAATCATCGGATTGCTGAAAGCTTATTGTAATGTAAACGAAGTTATTTCCGGAATTATGCTGAACTGGATTGCGCTGTATTCAACCAACACCATCCTGACAAGTGTAAAAGAAGTTACAAGCCCCTATACACTTTATTTGGACAAAACCAATCCCGGCGCTCTTCTTCCGACATTGGGACTGGATGGATGGTTTAACGGAAATGACAAGGTGACAATCGCTGTTCCGCTGACGATTCTGATGGCCGTTGCGGTATGGATTATGCTGAGCAAAACAAAGCTTGGCTATGAACTGAAAGCCACCGGGAATAATAAGAACGCTGCCAAATATGCCGGTATGGCTCAGAATCGGAATATTATCGTGACACTTATGATTTCCGGCGCACTGGCAGGACTGGGAGCTTCGCTGCTGTATCAGACAGGATATATGCGCTGGGAATGCACACAATCCTCGGTGCCGTCTATGGGCTTTAATGGCATTGCCGCTGCTTTCCTGGGAGGTCTTCATCCGATTGGAGCTATTTTTTCCTCCCTCTTTATCCAACATATCACAGACGGCGGTCAATATGTGAATACAAATTTCTACTCTGCTCAGATTTCAGATGTTATTTCTTCTGTAATTATCTATCTGTGCGGTTTTGTCCTGTTTATCAAGTTGACGCTGAAGAGAATCATAGCAAAAACTGATAAGAAGGAGGCGAAAAACTGATGCTGCTTTTGACTCAATATTCACTGATCTTTGCCTCTGTTCTTTTGCTGGTCGCACTTGGAGGCTGCATTTCCGAGCATTCCGGTGTAATCAACCTCGGCCTTGAAGGCATTATGGTTGTAGGAGCATTGGGCGGTGCGCTTGTCATGCGCTCACTTGCTGCTTCTTCTGCCGTTGTGATGGTTCTTGTTGCGATGATAGCTGCCATTCTGGCCGGAATGCTGTATTCGTGTCTGCTGGGTGTTGCTGCAATTCATTTCAAAGCCGACCAGACGCTGGTCGGTACGGCAATGAATCTTCTGGCTACAGCGGCCGCCACTGTTCTTGTAAAGGCTATGAATACCGCCGCGAATCCGGACAATCATTCATCAGAGATTGAATATGTTTCAGCCAGAAAAATGTTTATTGTGAATATCAACGGATTTGAATTCAACTGGTTCATGCTTGTTGCGGTAATTGCAGTAATCATTGTATATTTTATTCTTTACAAGAACCGCTTCGGACTTCGGCTGATGGCCTGTGGGGAGCATCCGCAGGCGGCGGCTTCCGTCGGTATCAGCGTTTACAAAATGCGCTGGGCCGGTGTGCTGATCTCCGGAGCACTTGGAGGTCTGGGAGGGCTGTGCTATATTCTGGCAGGCGTTTCCATATGGAAATTTGAAAACGGTGTAGCAGGCTTTGGCTTCCTGGCTCTCGCTGTAATGATCTTTGGTCAATGGAAGCCGGCACGCATCGCTGTCGCAGCGCTGCTGTTTGGATTGTTCCGCGCACTTTCCAATACGTACACGGGTTTCCCGTTCCTTGTGTCTCTTAACCTGCCCGGGAATATTTACAATATGATGCCCTATATCGTCTGTCTGATTGTGCTTGCATTTACATCCAAAGCGTCCCGGGCCCCGAAGGCAGAGGGCATCCCGTATGATAAAGGATCCAGATAACAAGGAATAATTGGTCAAAGAGCTGCCGGAAAGGCAGCTCTTTGCTATTGTGGAAAAAGAAATAAATTTGTAATATTTCTCTTTTCAATTCAGGGGTCGTCGTGTATAATTATCATCAGAATGGAGGTGATTCTGTGAACGATATCTGGTCAACAATCCGCAACATGGGATGGAACCTGACACATCGTCTCGGAATCATCGACATCATTGATATCCTGATCGTTGCTGTCATTGTATACGAGCTGCTCCTGCTGACAAGACACACAAGGGGAAGCGCCCTGCTGAAGGGTCTGTTTCTGCTGCTTGTAATCGTTCTTGTCAGTAATATGCTCAAGCTGACCAGCCTGAACTGGCTTCTGATGGCCGTGCTTCAGAACGGCGCGCTGGTTCTTGTGATTTTATTCCAGCCTGAACTCAGAAAAATGCTTGAACGCATGGGACGAAGCAGAATTATTACCAAAAGCAATAAATGGACACTGGACGACGATAACGGCCTGATCATCAATGAAATCGTCCAGACTGTTGTTGATTTGAGCCGCAGGCGGGTCGGCGCTCTGATTGTTTTCGAACGGAAAACAGGACTCCAGGATGTGATTGAAACCGGTACCCAGTTAAATGCGGAAATATCCGCACCGCTTCTTGAAAACATTTTCGAACCGAATACACCTTTGCATGACGGAGCGGTTGTAATCAGAAACGAACAGATTATGGCGGCCGCCTGTATTCTTCCGCTTGCCGAGGCCAGCGGCGTGAGCCGTGAACTGGGAACCAGACACCGTGCTGCTGTCGGCATCACAGAAAACACTGATGCTGCGGTGATCGTTGTATCGGAAGAGACGGGTATTGTCAGCTTGGCAACTGATGGTTCGCTGAAAAGACCGTTTACAGTGGATGAATTAAGGGCATTCCTGAACGGTTTGTACAGAAGCAATGTATCCGGCCTGAGTTCCATCCTCCGGAATTTCGTCAGAAAAGGAGAGGTGGAAAAGAAATCATGAGCGACAAAAATATAAAGACCGATATCAAAAAATACATCGATGCACTGATCAGCAGTTTACGGCATTTACTGCTACATAACGGATGGCTGAAACTGATTGCCATTCTGATCTCGATTGTGCTGTGGGCCGGTCTGATCTCACAGGATGAAAACGTCACACGGGAAAAAACATTCCAGAACGTTGCGGTTACCGTATCCGGTGCTGAAATGCTTAAGAGCAGCAGTCTCATCGTTGTTACAGATCTGAATGAGCTGCTTAATGACGTCAGTATTACTGCTGCAGTGCCACAGATGCAATACGAAAAAGCAGAAGCTTCCGCCTATAATATTCGTCTCGATCTTTCAAAGATAAAAGGAACCGGCGAGCAGGAAGTAAAGCTTCAGAGCACTAATTCAAGCACCTATGGAAAAGTGACTTCCATCAATCCTTCTTCAATCACCGTCATGGTTGAGGATTATATTGTCCGCCAGCGCATACCGGTTTCGGTTTCGCCTGTTGAGGATATTCCCGAAGGCTGGTACATGTCCACGCCTTCTGTTGATCCCGCATTGATTGCTGTTAGCGGGCCGAGATCGATCGTTACAAATATATCCCGTGCAAAAGCGGTAATAAGATCGGAAGATATCGAATGGAAAGAAGGACAGATTGTTACCAGCTCTGAAATCCAGCTTTTCAACAAAGCGCAGGAAGCTGTTCAGAGTCCGCTGATCAGTATGACCAGTTCATCACTCAATATTGACAGTGTACTGATTGAATTGAATCTTCTTCCTTGTCTCTCCTTTGAAACGAGTGAACTGATCCAGACTACGGGTTCAGTGGCCAATGGATACTCTATCAAGAATATCAGAATCAGCCCTGAAACCATAACGGTTGCGGCACGGCAGGAAGTTCTGGAACAGATGACCGATCTTTCGCTTGAACGCAACACGATTAACGTCAAGAATCTAAAGGAAACAACACCTTTCCAGATGAAAGTCCAGAAGCCTTCAGATGACGCTATCCTCTCCAACGATACCATCACAGTAACGGTCGAGATCGAAGCGGAAGAACCGTAAGGAGCGTCAGATGGGTAGTTTTGCGAATTCACTGTTCAAGATGATGCTTGGATGGCTGCAAGCCGCAGTATCAGCTGTATGGTCCGCTTTTACAAGTGAAAACGGAAGTTCGGTATTTAACTGGATCGGACGCCACTGGATTCTGCTTGCCGGTATTCTTTGCGTTATCGGACTTGTAACAGATCTTTGCGTGTATATTTTTCGCTGGAAACCGTATAAAGTCTGGAAAAGCTTCTTTACCGGATCCAGGAACACGGATTTCCGACAGCCAAACGCGAATCCGAAACCGACCGGGTCTCAGAAAGAAAAGACCGGAGACATTGGACAAATAAACCGTCCTGCGGCAGAACCGGCCGTACGTATCCGTCAAGATATTCCGGCAGAATCCGATTTTTCCAGATGGGAAACAAGTGATGCGGAAGATACGAATGATGAGATCGTTCAGCCTGAAGAAAAACCGGTTACAATAACAAATGCGGGGTATATTGTTCCTGCAGACAGTCCTTACAGAAGGCCTGCAGAAGAAGGAATCAGGACGGTAGAAACAGAGCAGTGTGATTATTATTCTCCCAGGGCAGAAAGAAAAGAACCGTCGCCGATCGCACCCAGAAGACGTAAAAGGATCAACGTCAGCGAGCTGTTTGCTGATCCGGAAGAAGAACTGCGTCAGTTTGATGCACCTCAGCATGTGATTGACAGCCGCAAAGCATATCGAGATCCCGTGTACCCGCGCGGATGGAAAAAGAATGAGGACAACGGAGAATGAACCGATTCTTTCAGAATCACCGATATCTGGTGCTGACCGGAAATTACGGCAGCGGAAAAACGGAGCTGGCGCTCAATCTTGCGCTTAAATACGCGCAGACGTGTAAGACGACGCTGGTTGATCTGGACATCGTTAATCCGTATTTCAGAAGCGGAGAAAAAGCGGAAGAAATGCAACAGGCCGGCGTACGAATGCTGATGCCTACCTACGCTATGACAACAGTCGATATTCCTGCTTTACCGGCGGAAATCCAAAGTGTGTTTGAAGTGCCTTCTGACCGCGTCATCTTTGACGTGGGCGGAGATGATACCGGAGCTGCGGCTCTCGGCAGATTCTACCCATCCTTCATGGCGAGGAGAGACGCTACGAAAGTGATCTTTGTGATCAATTGTATGAGGCCGCTGACCAGAGAAGTTGATGACATCATTGATCTGGCAGAAAGAATCCAGAACCGGGGCAGGTTAAAAATCGACATGCTGATCAACAATACAAATCTGGCAGACATGACAGAACCTGCGATGGTTGAGGACGGAGAAAAGATAACGCTGATTTGTGCAAAAAAACTTGGCGTAGAAGAAGTCATTACAGCCGGGAAAAAAGAACTGCTTGAACAGTGCCGGCTGAATACGCCTGTAATGGATATAAAAAGATACATGGCGCCGGAATGGATGGAGCAGGTATGATGAATCATCTTCCGGAGGCATTTGTTAACAGAATGCGGAAACAGCTTGGAAATGAGCTGTCCGCTTTTTTGCGTGCGCTGGACGACCCCCCGGTCAGAGGAATCCGATTGAATCCTTTCAAACTGACACAGTCAACCTTTGAATATATAAAGAACGTCCGTATTCCATGGGCTGAAAACGGATACTATCTGCCACTGGATTCGAATGTCGGATCCAGTATCTTTCACGCCGCTGGTGCGTATTATATCCAGGAACCCGGCGCGATGCTCCCGGCTTCGGTTTTGAATGCAAAACCCGGAGAAACAATTCTGGATCTGTGTGCAGCTCCGGGAGGAAAGTCCACTCAAATCGGATGCAGCATGAAAGGCAAGGGCTTACTTGTATGCAATGAACCTGTCCCCAAACGAGCAGTGATTCTGAGCGGAAACATTGAACGCATTGGACTGCCGAATACCGTTGTCACATGCGAATGGCCTGAGAAAATAGCGAAACAGTGGCCTGAAGGTTTTGACGCGGTGCTTGTGGATGCACCGTGTTCCGGAGAAGGGATGTTCCGGCGGGATCCGGAAACCAGGAAGGAATGGTCAGAAGAAAAAGCGGCAGGCTGCGCAGCCAGACAAAGGGAAATCCTGTCTGCTGCGGCATTACTGGTACGTCCGGGAGGAAGACTGGTCTATTCAACCTGCACGTATAATCCGTCCGAAAACGAAAAAAATGTCAGTTGGTTCATTGACCAACACCCTGAATTTCATACGGAAGCATTTTCATTGCCGGAAATTGACGCTCCGAACGGGATCTATACGTGCTTTCCGCATCG
>CAZUXV010000087.1:0-11511 GCA_964624445.1 uncultured Oscillospiraceae bacterium | reverse complement strand
TTGTGAAGTCTGCCCGGATATTGCGGATTGAGGTGTTTCAGCCGGGGTGTTCGGAAGATCCTGCTCGAAAACCGTTGGTACTGCAGCTGGTTCATCTCCGGGCTGATCAGGGACAGAAACGCGGGGGTTTGGCATAATCCAGGAATCAGAAAGAGATTCATAATAATCTGTTGCCCGGTGATAATCTATCTCAGCGCTGAAATACTTGTATCCGGAAAAAAGGGCAACCAGCAGAAAAAGGATGAAAAACACAGCGTATACTTTTCTTTTCATACGGATTGATTCCTTAAAAACTTTGCGGTGATATAGAAGATCAGTCAGCCTCCGGCGGGACAAAGCCGAACTTCGTTACGTCGAACAGGCCGCAGGTGGAAATCTTCAGTTCCGGAATCACGATGAGGCTCATGAAGCATAGCGTCATGAGCGGTTCGATGTCATCGCTGATTCCGAGACGCTGATGCGCTGCGAGGTGCATCTGTTTCAGCCGTTCGGCGACTTCCTCTCCGGGAAGGTCACTCATCAGGCCTGCAATCGGGAGCGGCAGGGATGCGACCACTTCACCGTTTTCAATGAGAACAAATCCGCCCTCCTGCGCCACCAGCGCCTGGACCGCTGAATACATTTCATCATTGCTGACGCCGACACAGATTACGTTATGGGAATCATGGGCGACAGACAGCGCAACGGCGCCGCGCCTGATTCTGTAGTCTTTCAGGAGACCAAGGCCGATTTTGCCGGTATTATGGTGACGCTCAAGCACGGCGATCTTCACAACCGGCTGATCCGGGTCGAAGACAAAATCTCCTTCCGCATCCCTCCGGACGGTCACGACTTCCGATTTTGTCGTGACGCCGTCCCGGACGATCCCGATGGCACGTACGCGGTCACTGTTCAGATGCATTTTCAGCTGATCCACAGAGAAGGGCTTGATATGCATGGATCCCCGGACGGAAGTGATCGGCACCCGGTCAAAGGGCAGGAGATAATAACCGTTTTCCGCCACTTTCCGGCCCTCGATGAATACCATCCGGGTTTTGAAATCCTCCAGATTGTCAAACAGGACGATGTCCGCACGCTTACCCGGCGCCAGCGCGCCGCGGTCGGTGAGGTTGTAGCATTCCGCGCAGTTCAGCGTCGCCATACAGATTGCCATGACAGGGTCTATGCCGGCCTGGACCAGGATACGGAGATGATTGTCCATATGGCCGTTTTCCAGAATTGTCCGGGGTTGACGGTCATCGGAACAGAGCAGGCAGCGCCTGTAATTATACGGGGTGATCCCCGGAATCAGGCGTTTCAGGTCATGACATGCGGAACCGTCGCGAAGCTGCACATACATCCCGCGCTGCAGGCGTTCCTGCATTTCTTTCACGGTGGTACATTCATGGTCGGTCTTCACGCCGGAAGCAATATAAGCGTTCAGCGCCGCTCCGCTGACGGAAGGGGAATGGCCGTCGATGACCTTGTTCATGTTCAGGGCGACCAGGAGCTTATTCAGGACATCCTCATCCTTGCTGATCACTCCCGGATAATTCATGAATTCACCCATGCCGGGGACATGGCGGTCTCCCATGGGCCACTGCATATCAAACGCGTTTACGACAGCTCCGGAGTCCTCCAGCGGGGTGGCGGGCACACAGCTCGGAACCATGTAGCGAACGGACAGCTCCGTTTTGGACGCGGCGTGGATCATATAGCTGAAGCCTTCCAGACCGTAAACATTCACGATCTCATGCGGATCGGCGATGACGGTCGTGGTGCCGCGGGGGACGACCATCCGGCCGAATTCTTCGGGAGAGAGATAGGACGATTCAATGTGGATGTGTGCATCGATCAGGCCGGGGGCGGCATAGGCGCCTTTCGCGTCGATTTCTTCTTTTCCGACATAGTCGTCCCCGAAACCGATAATCCGTCCGTAATGAATGGCGATGCTGTCTTTCCGGACGGTGCCGGTATATACGTCAACCACGTTGCAGTTGCGGATTACCAGATCCGCAGGGATCCGGTGCATCGCGGAATCGATCACACTGCTCAGAATCCGTTTGTCCATGTGTTCCATGTTGAAATCTCCTTTCGGGGCGGTGTTCTGCGGCAATCGTCAGCCGGGTGCTTCACATTCGGGATATGATGAAAAGAATAGCAGGGAAACTTGTATGCTCAGGTCCTGTGTTAAAACAGTTATATCATTTCATTTACGGACATACAATCTTTTTTTCACGGCATGGAGCAGTCAAACCGCTGACGTCTATACAGATTCTCCGAACACCTGGTTCTGCAGCCGAATGGCTGTCGGCGTGGCAGCCAGGCCACCCTTTGCGGTTTCCTTCAGTGCTTCCGGCATCGTACTTCCTATGCTCTGCATGGCGTCCAGACATTCGTCCGCAGGGATTTTCGCCCCGATCCCGGCCAGTGCGAGATCCGCGCTGGAGAACGCGATCACCAGCCCGGAAACATTCCGTTTGATGCACGGGATCTCCACAAGTCCAGCTACCGGATCGCAGACCAGTCCCAGCTGGTTTGCAATGGCAATCGCACAGGCGTCCGCACATTGTTCCGGCGTTCCGCCCATCAGTTCAACCAGTGCGGCAGCCGCCATCGCGGCTGCGCTTCCGCATTCCGCCTGGCAGCCGCCCTGCGCGCCGGCGATGCCTGCCTTTTTGGCGATCACCATCCCGAAAGCGCCCGCTGTAAACATGGACATCACAATATCCTTTTCCGGAATGTTTTTCTCCTCCAGAAGGGAAACAAGGCAGCCCGGCAGGATCCCGCAGCTTCCCGCCGTCGGCGCCGCCACAATTCTGCCCATGGACGCGTTGCATCCGGCCACTGCCAGCGCGCGGGAAATGGCGCCGCTGAGGAAACTGCCGCACAGGCCGCCTTTTTCCTCAGCGTAGGTTTTCATCTTATAGCCTTCTCCGCCGGTCAGTCCGGACATGGAGCGCTGGTCTTTCTGCTGTCCCGCCCGAACAGAATTTACCATCACCTGAAAATCCAGTTCCATCTTTTCAAAGGTTTCCAGTTCAGTGACTTCCATCGCTTCAGCCTGATCTTTCAGAACAAGCTCGCTGATCCGGATTCCCTGTTTTTCCGCTTCAGATACCAGTTCGGCAATTGATTCAAATTTCAGCATCTTTTCACCCTCCCGGATCAGATTCTGCGGATCAGAATCGCGTTGGAAACATTGTTGATTTTCCGGATCGCACCAATCAGCCCCTCGGGCGGCTGCCCGTCGATCTCAATGGTCATGATGGCGCTGCCGCCTCTTGTCTCCCGGGTCAGATGGAATGTGGCGATGTTCAGATCCGCGTATTCAAAGTGCATCAGCTGGGTTACGGCAGCGATGACGCCGGGTTTATCCTGGTGCATCACCAGGATCGTATTGTTTTCCCCGGTGAATTCAACATCCATTCCGTTAATCTGCGAAACAAGAATATTACCGCCGCCGACGCTGGCGCCCTGTACGGTACCTTCCGTACCGTCCTCCAGGATAAAGTGGATGCGGGCGGTATTGGGATGGGCACCTTTGATCTCTTCCTTCAGGAAAGTATAGTCAATTCCGCGGGACTTTGCGATTTCCAGCGCCTCCCGGATCTCTGCGGAATAGCTGTGGTATCCCATGATCCCGGCCAGCAGCGCCCGGTCGGTCCCATGGCCTTTATAGGTCTGTGCGAAAGAGCCGGAAAGGGTAATCTCCACCTTCTTCAGCGGCCTGTTATCCGTCAGCTTGTTGGCCACCCTGCCCAGACGGACGGCGCCTGCTGTATGGGAACTGGATGGTCCGATCATCACCGGGCCGATGATATCAAATACGTTCATAAAGGTTTACTCCTGTCCGTCAGTGATTCGGTTTTGATTGCTTCTGTATAACGCTTTTTATTATCATATCATATTTCGCCGTACTTTTGAACGCCAAATGAAAAAGACATCATCTGAAAGATTTTCCGGCATGGGGCAGCCATGCCGGAAAAGATAAAACAAATTCCGGTTAATGATTGCTTTTTGATGCTGAATTTGAGATAATATTATGAAAGAACGAAAGCAAACACATATTCCGATGAACAATCGGGCGAATCTATTCAAGAGAGGAATAGACTTTGGATAAAAGTTTTATTCTGAAGGGACATATCTGCTGTACACCGGAGACAGACCGCCTTGTGATCCGGGAGGATGCATATACCGTTTGCGTGGATGGCGTGTGCCGGGGCATTTTTGATGAAATCCCGGAACGCTTCAGCGGCCTGGAGGTTGTGGACTGCAGCGGCAAACTGATCATTCCCGGGCTGACGGATCTGCATATCCACGCGCCGCAGTTCACCTTCCGCGGAACGGGGATGGACTATGAACTGCTGGACTGGCTGGACCGGGTCGCCTTTCCGGAAGAGATCCGGTACGCGGATGCGGCATATGCGGCCGAAGCCTACGGCATTTTCGCCGAGGAGATGAAAAAGAGCGCGACCGTCCGAGCGGTCATTTTCGGAACGATCCACACGGAAGCCGCACTGATCCTGGCGGAATGTATGGAGCAGAGCGGGCTGGTAAGCCTTGTGGGCAAGGTCAGCATGGACCGGGGCGCACCGCCTCAGATGATGGAACAGGACGCCGCTTCCGCTGCAGAAGCCGAAAGAAGATTTATTACCGAATGCGCAAAGCGCGGATACCGGCGGACAAAGCCGATCGTAACCCCGCGGTTTGTACCTACCTGCTCGGATGAACTGATGACGCTGCTTGGCCGGATCCGGGAGGAATACGGCCTGCCGGTGCAGAGCCATCTTTCGGAGAGCCCGGAGGAGGTGGAGCTGGTCCGGAAAGTGGCGCCGGATGCGGCGTTCTACGGCGATGCCTACGACCGGTTCGGTCTTTTCGGGAGAGGCGGGAATACCGTGATGGCGCACTGCATCTGGTCGGGACCGGAGGAAGTACGGCGGATCCTGGAAAACGGGGTCTGGATCGCGCACTGTCCGGCGTCCAACACCAACCTGGCTTCCGGGATCGCGCCGATCCGGCGGTATCTGGAGGCCGGTATCCGGATCGGGCTGGGAACGGACGTGGCCGGCGGACATTCCGCTTCCATGTTCCGGGCGGTAACGGACGCCATCCAGGTTTCCAAACTGAATTGGCGATATGTTGATCCCGGTGCGAAGCCGCTGACATTTCCGGAAAGCCTGTACCTGGCAACCAAAGGCGGGGGAGCTTTCTTCGGGAAAGCCGGCAGCTTTGAGGAAGGATATGAGTTTGACGCGCTGGTGCTGGACGATTCCGGGATCCCCGGCGCGCGTGAACTGAGCGTCCGCGACCGGCTGGAAAGGGCGTTTTACCTGGAACTGGACAGAACCGGGATTGAAATGAAGATTATACAGGGACAAACGATTCTGAATAAAAAAAGCGGTGATTCCGCGGGAGGCAGACATGATTAATCTGACGATCAACGAGAAGGGAAGAGCCAACAACATTCAGCGCGCAAGGGAACAGAACATCATCATCCCGACCATTGCGCAGATGAAGGATCCGCAGACCATTCCGGACAAGATCCGGGACCGGCTGAAAGACGTGGGGCTGTGGGATGTGAATCCGCTTAACCTGTTCCGCATTACCTGGAAGAACGAGCCGAAAGAATCGGGCGGACTTTTCGGGAAACCGAATTTCATCGTGCTACCCCCTGAACTGACGGGCGTGAAGGCGAAGATCCTGCTGATGGTGGGCAAGTATTTCCCGACGGGCTGCCACAAGGTCGGCGCGTCCTTCGGCTGCCTTGCGCCGCGGCTGGTGACAGGCCAGTTTGACTCCTCCCGGCACAGGGCAGTGTGGCCCTCCACAGGCAATTACTGCCGGGGCGGCGCGTTCAACTCCAAACTGCTGGGATGCCACTCCGTGGCCATCCTTCCGGAGGGAATGAGCCGGGAACGCTTTGAGTGGCTGAAAACGGTGGCCAGCGAAGTGATTGCGACGCCCGGCACGGAATCCAACGTGAAGGAGATTTTTGACAAGACCCACGAACTGGAGAAGGAACCGGACTGCATCATCTTCAACCAGTTTGCCGAAATGGGCAATTATATGTGGCACTATCATGTGACCGGCAATGCCATCGCCGAGGCGTTTGAACAGATCTGCGGCGAAGGCGACAACCTTTTCGGAGCGATCTTCACCTCGGGTTCCGCCGGCACCATGGCGGCCGGTGACCGGATCAAGGACCTGTATCCGAAGGCCAAGCTGGGCGTCGGCGAGGCGCTGCAGTGCCCGACGCTGCTGGAAAACGGCTTCGGCGCCCACCGGATCGAGGGAATCGGAGACAAGCACGTTCCGTGGATCCACAATGTAAAGAACACCGACCTGGTGGTCGATATCGACGACGAGGATTCCCAGAAGGTGCTCCGCCTGTTCAACGAACCGGTGGGACGCGAATACCTGAAGAGCGCGGGCGTTCCGGAAGAAACGCTGGCCAACCTGGAACTCTTCGGAATCTCCGGAATTGCCAATATGCTCTGCGCCATCAAAATGGCAAAGTATTACGAGCTGACCGAGCACGACGTGGTGGCTTCGGTCATGACAGACTCCGCGGTCATGTATGCCTCCCGTGTACGGGAACTCCAGGAAGCGGACGGAGCGTACACGCGGGAAATGGCGGCGGTTGACTTCCATACCCACATCCTGGGCGAAAAGACCGACAATATGCTGGAACTGACCTATCAGGAGCGGAAACGGGTGCATAACCTGAAGTACTATACCTGGGTTGAACAGCAGGGCAAGACCTCCGAGGAACTGCAGAGCCTGTGGTATGACACGGAGCACACCTGGGACAGCGTGAAAGCGGACGCGGACAGGGTGGACGAGCTGATCCGGGAATTCAACGAAGAAACCGGCCTGCTGAAGAATCTGTAAGGAGGTATTCGCATGGCGCTGCGGAACGTCACGGGGGCCAGATGCACGATCTGCGGAAGGGTCAGCCCCGCTGAGCCGGAAACGACCGTATGCCCGCACTGCGGCGGGATTCTGGACATCGAATATGATTACGACTATATCCGTTCCTGCTTTCAGAAGCATCCGCTCCGGGAACGGAACGATCCGACCATGTGGCGCTATCTGGAACTGCTGCCGGTGGAAGGCCTCGGAACCCGCCCGCGGCTGCGGGTGGGCGGATCGCCCCTGTACAGGGCGGACGCCCTGGGGAAGGAGCTGGGCATCCGGGAACTGTGGATCAAGGACGACGGGCAGAATCCTACCGCGTCGCTGAAGGACAGGGCCTCCGCCATGGCCGTCATCAAGGCCGGCGAGGCGGGAAAGACCACCATCGCCTGCTCTTCCACGGGCAACGCCGCCAGTTCCCTGGCGGGCAACGCGGCGGCCGCGGGACTTTCCACCTACATCTTTGTTCCTTCCCGGGCGCCCAAGGGCAAGGTGGCTCAGCTGATGATGTTCGGGGCTACGGTGATTCTGGTGGAAGGCAGCTATGAGGATACCTTCCGGATCTCCGCGGAAGCGATCGACCGGTGGGGCTGGTATAACCGCAACGCGGCCATCAACCCGTACCTGATGGAGGGAAAGAAGACGGTCTCGCTGGAAATCGCGGAACAGCTCGGATTCAGGATGCCGGATTATGTGGCCGTTTCCGTGGGCGACGGCTGCACCATCGGCGGCGTCTGGAAAGGATTCAAGGACCTGTATCAGGCGGGCCAGATCGACCGGCTGCCCCGCATCATCAGCGTGCAGGCCTCCGGCTGCTGCCCCATCAATACGGCAGCCGCCGCGGGAACCATGGAATGGGTTCCCCAGGAGGAGAACACCCTGGCGGATTCTATTGCGGTGGGTGTGCCGCGGAATCCGGTCAAGGCCCTGCGGGCGATCAGCGAGTCCAATGGCGTGGTGGTCAATGTCAGCGACGAGGAGATTATGGCGGCCATGCGCCTGCTCGGAAGAAAGGCGGGCGTCTTCGCGGAACCGGCGGGCGCGGCCGGTACGGCAGGCGTCAGAAAAGCCGCGGAAACCGGGCTGATCGAAAAAGACGCGTCCGTGGTGTCCATTGTGACCGGAAACGGACTGAAGGACGTAAACAACGCGATCAAGGCCGCCGGCGAACCCATGAGCATCCGGCCTGAGCTGGATGCGCTGCTGGAGGCGTTCGAAACCAAAGGCATCAGGATCGATCAATAACGAAAAACAATGAAAGGGGAACAGCCTGTGTATACGGGACAGAGCGTAAAGAGGGTGGACGCCCTCGACAAGGTGACAGGGCGCACAAAGTATACGGACGACCTGTGCGACAAAAAAACTTATGTCGCCAGGGTGCTGCATTCCACCATCGCCAACGGGAAGGTGCTTTCCTTTGATCTTTCCGAGGCGGAGAAAGTTCCGGGCGTGGTGAAGATCCTGACCTGTTTTGACCTGAAGGAGAAGCATTATTTCCCGACGGCCGGACATCCCTGGTCTACGGATCCGTCCCACCAGGATGTGGCGGACCGGCTGATCCTGACGGAGAGGGTGCGTTTCTACGGGGACGATATCGCCGCGGTCGTGGCGGAGGATGAGGTTGCTGCCGCGCAGGCCCTGCGGCTGATCCATGTGGAGTATGAGGAATACCCCTTCGTACTGGATGTGCAGAAGGCCATGGAGGAGGGTGCGCCCCTGCTGCATGAGGAGTTCCCGAACAACATCCTGAAGCATACCCAGATCCGGCAGGGCGACTATGAAAAAGCTATTCAGGAACCCGGCCTGGTGAAGGTGGAAGGCTGGTATGAAACGCCGGTGGTGCAGCACTGCCATATTGAGAACTTCATCTGCTTTGCCGAAAAAGAGGGAGAGCGGATCACGGTAACCACCTCCACCCAGATCCCGCACATCGTCCGCCGGATCGTCGGCCAGGCGCTGGGCATCGACTGGGGTCTGATCCGGGTGATTAAGCCCTATATCGGCGGTGGATTCGGTAACAAGCAGGATATCCTGTATGAGCCGCTGTGCGCCTGGCTGAGCCTGCAGGTCGGCGGGCATCTGGTCAAGCTGGACGTTCCCCGGGAGGAGACCTTTGTCTGCAACCGGACGCGGCATTCCATCCGCAGCCATATCGTATCCTGGGTCCGCCCGGACGGAACCTATGCCGCCCGGAAACTGGAAGCATTCTCGGACCAGGGCGCCTACGCATCCCATGGGCACAGCATCTGCGCCAAGGGTGCCGGCGCGTTCCCGCAGCTCTATCCCTGCGAAAACACGGAAGTGGACGCCTATACCGTCTTCACCAACAAACCGGTTGCCGGCGCCATGCGGGGCTACGGCATTCCACAGGCCATGTGGGCGGTGGAATCCCATACGGAAGACGTGTGCGCGGCCATCGGCGCGGATCCGATCGAGTTCCGCCGGCGCAACCTGATGCCGGTGGGCTTTACGGACGGATTCTCAAAGAACGAAAACTATTACGATTCCTTCAACCAGTGCCTGGACAAGGCGATGAAGGCCATCGACTATGAGCGGAAGGTTAAAGAGTACCAGAACCAGACAGGTGATATCCGCCGGGGCATCGGCGTAGCGATGTTCTGGTACAACACAGCGGTGTGGCCCATCTCGCTGGAATCCACTTCCTGCCGGATGGTGCTTAACCAGGACGGCTCCTTCCAGCTGCAGCTGGGCGAGACCGAGATCGGGCAGGGCGCGGATACGGCGTTTGCCCAGATGGCGGCGGATGTGGTCGGCGTACCCATGGAAAAGGTTCATGTGGTTTCCTGCCAGGATACGGACGTGACTCCGTTCGGCACCAGCGCCTACGCATCCCGCCAGACCTATGTGGCCGGTTTCTCCATCCGCCAGACCGGCGAGATGCTGAAGGAAAAGATTCTGAACTATGCCCATGAGCTGACCCGGATGCCGGCGTTCAATCTGGACATTATCGACGGGAACATTGTCCGGATCACGGACGGCCGGGTGCTGATGAGCCTTGGCGAACTGGCGACGGAGGCGCTCTACAGCCTGAACGACAGCCGCCATATCACGGCGGAAAGCACCTACCAGGTCAAATCCAACGCCTATTCCTTCGGCTGCACGATCGCCGAGGTGGAAGTGGATATCCCGATGTGCCGGGCCAAGCTGCTGAACATTGTCAACTGCCATGACGCGGGTAAACTGATCAACCCGGCCCTGGCGGAGGCGCAGGTCCACGGCGGCATGAGCATGGGCATCGGTTTCGGACTTTCCGAGAAACTGATCTTTGACGAAAAAACCGGGCGTCCGCTGAACAACAACCTGCTGGACTACAAGCTCTCCACGTTCCTGGATCATCCGACGCTGATGGCGGAGTTTGTGGAGAACAGGGAGCCGACCAGCGCATTCGGTACGAAGGCGCTGGGAGAGCCGCCGGCCTGCTCGCCCGCGCCGGCGATCCGGAACGCGATCTATCACGCCACGGGCGTGGGCATCAAAAACGCCCCCGCCAATCCGCACAACCTGTTCGCTGCGTTCAGGGAAGCCGGACTGATTTAAGGGAGGATTCGCTATGTATGATATTAAGGCACTGTATGAGGCGGAGAGCGTCGAAGACGCAGTCCGGCTTCTGCAGGAACATCCGGAGGCACAGATCATTGCCGGCGGAAGCGACGTGCTGGTGCAGATCCGGGAAGGAAAGCGTGCCGGCGCTGAACTGGTGAGCATCTACGGCATCGACGCGATGCGCGGCGTAACCTATGACGAAGACGGTGCGATCCGGATCGGTTCGCTGACCAGTTTTTCCCATATCGCTGCTTCCCCGATCATCCGGGAGAAGATTCCGGTGCTGGGTGAGGCGGTGAGCCTGGTGGGCGGTCCGCAGATCCGGAACATCGGCACCATCGGCGGGAATACCTGCAACGGCGTGACCAGCGCGGATTCCGCATCCACGCTGTTTGCCTGGGACGCGATTGTGGAACTGACCGGACCGGAAGGCATTCGCAAACTGCCCATTCAGGAGTTCTACATCAAGGCAGGCAAGGTGGACCTGAGGCCGGCGGAGCTTCAGACGGCGATCATCATCCCGAAGAAAGCATATGAGGGCTATCACGGGCACTACATCAAGTATGCCATGCGGGAAGCGATGGATATCGCCAACCTGGGCTGCTCGGTAAACGCCCTGCTGTCGGAAGACAGGCAGACAATCCTGAACGCCCGGATCGCATATGGCGTTGCCGGACCGATTCCGATGCGGGCGCCCTCGGCGGAAGCTGCCGCAAAGGGCAGGCCTGTGACAATGGAAACCATAGAGGTCTTTGCCAAAGCAGTACTGGAGGACATCCATCCCCGGGACAGCTGGCGGGCGGCCAAGGCCTTCCGCGAACATATCGCGGTGGAGATGGCGAAGCGGGCGCTGACGAAGTCTATTGAGTTGGGAGGAGGACGAATCTCTGACGACTGTCAGTGACAGAAATCTCGTCAGAGATGAGATCAACCGAAACAAGCGATCTGCCCGGTGGGCAGTCGCGCCGATTGAGGTTGCGGAAGGAAGTAATGATTTATGAGTAAGCAGTACAAACAGATCCACTGTGTGATCAACGGCAAGGAACG
>CAZUXV010000086.1:0-11521 GCA_964624445.1 uncultured Oscillospiraceae bacterium | reverse complement strand
ACCAGGCTTCCGTAAGAGGCGTCGATCCAGCCGCTCTTAACAGCGCCGGATTCGTTTGCAAACCAGATCCGCAGCATGCCGTCTTCAAGCAGATCCGTATACAGAACAAAAGGATCCGAAGCGACTTCGCAGAGCACTTCAGAAGCCTGCTTGTCCGCGTATACAACAAATCCCGCCGTGTATTGCACAGCGAAATAAGCGTGTCCGCTTTCCTGCAGCACTGCCTTGATTCCCGCCGCCGCGTCTGCGACAGGAGAAATGTCCACCGCGCTGTTCTCAGCCAGGGCATCATCCCTGCTGATCGCGGGTGGATCCTCCGCGGGTGTCAGATCCAATACCCCCTCATCTGGGGCAATATCCAGCATTTCGCTTACTTCTGGATATTCACCCGGTTCAGGGGTTGTGTCTGCGAACACCCCCGTCCATATATTCATGGTCAAAGTGAGTATCAGTACAAAGGATATCAGTTTCTTCATACAGAGCCGTCTCCTTGCGTATAGATTCTTATCATAATAATATTTAGATTTTTTCTCTTTTTTATTGTCCGAAGATACATTTATCAAATATACGCAAAATGACGGCAAACAAAAACACCGGGCAGATGCCCGGTGCCTTTGCCCCCTGTTATAGTCGGTTATTGATGTATCAGGAAGTTTTGTTTTAGTTGTAAGTACCCTGTTCGACAGCGTAGTATGTTTCCTTAACGCTTCCGTCGGGCTGGGTCTCAGTCTTCTTTACAACTGCGAAACCATAGTTATCCGCTTCGGAAAGTACGTTCCCACCGTGCTGTTCCGTTCCGGCAACAGCTTCTTCCAGACTTCCCCAGCCTCCGACGGACTCGCCGTAGTTGCCACCGCCGTCTGGGCTTGAGTGTCTAACTCCAGTCTGTGCCATTTCCATCGCCCATTCCTCCGCGCGCTTATCCAGTTCCTCTGTGCGTGTTCCCTGGTTGCCTCCAAGATCATCTGTCTGGACGATTTCATAAGTGGCATCGGATACCCATGTTCCGCGTCCGATAGTCTGTGTAATAGGCGCCTTGGTTACTATTTCAGAGGAAACTGTACGAGAGACTTCATTACCGTTCTTGTCCTTTTTGATCTGATAAGTAACTTCCTTCTGTCCGTTGACGCCACGTACGTCTATCGCTTCCTGGCCCTTGGGAAGATACGGTGAATCGAAGTATTCTGTGCTGAACGGGATGGAGACTGTCTCTGTGACATAGGAGTATGTGTATTCTTCTGTAACCTTGGCGGTATCATCTTTTTTATCCGCCTCGGTGTCTGTTTTCTGCTCAACTTCAGCAGCAGGGGAGGTTCCGGTGTCTTTGCTCTCAGTTTTGTTGTCGGGTTCGGTCTTTTCCTCAGCCTTCTGTTCGGTATCCTGCTTTGTGGAAGGCTCTGTCTGCTGCGTTTCTACAGCAGGCTGTTTCTCTTCGGGCTTTGTCTGCTGAGTGTCCGTTGCCTTCTCTTCGGGCTTTGTCTGCTGAGTGTCTGTTGTCTTGTCCTCAGCCTTATCTTCATGCTTTTCTCCGGATCCGGCAGGAGGGTAAGCTTCCTGTGTAGACTGCTGAGTCTCGCCATAGTCAACAGGCTTCTGCCCTTCATTATGTCCCGTGGTTTTTTGGTCACGGTCTTCGGTACCGGCAGGCTTGGTCACTGTTTCTTCAGCTTTTCCTGTGTCAATCGGGGTTGAGGTAATTTCAGCGAGCACAGGTTTGTCACTGGTCAGCTCGCCCTTCCAAGAAAAGGTGTAATAGGCGCCGTCAATGTATTTCTGACCTTTGACCGTTCGTCCGGTCAGATCGAAATACATGGTCTTGCCGTCCACCTTCTGCCAGCCGACGTCCATCGTGCCGTCTTCATTGAAGTGAAGCTTGCCGCTTTCGGTCTGAGACCAGCCTGTGAGTTTAGCCTTCTTGTTTGTAACATCATACTTCCGTCCTGCGATTTCGCGGTTTCCGAACGGCATATCATCCGAGCCGTCCACGAAATACCAGCGGAATCCTTCGACAGGGGCTTCTTCCGTGCCGACGTTCACCTTCCGCAGCGTATACCAGATGCCCTTGTACTTCTGCCAGCCTTCGTCGATACGGCCTTCGGCATCAGCGTGGTACATACCGGTTTCCATGCGGACCCAGGAGTTTTTCAGCAGGCCTTTGCCCTGAAGGTAGTACCAGTCATTGCCTTGCTGATACCAGCCGGAGACCTGCTTTCCGGTTGCAGAGTACAGATAGGTAGCTCCTTTCTTTTCTACCCAACCGGTATCTGCAACAGCCGTACACTGTACGATCATCAGGATTGCCAGGATTGCCAGGATTGCCACGAACCATACTTTCATGCGCTTCATAAGATTACTTCCTTTCTTGGCAGGTCTACATTCATTTCAAATCTTGCTTGATTTCTCCTGCCTACAACTGAATTATACTTATTGGATAAAGTTTTTCAACTTTCACCCCTGAAATACAAATTAATTTGCAATACGCTGATTTTGACGAAAAAATGGCATAAAAAAAGCCTGCCATCCGGTTTCCCGGCAGCAGGCTGATTACTGAACAGATCATCAGATGTTTTTGAGCATCTCTTTGATCTCCGAAACACCTTTATACTTGGTGATTTCGGTTTCCCCGATCACAATCAGCGTGGGAGCCTGTTTCACTCCGTACTGGTTCGCGAGATCGATGTTATCGTTGGCAATGATCTTCTTGAAAAGATATCCCTTCTTTTCAAGCATGCTTTCCGCGAGTTTGCAGTTGGGGCAGGTTGCGCTTACAAAAAGCATAGCCTTTCCAACAGCAGACGCCGGTACAGCTTCTGTCATGGGTTCATCGATCTTCTTTTCCTCAGATTCAGGTTCGAGTTCGCATTCGCACTTGATCTGCGGCATGGCATGGAAGCCTCCGCCGATCACATACACCTTGCGGTCTTTAAATTCCTGTGCTTTGCCGTCGTTCCAGTTCTGGACCGGACGATAATAACCGGTAATACGGCTGTAGACTTCCGTCTTTTTGCCGCAATGCGGGCAAACAGGCTGCTCACCAGTCAGATAACCATGTTCCTGGCATACGGAGTAAGTCGGGCTCATGGTGTAATAGGGGAGCCGATAGTTTTCAGCAATCTTGCGAACAAGATTCGCGGCAGCCTTCCAGTCAGGAAGCTTCTCTCCGAGGAAGGCATGGAACACAGTTCCCGAAGTGTAGAGCGTCTGAATATCATCCTGGATATCCAGTGCGGAGAACACATCATCCGTAAAGCCAACAGGCAGATGACTGGAGTTGGTATAATACGGAGTGCCGTTCATGTTTGCCGTAATGATATCAGGGAATTCTTCCTTATCATGCTTCGCAAAACGATAGGAAGTGGATTCAGCGGGCGTTGCTTCAAGATTGAACAGCGTTCCGCTGTACTTCTCCTGATAATCGCTCAGGCGGTTCCGCATATGATTCAGGACGTTCTTGGTGAACTCCTGGGTTTCCTTATGCGTCATATCCTTACGGATCCACTTAGCATTCAGACCGGCTTCATTCATGCCGACGAGACCGATGGTGCTGAAGTGGTTGGCAAAGGTTCCCAGGTATCGACGGGTATAAGGATAAAGACCCTTTTCCATGAGATTGGTAATGACCTTTCTCTTGGTATCCAGACTGCGCGCAGCAATATCCATCAGCCTGTCCAGCCGCTTGTAGAAATCAGCTTCATCTGCGGACTGATACGCCAGTCGCGGCATGTTGATGGTGACAACGCCGATAGAGCCGGTAGACTCACCGCTTCCGAAGAAGCCTCCGCTCTTCTTGCGAAGCTCGCGGAGATCCAAACGAAGGCGGCAGCACATACTGCGGACATCGCTCGGCTCCATGTCGGAGTTGATGTAATTGCTGAAGTACGGCGTACCATACTTGGCGGTCATCTCAAACAGCAGGCGGTTGTTTTCCGTGTCTGACCAGTCGAAATTCCTTGTGATGGAATAGGTCGGGATAGGATACTGGAAACCGCGGCCATTCGCATCGCCTTCGATCATGATCTCGATGAAGGCCTTGTTGACCATGTCCATTTCCTTCTGGCATTCACCGTAAGTGAAGTCCATTTCCTTGCCGCCGACAATAGCAGGCAAATCCTTCATATCCGGCGGGACCACCCAGTCAAGCGTTATATTGGTGAAGGGAGCCTGTGTACCCCAGCGGCTCGGCGTGTTCACACCAAACACAAAGCTCTGGACGCACTGCTTTACTTCCTTCTGTGTCAGATTGTCCACACGGACAAACGGAGCCAGGTAGGTATCAAAGCTGGAGAACGCCTGGGCGCCAGCCCACTCGTTCTGCATGATACCAAGGAAGTTAACCATCTGGTTGCACAGGGTAGACAGATGTCCGGCAGGCTTACTGGTGATCTTACCGGGTACGCCGCCAAGTCCTTCCATCAGGAGTTGCTTCAGGCTCCAACCAGCGCAGTAACCGGTCAGCATGGACAGGTCATGAATATGAATAGCAGCCTTGCGATGAGCTTCCGCTATTTCTTCATCATAGACCTCACTCAGCCAGTACCGGGCGGTAATCGCGCCGGAGCAGGTCAGGATCAGACCGCCGACAGAGTAATTGACTGTAGAGTTTTCTTTTACTCGCCAATCTTCCTCCCCGAGGTAATTATTCACGGTATCCTTGTAATCAAGGTACGTCTTACCTGCTTCACGGACTTTCTCATGCTGTTTGCGGTACAGGATGTACGCTTTGGCGACGTCCGTAAAATTGGCGGAAGAAAGCGCAGACTCGACGCAATCCTGGATATCCTCAACATCAATCACGCCGTCTTTAAGTTTCTCGTTAAAGTTGTCTGATGCGACAACTCTGAGAGCGAGAATCTGAATAGTGCTTTCATCATATGCTCTTTTGGAAGCGATAAAAGCTTTTTCGATGGCGGAGGCGATTTTTTGGAGATCAAAATCGACCAGGCTGCCATCTCTCTTGGTAACTTTCTTTACGATATTGCCTGTCATCGTAAAATTACCCCTTTCTTAAAATAAGTTCAGATAGATTTAAAGACTATAATCGTCTTTTTTTCTGTCTGTATGGATAATATTTGTTTTAATTCCCCGGTTGCGTTAATCCGCCACAGAAAAAGAAATATTATTCTTACAGAATTCTTCACCAGACGCTTTCAGTCTCATAACTGATGAACAATGTCTGGTGTTGTTTTTATATAAAACAATATCAAGAGGAGGCATTCGTATGAATTCGAGCTGATTATTTTTACTTTTTCAGCAATCATTATTAAACACGAACAGGAGGAATTATTATGAAAACTTTTAACATCACAGATCGCGTTTCGTCTCATGTGACAACGCCGATCCAAGTCGCTAACGGCAAGTCCGCGCTCAACAAATTCAGGCGCTGCCTGATAAGTACCGGAATCTATTGGGCTGAAAAGAACTCCGAGACCGGGAACTGGCATCTCATTTCCTCCTACGGGAGCGATTTTGAAGCTGTTCCTGTTAAGGAGGCATAACCAAATGGATTCTGCAGAACTGAAGAGAGCCGCTGAACTGATCAACCGTGCAGTTCAGGCTTTCCAGAGCGTGTACGGTTTAGCCTGGAATAACGCGCCGGACGCTGATCCGGGATATTACAATGATTTTGAGAGGCAGATCGAAAGCTCTAAGAGAGAGTTCGACTCCGCAATCAAAAATTTGAAAAGCATTCTATAAGGAGGAATTATCTATGTATCATGTTCAGTCTGATTTTGCCAGCCTCGTTTTTCTCCCAAACGTTTCGCATCAGCCTTTCATTGACTTCTGCGGCATGTATGGAGTCCTTGGTGTTGAAACCTGCAAGCTCTCGACGGGAGACGCTGTCAAGTTCTGGATTCCTTATCAGGAAGATCTTGACTTCGATCACGAGAAGTTCCTGATGGACCTGACCTCTTTGTCCGGAATTATCCAGAAAGGCGAGATTCGCTTTACCGGAGAGAATTCCGCAATTCTCAGAGAAGAGCGCTTTCGGTATCTTTTCATGCCTGAAAGCAAGGAATGGAAGCGGGAAAATGCCGAGTGGGTGTTCCCGTCTGATGCCAAACTCAAGCTTACACATAGCGAAAGAATGGAATTTTTCGGGTTGTTTGCCGATGTGTTTGAAGACTTTCTGGACGAGAAAGGCGTTGAAATTCCGAATCCTGAAAAGGAAGACGATGATAACGCGGCAATTCTCTACGGCACAGATTACGACCAGATCGTATCCGGCATAGAGGGAATTCTGATCAGTTATGGAGTGCTCGAAAAAGAAGGGAGCGATAAAGAATGACGGGGCATATCAAAGTTAAGCGCCTTAACAAAAAGGGCGTATACAGGTCCCCTCTGGACTATGACCGTTCGTTCATAGACGCAGACAATCCCCAAGGGTACTTCAAAATGGTTATTGAGCCTATTACCAACTTCGACTGTCTTCCGGAGATCAGGTATATGAAATCCGGCGATGGTTATATTGTTTCCGGTGAGGCTTATATCATCTCCGAAGGGTCCGAAAAGAAAATAGATTCTTGTATAAGAAAGAATCATCGGGATTCTTTTCCTGGCTTGATCCAGACCGAAGTTTTCAAAGAAAAAGATCTTTGGTGAGTCGATTTGTCTGATATTCTTTTTTCAACCATGAGCAAGGAGGAAGCATCATGATTAAGTCTTTGGCACAGCTGAAGAGAGACGCGAAATCCGGCAAAATCTGGATGAAATGCGTTGAGTATTACGGAGATCCAAACAAAGTCCCCGAAAAGATGAGGATGCCTCGGAGACTGGTTGACGCGAACAGCGTTGATATCTTCTTTTTGTCACCAGATGGCGACCGCTCCGCTTGTTCCATAAGGAGAGCCGCGCTTGTTGAATACACGGACAAAGGCTTGACTGTATTCAACTATGGAGAGCGCGACCTGACTCCGGAAGAACAGAAGGTCATGGATGAATGGAATGCCATTGAATCTTCCGCAGAGTTTAAAGAGCAGGCTCGTATAGATGCTCTTTCCGACGGCAGTTCTACCTACTGGCAGAAAAAGTGGTTCTTCCATGACAAAAAGATGCCCTGGCTGACGGGATGGGGAGACTTGATGGAATATGGCAAGTCTTACCACTACGCCACGGGGAAAGTGAGAGATCTCAACGTTCGCGGGGAGCCTATCCTTAAATATATCATCACTGAAGCAGTTGCCTAATTATGCTTTGGATGTTATATTTGAAAGGAGAAAACACCATGGAGGCTAAATTTCAAATGAACAAACAGACACGAGACATAGATCTGGTAAAAGAATCATCAGATCATGTTGAGCTGATTAACGGGAAGATTGTCATTGAAGACAAGACCACTGTAAATCACAACAACGTCGTGTTGGAATTGTGTTCTGCGATTAAAAGCTATATAAAAGCCAATCGCGGCACATGCCGTGTGTTCAGTGAAAACGTAGCGCTGTATTGCAACGATCAGAACTTTTTATTGCCTGATGTTATGATTGTATGCACTTCGGACATTATCCGGGAAGATGGCATACATGGCATTCCGGATTTTGTTGCTGAGGTAACATCCGAATCAACAAAAATCAGAGATTTCAATGAAAAGCTTATGCTTTACAGAGATATTGGCATCAGGGAATACTGGGTTGTCGATCTGCAGCGACAATTTATCAACGTATACCTGAAGGACAACGGATTTATTCCGGAACCGTTTATTAAACCAGATGCCATGAAGATCAACGTGTTCGGCGTGCTTGTTGACACAAGTTCATTCTGGGCCTGACAAAACAAAACGACCACATTCATTGTTGAGTGTGGTCTTTTTTTTGCGGCGTTTTTGGACTCGCGGGATCTGCTTTTGTCATTTTTCCTGAATGTATTTCAGCAAAAGCGCATCCATACTGTCAGGAGTCTTGTCTTGTTTTGGCCATCTGCCGCGGAGCATAGACTCCAGGATCCCGATTTCCTGAAGGACTTTGTCTTCCAGGGCTATGGATCTCTTTGTCTGATAATTATCCACCGTTTCTGTCTTCAGCTTCAGGTATTTGTCCAGTTCTTCCTTATACTGATCCGGTGCGCATTTCAGAATTTCATTGATATCAAGCGGAACAGGACAGTTGTTTTCCATTACATACCTGCAGCAAAGAATCGACCTCAGGCAATACAGGTATTTTTTTACTTTCACCTGATCAACCCAGCGCATATCTTTGTTGTATATAACCTTAACCATGCCATAATAGCACCTTGCGACAGATCCTACATCAAAGTTTTCCTTTGCGGCAATATCAATCAGCCACCGCTTATCCTTGCTCTCCTTGTAGACAATAGGCGAGGCCAGCCACTCGTAAACATTGACTTCACCGGAAAGGATAAGCCTGTATGCCTTGCGGATATCATAACCTTTTATATCCAGGTCGTCAGCTTTCAGGACAATCTCTTCTTGTATATCCGGCTTGCAGGACACATACTTTTTTTTGTCGTTATGTACGAACACAAACCGTATATCATAATCACTGTCAAGAGAAGCGATGCTCCATGCCCGGCTTCCGGCTTCAACACACAGCAAGACCGTTATACCGTATTCTTTCTCCATCTGCTCGATGGTTTCCCGAACCTTTTTTCCTACTTCCTTTTCTTCTGGCATTTTCATTCCCCCTTTTGCTTAATAATACTTAAATTCAGGCATACTTTACCGGACGGGCAGAGATCTCCACAACAGATCCCGTTCTCAGCGCCACAACATATATCCGTGAAACAGGCTCTTTATTGATTTTCTCAATCGCATGTCTGTAATAATTCAGCTGCTCACTATGCTTTTCGATAAGAGCATCCGGTGTTGTATTATGGTCTGTCTTATAGTCTACAATTACCCATTTTCCATCCCCGTCCTTAAACAGCAGGTCAATAACGCCCTGTACCAGGACTGAATAGCCGCCGACTTCTGTTCTGAATACGAAATCCTGTTCGCGGAAAACATGGTCTGCGTGGCGGCAAATATCGTTGCCCAGAGAAGACAGAAGAAAGTCAGCTATACCGCCCGTAAACTCTTTGATCAGATTCTCGGATTGTTTATCAGAGAAATATTTTGCGTTCCTGACGAACTCACTGATATTTTCGCACAGATGCTTTTTGTCTTTACCTTCAAGTTCATCAAGAGGGAGAAGTCGCATAAGCTTATGCGCGAGCGTTCCCAATTCAGCGCTTTCCGGCGCGGATGCTTTTCCAACTATAAATTCGGGCTTTTCCTGCTCTTCATGCAGGGAGATCGCGTTGACAGTTTCTGTTTCGTCTTTGTCTATAGTGTCTTCATCAATCTTTATAAAAGACTCGTCCAGGATATATGAAACGGCTGTTTTCGCGGGCAAGTCCGTCTTGCTCTCGCTGATTTTAGACCATTCTTTATCAAAATCGATATCGTTTTTTATATCCGGGTAATCAACCTTGCCGGCAACGGCGGCGTCGGATTTCACAGTCCGCGGTTCCACAAAGCTGACATTCCACAGCGGTGTTCTCATAATGTCGCCTATATGGTCAACAGGCGTTCCGCCAAGCACTGTCGGCATAACCATATCCAGCATACTGCGGAGGTTTAATGCTCTGTACGCTTTGTCGTTTACGTTCCAGAGGCCGAGGCTTTTACCCTTTACAATCCCTGTCATGTACAGCCTCTGCATTGCACGGGTCATACCCACATACAGAAGCCGCGATTCTTCCGCAATATCGCGCATGATCCTTTTTGCCTTAAAGGCATACTTCCCGTAAGTATCATGCGATGTTTTGAATTTGCCGACAATGTTCATGCAGGGCATGTATATGCCAAGAGAAGGGTTATCCGGGCTTTCTGTTTCTATATTGATCTGGAAGCCAGCGTTTCCTCCGCGATGAATATTTTTCTGCATATCCATCAAGAAGACGACCGGGAACTCAAGTCCTTTCGACGCATGGATCGACATGACCCGCACGAAGTTATCATTATCTGTCATAGGGACAGGCTCCTGACTGCCGCCCTTTGCTTTTCTCAAAGCATCAATCTGATCAAGGAAGTCACAGAGCTTGTAGTTTCCAAGCCGTTCATAAGTCAGCGCTTTGTCATATAACGCATCCAGATTTTTCTGCCGGATCTCTCCGTCCGGGAACGCGGACTGTCTGGCGTAATAGTTCGTTTTTTTGAGCATATTCCAAATGACGTCCGACGTTTTATGAATCTCCGCTGCTTCCTTTTGCCATTTACGGATTGTATCAAGCGCCTGACGGCAATGCTTGCCCAGCGTTGTATCTGTATCTTCTGCGCAGGAATGGAATGCGCTGCTGAAAGATTCTTTTCTGTCCGGGTGCAGGATACGGATCTCCGCGAGTTCAGCATCAGTAAATCCGAACAGGTCGCTTCTTAACGTCGCAAGGAGCGGGTAGTCCATATAATCATTGTTAACGGTTTTCAGTATTTCGATGAAGAGCGAAACTTCCGGCGTGTCGAAGTATGCGCTTTTCCCATTGAAATAGCAGGGGATGTGCATAGTCGTCATATAATCAACGATCTTTTGTCCGACCGCGTTTACGCTTCTGTTCAGAATAACAATATCTTTGAACTCCATGCCAGACTTAATAAGGTCTTTGATACAATCTCCGATCTCAGCGCATTGCGCCTCAAGGGGGTTCACTTCGGGCGCATCAGGGTCATCCGGATCCGCGTCATCGTTAATCAGTATGATTTCGTTCGGGAATTCTGGGAGCTTGTCTTTATCCGTGCCAACCAACAGATGATCTCCCGGCTCGTAATCAATTTCTGTGTATGCCTTGTCAAGGAGATTGGAGAAGATCAGGTTTACGCCGTCAATAATAGACGCGGAGGATCTGTAGTTATGCTGAAAATAGATTTTCCTGCATTCAGCTGCGGGGCTTTCAGAAAAGCGGTTGCGCATATCAAGAAACTGCAGGGGATCCGCGTGTCGGAACCGATAGATGCTCTGTTTTATATCCCCGACGAAGAAGAAGTTGTTTTCTCCGGAATCCATCGCGTTGATGATGGCGTACTGGATTGCGGAAACATCCTGGCATTCGTCAACAAATACATATTTGAAGGTTGAACGAACATAATCTCTTATCTCGGAGATTTCTTTGCTCGTCAGCAGTTCGTACGCATACTGTTCCAGATCCGCGTAGTCAAGTACGCTTTCGTTTGCTTTGATAGCCGTAAACTGGTTATGCGTTTCTTCAAGAAGGACTTTCAGACCGATCATCTGCTTCTGCGTTTTCAGAATATCCGTTTTTTTGCAGGCGTTGATCTTATCCAGTTCGTTTTTAGACGCGAGAAGCGTCGTATTGTCCGGGCTTGACGGCTGGTTTTTCAGATGTCCATGAGCACGCTTGAACTGTTCGTAGACAGCCGCCTGCGCTTCCGTCATCGTTCCTTTTTTACGGATTGCTGTTATACTATCCACCGTAGCTTGCACCGCGGAGATCAGGTCTGCCGTTGTTTTCGAGGCTTCAACTTCAGCAAGAAACGCCGTTAACGCTTTTATATCCGCCTCACATACAGCCAGGT
>CAZUXV010000085.1:0-11780 GCA_964624445.1 uncultured Oscillospiraceae bacterium | reverse complement strand
TGTAACAACTTCGCCCTGGGAAGATTTGATGATGACCTGGCGCTTCTGCTTGGCAAGTTCCTCGGCCACTTCACCGGCATCTTCATCCAGTTCTTCGAAGCCTTCGTCCTCCTCGAGGTCGCTGTCTTCATCAGGCTCTTCACCTTCTTCAGGCTGTACATCTTCGTCAGGCTGTTCGCCCTCCGGAAGTTCCTCGCCTTCAGCGGGTTCGTCGCCTTCGACAGGCTCTTCGCCTTCAGTGGGTTCGTCGCCTTCGACAGGCTCTTCGCCTTCAGTGGGTTCTTCGCCCTCAACGAGTTCCTCGTCTTCATCAGGCTCTTCGCTTTCAGCGGGTTTCTCGTCTTCGGTGAGTTCTTCTTCCGGATTTTCAGCCTCTTCCGGTTCAGTCTCTTCTTCTTCGGCCTCCCGGGCGTCGAAGATTTCTTCTGCGCGGATCAGCCGGTCCGCGGGAAGGGTGAACGTCGGAGAAGTATAAATCTTCTCGTCTGCCGCTGCACAGGTGATCATCGTGCAAAGCAGCAGGGCCGCGATAACTGTGATAGCGATCAGTTTCATCAGGTTCCTCATGTGATCTCACCTCATCTGGTATCAGTCGATTAGGTCTGTTTGCCTTCAATATATGTACAGTTACATATCGGAACGCTTCCCTCAGGCCTGTCAGTTACACGAACCTGTTATCTCGCATTGGTTCGTATTCCTTTTCCCTGCAGGAACCCTCGGGGAGGGATCTGACGGTCCTTCGGATCCGGATCGTCTCCGGCCCGCCTTATTACTTAAGGAGTCCGGCTTTTCCCTCTTGAATCGGTCAGCGTTTGCCGTATATCTTGACCTACTATTATTATATCAGAACCAGGTTATTTCCCGGTTACATATTTTTCTTTTCGGAAAGAAACATCTGTATCTTTTGATTTTTGTTTTTTCTTTGTACAGGGTGTTTCGACGGGTGATGGGAAAACACCCGGCCATAAAGCCGGGTGTGAATGAACTATACAGTTATCAGCCTCTCATGAAACGAGCCTGGCGTTCCACCGTCTCGGGATGGATGGCATAGAGCGCCGCCTGCTCCTTATCGATCCTGTTGTCACGCAGCAGTCTCGCCAGTTCGGTATCCATGGACAGCATGTCCGCGCCGCCGCCGAAGATCGCGTTGTCGATCTGGTGGGTTTTGCCTTCGCGGATCAGGTTCTGGATGGCCGGGTTGACGCACATGACCTCGAACACAGGATGGAGCGATCCGTCCTTGGTCAGGATCAGGCGCTGGGAGACAACGGCGCGAAGCACCATGGACAGCTGTGCCCGGATCTGGTTCTGCTGGTTGGCCGGGAAGGCGTCGATCACACGGTCGATCGTCTTGGCCGCGCCCAGCGTATGCAGGGAGGACAGCAGCAGGTGGCCGGTTTCCGCCGCGGTGATGGCGGTGGAAATGGTCTCGATGTCGCGCATTTCACCAAGCATGATCACGTCCGGAGCCTGGCGCAGGGCCGCGCGCAGGGCGCGGGCGAAACTGGAGGCATCTCCGGGAACTTCACGCTGGCTGACGATGCATTTCTTATGCGGGTGCAGGTATTCGATCGGGTCTTCAATCGTAATGATATGGCCGCTGCGGGTGGAATTGATCTGGTCCACCAGGCAGGCCAGGGTAGTCGATTTACCATTGCCGGCAGGGCCGGTCACCAGAATCATGCCGCTGCGCAGTTCCGCCAGCCGCATGACGACGTCCGGAATGTTGCAGTCCTTCGGGTCCGGAATACCGAACGCGACCACACGGCAGGTCATGGCCAGTGAACCGCGCTGCCGGTATGTGTTGCAGCGGAAACGGCTCAGATCGCGTACGGCGAAGGAGAAGTCGTCGTCTCCCTCTTCATGGAGCGTCTCCCGGTCCCGGCGGGCCAGCTCATACGCACGGTCGACCAGGATGGAGATGTCGTTCGGCAGGGCTTTGTCTTCCGTGATCGGAATCATTTTGCCGCTCGCCTTGGTCATGATCTGGGAGCCGGGCACGACGAATACGTCGGACCCGTGGAACTCTAAGGCTTTTCTCAAGATCTCATCAAGTGTCTCTACCATTCCCAGTCTTCCTCCGGTTCTTCTACCAGCAGTTTGTGAGAGATCCATTTCGTCCGCTGTTTTTCTCCCGGCTGGAGCAGCTGAACGATACATTCAAGATTCCGGTTGTCCAGTGGTTCGGTCCAGGTGACTTTTTCTTCATCCAGGCTCATGCCTTCCGGAAGAAGCTCTTCGACCTTCTCCAGGTAGGCTTCCATGTCACTCCCGGCTTCCGCCTGCGCTTTGACCAGCACGGCGTCCAGCTCAGCCAGTTTCTGTTCGCTCTGGGCGTTCAGCTCGTATACGCGCTGGACCATCTCGGCGCTGCGCTTGCACAGGTTGTAGTCGTTCCGGGCTCCGATCTGTGTCAGCATGGCCATCATGCACAGGGAGAGAACCACGACGATCAGGATCAGGGATGCGGCGCCCGGACCCAATGCTACTTTACGTTTCACGGGCTCACCTCCTTCGGAATATACCGTGTGGAGGGAAGCGTCAGAAGGACTGTCTCCTTTTCCGCGCCGGAGCTGTCGTGGGTTACCTCAATACCGGAAATGTCATATGTCCGCAGGAGACCTGCGTCCGTTTCCTCCTCCCTGACCGTAATCTTCAGGGAGTATCCGTCCTTGTCAAGGACCCAGCTGCCGTCCTGTGCGGTGAATCCGTAACCGTTCAGCACAGCGTCCGGATCGTTCGAACCATACAGGTCTTCGGCGATATTCTGCGCTTCGAGCATGGTCTCGTTATAGGCGTTGGCCGTCCGGCTTTTCAGCTTGGCGTCCGCAAACACCTGAACCAGGATAGCTGCGGCAATCATAAAGAAAAAGATGACCAGCAGCAGTTCGACCAGCAGGGCGTTCGCGCGGCTTCCTTCTTTCATTCTGCTGCACCTCCCGTCCGCATGGCGATCCGGATGGTGCTCTTGGTGCCGTTAGGTGATTCCAGATCAACCTTCAGCGTCTCACCATCGATGGAAGGCTCAAATCCGTTCAGCTCGCACAAAGATTCGCCGTTTTCCGCCGTGAATTCCGTTTCTTCACTGCTGAAGCTTTCCCACAGATAGGAACGGGGTTCGCCGTCCAGCGGATCGGGATCCATGGCGCAATACAGGCGCTTGTAGTATTTTTCACCGTCATAGTCGTTGACGATCGTCAGCGACGTGATGCCCAGATCGTCAAATTTTTCGATCTTGACTTCGCCGCCGTCCTCCGCCCATACGGCGCTGCGGACAACTGCGGTCATGATCCGGGAATTGCTGTTCTCTTCAGCGCTTTCCACCGTGTGGCGGTAAATCTGCGCGCCGATAGTCACCAGGAAGGTGCTCAGGCAGGCGAAAAGGGACAGCAGGAGCAGGACGAACACGCTCTGGATCGTCCGGGAGGTATGGGTATGGCTCTTCGCGTTCTTACTCACTTGTCCATTTTCCCTCCCCTCTCGGCCACCTTAATGGTGGGCATCAGGTTGGATGCCAATGGATCGTAGAATACGTGATATCTTTCTTCATTGTAAGAAAGATTGTAATGCTCGCGCAGGTATTCCAGGTTGTCCGGATACATGCCTTCCACCGCGTAGCAGGTCAGCGCGGCGTTCTTGACGGCGTCCCGGACGATCTGGAGTTCGCGTCCGCTGTTCTTGTTTGTAATGTTGTTGACCAGCAGCACAAAGGCCAGGATCAGAGCGATGAAAATGAGGACGGATGCAACGTCTTTTTTGTTTATTCTCATTTTCTCAGCTCCTTTCCGATTTATTCTTTATTCTTGATTCTTTCTTTGATTACATAGAGCTCAGCACGCCGGCCATCGGCAGCATGACGCTCAGCAGGATCGCGCCGATCACGACTGACAGCAGGGCCACCAGGGTGGGCTCGACGATGGAAATCAGATGATCCAGTCCGTCTTCGACTTGTTCCTCATAGATCTCGGCAATCTTCTCCATGACCTGCGGTTCATGACCGGAGGCGGCGCCGACCTTCACCATTCTGTTATAGAAATCGGCGAACAGGCCGCTTTCGCTCAGCGCTTCCTGGAAGGTGAGGTCCCGGCTCTTCATCTGTTCACGGATGAAGTTGACCTTGTCGATGGAAGCCTGGTCAGCCAGCGCGGCAGGCGCCATCTCCAAGGCATTCTCCATCGGGAAACCGCTCTGCAGCATCAGGCCCAGGATCCCGGCCACGCGGGAGGCGGACAGTTTCTCAGACAGCCTGCGTACCGGCGGGAAAAGATTCTTCAGGAAGTTCAGTGTCTTGTCCTTGGCCTTGGTCTTCGTCAGGATCACGATCACGATCGCGGCGAGCACGACCAGGCCGATCAGGCCCAGCACAATCCAGCCGGCCCAGGAGCCGATCTGCATCAGCACGGAACCGCTGCTGGAGGAGTCAACACCCAGGGAGGCAAGCACCCTGCGGAAGATCGGCAGGACGCGCCACAGCAGGATGCCGATGATGATTACCAGCATAATGCCCAGCACCAGCGGATAGGTGATCGCGCTGACCGCCGCGGAACGGATGCGGCCTTCTCTCTGATAATAAGTGGAAAGGCTGTGCATGATGTCTTCCAGCCGACCGGTCTGTTCACCGATGTCGACCATTTCGATCATGTAGGACGGCCATTCCTCCTCATTTTCTTTCATGGCGACATAAAGAGAACCGGTTTCATCCACCACCCTGTACAGGTTGGTATAGGGATGAACCTTGTCGTTCCCCTTCTGTTCGTCTTCCGCCAGCATCTCAATGCCGTCCCGGAGCGTCATGCCGGAGCTGAGCATCAATGCGATCTGGTCGCAGAAACTGCTCAGTTCTTCAGAGGACATGATCCTTTTTTTCTTCTTCGCTCCGTCTGCCATCTTGCGATCCCTCCAATTTGTCGCTTTTCCTGTTGCGGTTTAATAATACCGTTCTGTCGTATAGGTTTCGTTCTTGTTGCTGGCGTTCAGTTCGGCGGTGGGGTCGAAGAAGCGTTCTTCTCCGTTCACCACGGCAACGACCCAGGCATGATAGGTGTTCGCGCCGACCGTACCGATCATCAGGCGGGCGGGAATGCCCTGAGAGCGCAGCATGGCGCAGGTCATGGCGGACAGGTCCTGACAGATGCCCATCCGGTTGTCCCAGCAGCCGTCGATATCAGGCATCTGCTGGCTCATGCTCTGCACGGAAACGCTCTTGATATAGTCATAGATGAAATTCTGCAGCACAAAGGTACAGACGGTCTTGTAGATCTCTCCCTGATCCGTCATGTCCTTGCACATTTCCTGCGCGTGTTTGACGCAGGCTGTATTTTCATTATAGTTGACGTACTGGTTCGGATACAGGAAACAACTGAGCTCATCAGGCATTTTAGCGCTCAGCTTAAGCGTTCCTTCTTTTGAATAGTCTTTTCCCTTGACGTGTTCAAACAGTTCCACTTTATATTTTCCGCTTCCGAACTGGAGCGGGAAAACTTCATATTCACCGTCGCCGTTCAGCCAATAGAGCAGCTTCGCCCCGGCCGTGGAGACGCGGACTCTCAGTTTTTTGGATGTTTTCTTGGCCTTGACCATGATATAGCCTTCGGACATGTTGCTGGCATCCACGGTCAGTTTGCCGTCTTTTTTCACAGACTTGCCGGTTGCTTGAGGAAGTTTCAGGCCGTCGGCCCCGACGATGACCGCCGCACAAAGAACAAGAACCAGCGCTGCGCAAAGAATAAAGCGCGCCTTGCCCAGTCTAGCGATCATAGTTATTCCTCCCCTGTATAAAACCATATAACAAAACCTGTGCAGTCAGTTTAGCACAATTATGATCCTTTTGCAACTTTTTTGGCCGGTTGCATAAAGTAAAAATCCCGCAGCCTTGCGGCTGCGGGAACCAGAAACCGAATTACTTGTTGACAGCGTCCTTCAGAGCTTTGCCGGCCTTGAAAGCGGGAGCCTTGCAAGCAGCGATCTTCACGGAAGCGCCGGTGCGGGGGTTGCGGGCAACGCGGGCAGGACGATTCTTGGCTTCGAAGGTGCCAAACCCGATCAGCTGCACTTTCTCACCCTTGGCCATGCTCTCAGCGATCACGTCCAGAACAGCGTTCAGAGCGGCTTCGGAATCTTTCTTGGTCATTTCGGTTTTGTTCGCCAGAGCGGCAATCAGTTCACCCTTATTCATGTGGGAAAACCTCCTTGATAGAATTTACGTTTTCAGTATAACCATTTCAGGCCACCTGTCAAGTACTTTTTTGGCTGAAACGCTTTATTTTGTACCCTTTGGGGCACTTTAGGCACAAAATATGCCATTTTTAACCCGGTTTTTGTCAAAACGGCACCCTTGCACGGGTCAAAACCCTGTGTTATCATCGTTTTCGCAACGTTTTCCCGATGAAAAATGAAGGCTCTTCCTTCATTAGTTAGCAAAATCATGCTGAATTGAAAAGAGGGTCCTATGCTTCCCAAGCTGATCGTGATCGAAGGCACCAATGCCTCCGGCAAAAGTTCCCTGGGCGTGGAACTCGCCGCCCGTTTCGGCGGGGAGATCGTCTCCGCGGACTCCCGCCAGGTATTCCGCCGGCTCGATCTGGGCTCCGGCAAGATTACCCCGGAAGAGATGAAGGGTGTTCCCCATCACCTGCTGGACGTCCGTTCCCCCGGGGAGTTCTTCTCCATGGCGGATTTTCAGCGCCTGGCCTATGAAGCGATCGACGGGATCCTCGCCCGCGGCCGCCTTCCCTTCCTGGTCGGCGGCACCGGCCTGTATGTGGACGCGGCGGCGGACGGCTACGAGCTTTCCGACAAAGCGCCCGATCACAGCCTCCGCGCGCACCTGGAGACCTTCGAAACGCCGGCGCTTTATGAAATGCTGAAGCAGAAACTTCCGGACACGGAAATCGATCCCCGTAACCGTCACCGGGTCATGCGCGCGCTGGAAAAGCTCGAAGCGGACGATTACTCCCCGGCCGGCAAGTCCCCACGCTATGAACTGCTGAAGCTCGGCGTCACCTGGCCCCGGGAAATCCTGAAGCAGCGCATCGACGAGCGGCTGGACAAACGCCTGCAGGAAGGCATGGTGGATGAAGTCCGTGCCCTGCTGGACGAAGGCATCAGCGAAGAATTTATGGTCAAGCTCGGTCTGGAGTATAAATACCTCACCTGGTACCTGACCGGAAAGATCGGTTATGAGCAAATGGTGGAGGAACTGGGCAGCGCGATCAAAAAGTTCGCCAAGCGACAGATGACCTGGTTCCGCCGGGATCCCCGCATCCACTGGCTCGACATGTCAAAAGACCCCGCCGGCGAAGCGGCAGGGTTAATTGAAAGCTTTATTCATTCTGAATCATGAATTGAGCAATTCGTCCAGGTATTCCATCTTCCCGCCGGCACGGGCGCCGTATGCCTGGTACATTGCCTTCCAAAGCTGTTCCCGCTGCTGCGGGAGCAGCTTTTCGTCTGCCCGGATCCGTCCGATCATTTCAGCAACCGGAACAGCCAGTTTCTTTTCCTTGTTCCGTTCGATCCTGAAGCCGAAAATGTTTCCCATGACCACATTGCTGCCTTCCAGGAACAGTTCCACATATTCCGTGCACAGTCTCCGGAGATATTCCTGCAGCTTGGCTGCCGGATCTTCAAACATCTGCAATGTCCCGGTCAGTCCCGGGGAATCGAACAACTGGGTACGCATCTGGTCCCGCTTCGCTTCCGAAAAAGCTTTCGGATCCCGATAGATCTCAAGCACCCAGCTTTTGATGATCGAGAAATCGATCCCCCAACCCTTCTTTGGCGCTTCTTCTCCAACAAACAGCAGTTCCCATGCAATCTCCCGGCTGTCCGGGCAGGCTTCGAGACCTTTCAGAAGGATCTTCTTCCGTTCCGGATAACTGGTGGATGCAAGCGCCTTCCGGACCCACTTCTCCGCTTCTTCATTCCGGATTTCCGCTGCAGGTTCCGCGGACAGCTTTGCTCCGCAATAAGGGCAGAAGGCGATGCCTTCTCCGTCGGTCGTTTTCCCGCATTGTCTGCATAACATACTCATGGTACACCTCTGTCGTTTTTCTGATAAAAGCATATTCGATCAGGATCAAAAAATCAACAGCAGATCCCTTCCACAGGTTTCAGCCCTGTGCAAAAGAAAGGCCGGAAGGATTGTAGCCCTTCCGGCTGTAAAACGGTTGTTGGAATCAGGACTGCTTTTTCTTGGACAGGATGTCGAACACCACCGCGGCCAGCAGGACAAAGCCCTTGACCACGCGCTGGTAGTTCGCGTCCAGGTTGACCTGGAACATGCCCAGGTTGATCACGCCGATCAGCGTAGCACCGATGACCATGCCCAGTACAGAACCCGCGCCGCCGCTGGCGGATACGCCGCCCACGACGCAGGCGGAAATGGCGTCCATCTCAAAGTTCTTGCCGGCGTCCGCGTTCGCCGCGGTGAACCGGGAAATAACCGTCATGGCAGAGATGGAAGTCAGCACTGCCATGTTCAGGTACGCAAGGAACATGATCCGCTTGGTGTTGACGCCGGAAAGCCGGGCTGCCTCGATATTGCCGCCCACCACGTAGAAGTGACGGCCGACCGTCGTCTTGCTCGTGATGAAGCTGTAAATCAGGACAATGCCGGCCACCCACAGCAGCACGGTAGGAATGCCGCCGGCCAGGGACAGCTTGTACATCACCAGCAGGATCGCTGCCGCGCCAAGTCCGCCTTTTGCAGCCGCAGCGCCCATGGAGTCCGCTTCATAGCCCTTCTTCAACCGGACCGCACGCGTACGGAACACCAGCAGCACCACCAACGCTGCCGCCACAATTCCGACAATCAGACAGGGCAGGTTCAGTTCTCCTTCCGGTGTCTTGAAGATCTTTCCGGAGAAGATGTTCAGGAAATCAGAGGGAAAAGGAGCGATGGAACCTGTGATGGAATTTGCACGCAGGATCGCTGTGCCCAAACCGCGGAAGGCTAAGTATCCGGCCAGCGTTGCGATCCACGGCGGTACGCGGACATAGGCGACCAAAGCGCCCAGGCCGCAGCCGTAAGCTACGCCGATCAGGATCATCAGGATGATCGAGATGCCGGTTCCCCAGCCCTGAATAACCATCATCACGCCGCCGAGCGCACCAAGCAGGCACACGAAGGCGCCGCAGCTCAGGTCGATGTTGCCGCCGGTCAGCATGCACATCAGCATGCCGCAGCCAAGGATATACACATAGGCGTTCTGGTTGATCAGTGCGGCAAAGCTGGTAGGTTTGAAGATACCGCCTCCGGTCAGGATCATAAAGAACAGGTATACAAGAACCAGGACGACGAGCATGGCGTTCTTTTTCAGGGTTGAAGCAATTGTTTTCCTATCCATTCTTTGTCATCCTCCTTCCTTACCGCTTCTGCCGCTTGCTCAATACGTCAAACACGACGGCAAGCAGCAGGACGATCCCTTTAACAACCTTCTGATAGTTGGAGTCAACACCCAGGATACCCATGCCCTGGTTGATGACGCCCATCAGCACCGCACCGACAATCATACCGGATACCTTGCCGATGCCGCCGTAGGCGGATGCGCCACCGATAAAGCAGGACGCGATGGCGTCCATTTCATAGCCTTCACCGTAGGTGGGGTCGATACCCTTTGCCCGGGCTGCCGTCAGGATACCGGCCAGGCCAGCCATCAGGCCGACGCTGGCATAGGCAAACCAGTAAACGTTCCGGGTCTTGACGCCGGACAGGGCCGTCGCTTTCTCATTGCCGCCCACTGCATACAGATGACGTCCGATGGCGGTTTTGGTGGTGATATACTGGTAGATGCCCAGCACCAGGCAGATCCAGATCAGCACGGTCGGGATGCCCTTATGGTTGGCCAGCTTGAAGGTCAGCCACACGATAATCGCGGAGATCAGGACCGCGGTAATGGCCGTTCCCGTGATGGACTGGTGGATGCCCAGTTTTTTCTGCACGTGAACTTTCCGCAGGGTCATCAGGATATAAATCACGGTTGCCAGGATGCCGACGACCAGGCAGGTGATATTCGGTTTCGGTCCGCCTTCAATGCCCAGCATGCTCCGGATAAAATCTGGGACGTAGCAGTTGGCGCCGCCGCCGAACAGGTTCAGGAAGCTCTCATTACTGATGGAGACCTGATAGCCGCCCAGCACCACGTTGGAGAAGCCGCGGAATGCGTACATGCCCGACAGCGTCGCGATAAAGGCAGGTACATGGAATTTGGCAATCCAGAAGCCTTGGAAGGCACCGATCAGCAGGCCGATGCCCAGCATGGCAAAGACGGCGATCCACATATTCACGCCTGCCTTCATGAGCACCGCGCCAATCGCCGCCGCGAAGCAAACCACCGAGCCGACAGACAGGTCGATGTTGCCGCCGGTCAGGATACACAGCAACATACCAGACGCCAGGACGAACACATATCCGTTCTGGGCAATCAGGTTGTTGATGTTCCCGGGGAACAGCGTCTTGCCGCCGGTCCGGATTGCAAAGAACGCAACCACAACAACCAGGGCAATGATCATGGTGTATTTCTGGAAAAATGCGCTGACGTTCAGTTTCTTTTCTTCCATCGTCATGCACCCCTTCCTGACTGAAGAATCACGGACATGATGCTCTCCTGTGTCGCTTCGGAGGCTTTCATCTCACCGACCATCCTGCCTTCATTCATAATGTAGATTCGATCGCTCATACCGAGCACCTCCGGCAGTTCGGAGGAGATCATAACGACGGATTTTCCCGCCGCGGCCAGGTCGTTGATAATGCAGTAGATCTCATACTTAGCGCCGACATCGATACCGCGGGTCGGTTCATCCAGCAGCATGATGTCCGGTTCCGCGAACATCCATTTGGCCAGCAGCACTTTCTGCTGGTTGCCGCCGGAGAGGTTGCCGACCAGCTGTTCCACTGAAGGCGTTTTTGTTTTCAGCTTCTGACGGTATTCCTCCGCCACCGCGTATTCCTTGTCGCCGTCGATGACCATATGGTTGGAAATGGCGTCCAGGTGGGCCAGGGAGGTGTTGACTTTGATACTCTGGCTCAGCACCAGGCCGTTGCCCTTCCGGTCTTCCGTAACGTAGGCGATCTTGTGCTTGATGGCGTCATCCGCGCCCTTTTTGATCTTGACCGGCTTACCGTCGATCTTCATTTCGCCGCTGATGTTGGTGCCGTAAGTCTGGCCGAAGATACTCATGGCCAGCTCCGTGCGCCCGGCGCCCATCAAACCGTAGATGCCGACGACTTCGCCCTTGCGGACGTACATGGAAACATCATCAACCACCTTGCGTTCCGGATAAAGCGGATGATGCACCGTCCAGTGGTCGATCTCCAGCATGGTACTGCCGATCTCGACGCCTTCCCGCTTCGGGAAACGGTTGGTCATTTCGCGGCCGACCATACCCTTGATGATCCGTTCTTCGCTGACGGGTTCCATGCCGTGGTTGTCGATTGTCTCGATCGTAGCGCCGTCGCGGACCACCGTTATCGTATCCGCAACGTAAGAGACCTCGTTGAGTTTATGGGAGATGATGATCATGGTCATCCCCTGCTTCTTGAACTCCAGCATAAGGTCCAGCAGCGCGCGGGAATCTTCTTCGTTCAGGGAGGATGTGGGTTCATCCAAAATCAGCAACTTTGCCTGCTTCGCCAGAGCTTTGGCAATTTCAACCAGCTGCTGTTTACCGGTACCGATATCCTTGACCTGCGTCTTGGAGCTCTCGGAGAGACCTACCATCTTCATTCAGCTTGCAGCGGGTCATGATGTAATACTGAAAGCCCGCGTCCCTGACAAACT
>CAZUXV010000084.1:0-11810 GCA_964624445.1 uncultured Oscillospiraceae bacterium | reverse complement strand
CGGCTCCTTTTGCCGAGCGCGTTATCAGAACAGACAAAGAAAGATGTACTGAAGCTCACGCCGAAGGAATTCGGCAGGGTACTGAAGGCAGCTATTGATGAAATTGATCATGGCTCTGTGGAAACAGTAGATGTACTGGTAAGAAAGGCTTTACGGGATTGAGAAAGCGGCTGGGATGGTTCCTGTTCTTTGCGTATTGTGGATTTCTTTTATGGCTGACTGTTTTCTCCCGACAGACCAGGCTTGGAGCCAGAGTTTTCAAATGGGAACTGTTCTGGGCGTATCGGGCATGGATTGCCGGGGAGAGTTTCGGAAAAACCGAGAGCATCCAGAACATAAATAACGTTCTTGTGTTCATACCGTTCGGGGTCCTGTTTCCGATAAAGCGATGGAGATGGTTACTGATTGTAGCAATCCTCTTCTCATCAACAATAGAAGCTGTGCAATTCGGTTTAAATCTCGGCTGGTGTGAGATTGATGATGTGATTTGTAACGTTCTCGGCGCAGCAGTCGGATTTGGAATGTGGATATGGTTAAAGGGGAAGATAGATGCGACTGGAGAGAAAACGCGGGATTTATGAGAAGCACATAAAGCGATTGCTGGATATAGTGTGTAGCCTCCTTTTCATCATTGTCTTTTCTTGGCTTTATCTCATCATTGCTGTGGTCGTCAGGATCAAGATGGGGAGTCCTGTTATTTTTAGGCAGCCGCGCCCCGGCATTGTGAAGAACGGAAAAGAGACCATCTTTGATATGTACAAGTTCCGGTCGATGACGGATGAGAGAGACGAGAACGGTGATCTACTTCCCGACGAGAAGCGTTTGCCGAAATTCGGTGCATTGTTGCGTAGCACGAGCCTGGACGAATTGCCCGAGGTCTTCTGCATCCTCCGGGGCACGATGAGCGTAATCGGCCCGAGACCGCAGCTCGTTCGGGATATGGTTTTTATGAGTGACGAACAACGTATGCGCCACACAGCGAAGCCAGGTCTTACAGGGCTTGCACAAGTTAGAGGCCGTAACGCTGTCACATGGGAAGAAAAGCTGGACTGGGATCTGAAGTACATAGAAAAGGTCAGCTTTCTTGGCGATGTGAAAATCCTGTTTGAAACTGTGGCTGTGGTATTTAAGAGATCCGGCATCACGGATGGCGAAAACGCTACGGCGCTGGATTACGGAGATGCACTGTTGAAGGCGGGGAAGGTGTCAAAGCCACAGTATGATGCGTTACAAGCATATGCCAGGAATCTGATCACAGAGCACGAAGGACGGAGATAAATGGAAAAGTATAGTGTTTTGATGTCTCTCTATAAAAAAGAGCATCCGGAGTATCTTCGCCTGGCTCTGGACTCTATGATTAATCAGACTGTAAAACCTGATGAAATCGTCTTGGTTGAGGATGGGCCACTTACCCCAGAACTGTACGCTGTTGTTGAGGAGTATAAGGATCAGCTTCATATCGTTGTGAATAAGACCAACCTTGGCCTTGGACTTGCCCTTAATGAGGGCTTGAAAGCCTGTAGGAATGAGCTGGTTGCTCGGATGGATACGGATGACATATCTAAGCCTGATCGGTGTGAAAAACAGCTGAAGCGGTTTGAAGAGAAGCCGGGGTTGGCGATCGTGGGTTCTCACATTGACGAGTTTGTAGGTGACCCGTCTAACGTAATCAGCCAGCGCCGTGTGCCTACCACATCGGAAGCGATATATGAATATGCGAAGAAAAGGTCAGCTTTCAATCATCCCGCTGTGATGTATAGGAAGTCTGCTGTTCTGGCTGAGGGTGGGTACAGCGATCTGAAGCGGAATCAGGATGTGGATCTCTTCGGCCGGATGCTGTTCAAAGGCTATAAAGCCGAAAACATAGATGAGGCTCTTTTGTGGTTCAGGTCGTCTGATGAATTGGCTGCAAGACGGAAGTCCTGGGAAAACACGAAAAGCTATATAGCAACAATCAAAAAGTTCTGGAAGATGGGATATAGCTCGTTTGGGAACTATGCGATGGTTGCGGCTGCTCAGACAGGAATGTTTATCCTCCCAGCTAAACTACAAAACTGGGTTTATAAAAAGTTTTTGAGGAAATGATCATATGGGCGATAAAGCAGTTGTATATATAGGAGATTTCGATCTACGAAATGAGAATGTACAGGCTCATCTAGTAAAGAATAACGGCAAGATACTTAACCAGCTTGGATATTCTGTCTATTTCGTTGGAACGAATCGAAATTGCTTTTCATTTGATGATGTGAAGCAGTTACAGCCGCTTGATATTAGTATTGGGGATTATTTACAGCTTCCGCATACGTTGACACCCAGGGGGATTCTACAGCTCGGTGCCGTTGAAAACACAATTATTTCTTATCTTAAAAAGATTAAGACTAACAAAGAGATTGAATACATTATCACATACCAAGCACCTACCTACGCAAGAGTGTTAAAAACAATAGCCTTGTGGGCTAAGAGTGAAAAAATCGCTTATATCGTTAATTGTGCAGACCTTCCAGTGTTTGATAGTCAGCCATTTATTAAAAGAATGGTAATGAATCTAAATTGGAAGAACTTGCATGCAATAAATAAGAAATACGCAGATGGGGTCATTTCCGTCAGTAATTATATTGCAGAGTTCTATAAAAAAGAGGAAAGACCGTCCGTCATTATTCCCCCACTGTTTGACGAACCGGATTTGTTAGGACTGACTCCAGGTGAGAATGATGTCGCTGTGTTTTTATATGCTGGGACTCCCTTTATTAGCTCTACCCATGAAATTAATACCAAGGGCATGAAGGATCGTCTTGACAAAGTGATTGATATCATGCTTGAAGTCGAGAAAAGGGGCTCCTCATTCCGCTTTGATATTGTTGGAATTACGAAGGAAGAATACTGTACTTGTGTACCTCGCCATGCGAAGGATTTATCAAAATCAAATAACATATTCTTCTATGGAAAGCAATCACATGAATACACGCTGAGAAAGCTAATCAGCGCAGATTTCATGATTAACTTCCGGGATAAAAACCTGATGACTGAGGCAGGGATGTCAACAAAAGTTGTTGAGAGTGTCTCTGTTGGAACCCCTGTTGTTATGAACGAGATCGGAGATACCTTCATGTACCTTACTGAAGGCATTTCAGGGATAAAACTTGTTGGGGATATTCAAGCGGATGTGAACACAATAGCAGCGCTTTGTCTATCAAGCAAAGAGCAGAGAGCAAAAAATAAGCAAACTGCTAAAGCCAGTAAAACATTTTCAATAGAAACATACTTACCAGTAATGAGTAAATTCCTATGCTCGGTTGCCAAGAGCATTCAATAAGGTATTTGTTAACTCGAAAAAGTGTATGAGGTGCTAAGATGACTCAGGGTTCAGGCTTGAGAATCGCAGAGCAAAACGACAGCAGATATAAAATAAGAATAGATACTGACCCAAGGCTGCTTCTTATACTATTGGCGTTTTGTGAAAAGAACATTGTTAGGTATATAGTCCTTGTGGTGTCAATGCTGCCAGTGGTGAATATAATAAGCGGTGCTATCGTACCTACGGCGTATATTCTCCTTTTGGTAATGTACTCTCAGAAATATGGAGTTCATGTAACAATCAAGGAAGCGTGCGTAGTTCTATTTGTTGTATTTGCTATATTCTTTTCCTGCTTACTTTATCCCGAAAACGCAAGATATATACTCGACTCGAACAATTTCTGGAACACCATATTTCCTTGCTTAAGGTATTTCATAATTGGCCTGATACTTATTCCAGATAAACGGACTATAGACATATTGGGAAAAGTCTCATGTGTGGCGATTTTAGTTGAGACTTTGTTTGTAATTGCATATATGATGCCACGGGGATTAATGCAATCAGATGATATGAGTAGAGCTTATCAAATCTTACCCAATGTACTATTTGCTCTAAACTACGCATTCAACCAGAAAAAAGTATTTCCCTGGGCTTGCTCTATTATTGGCATTATTTATACATTCGCAATGGGGACAAGAGGGCCGATAGTAGTCATTTTGGTGTACATGTTTATTAAACTACTCCAATCAAGCAGAGTGAAGACTTGGTTGAAAGCAGTCTTAGGTGCATTAGTCGTTGGCTTCGGAGCTTTCTTTTTAAACTCCAGCTTGTATTTATCGACTTTGAGATGGACGAGAGCTACTTTTTCAAGGTTCGGATTATCAACCCGTGTAATCGATTTAGCTATTAATGGTACTGTAGTAAGCCACCTGTCCGGCAGGGACGAATTGTATGATGTTATTATCAGGAAAATAGCCGAAAAACCGCTTCTTGGATATGGTGTATATGGTGAATGGCAGTGGATTCACTGGAGTGCTCATAATATGGCGTTAGAGCTGATGGTTCATTACGGTGTAATTATCGGCACCCTTCTATTGCTGTGGCTCATCGTTTTGACGATTAAGAGTTATATTAAGACGCAAAATAAGCCCTCCAGAGACATCATTCTTATATGGGGATGCTTCGTGTTTGTGCGCGGAATCTTTGGAGGATCTTATTTACAGTTTGGTGTATTTTTCTTGATCGCTTTTTGTCTTAGAGAACTAGGTAGAATTAAGCACCAAGAAGTATATGAAGTTGTTCGATAAAGAATGAAGGGAAACATGTCATATGATTAAACCGGCGATTGTTGCTGTTGGATACAATAGACCAGATGGAATTAAGCGCCTTTTGGAGAGCATAGGACGCGCAAAGTTTGAAGTAGAAGATATCCCCTTAATAATTAGTATTGATGAATCAAATAAAAGTAATGAAGTCGAAGAGGTAGCACAGGATTTTGAATGGAACCATGGAACAAAAGAAATCCGCCGCTATCCAGAGCGTCAGGGACTTAGAAAGCATATTGTTCAGTGTGGAGACTTAAGCGAAAAGTATGGCGGAGTTATTATTCTAGAAGATGACCTAGTTGTCGCTGAGGATTTCTATACATATGTGTGCAGAGCGCATGAAGCATATTCGAGCTATAAAGAAGTTTGCGGTATTGCTCTCTACTCATACAGCTATAACGTCTTTACCCACTATACATTCATGCCGACTCCGATGGAGAGCGATGTTTATCTCGGTGGCATGGTAGTTACTTGGGGGCAGAGCTGGACACATGAACAATGGGTTAATTTCAAAAACTGGTATTTAGCTCATGAGGATAAGCTGCCAACAGTCAACCCCAAAATCCCGAGAGATATATCCAGCTGGACGAGAAGCTGGGGTAGATATTTCGCATCGTACATGGCAGAAAATGGGCTAAGCTATGTCTACCCTGTAGTAGCGAGGTCAACATGTTTTTCTGATTTTGGCGAACACAATAAGACTGGGTTGCCGTTTACTTTTGTTCAAGTGCCGTTAATGCACGGAACTCCTAAAGATTATCGATTCAGAAATATTGATGAGCTTGAGCGATTTGATCCGTTCTATGAAAGAGTGCTAAAGGAAGACGAGGTAGTAGCAGGCATTTCAGGGGATAAGATCTGTATGGATCTGAATAATATGAAGAATAATGCCGGTGGAAAAGAGTATGTGATTACAAACCAGGAATTGCCGTTTACTAAGATTGCGTCATTTGGGCTGACGTTACGACCAATAGCATTAAATGTGATTGAAAATGTCCCTGGTGACCAATTGTTTATGTATAAGCTACATAGCAATGATAATACGATTAGACCATGGGACGGGAAAAGGCCGAATTATCCTGCTGATCTGCGCCGCCTAAAATACGAGTATCATGATGCACCGTGGCGCTCATTACTGTACTATGCGCCAAGAGAGTTTTATGCTCGCCTCAAGGATCAATTGAAAAAGTAGGATTAACAATGAAACGCCTTATAAAAGCAGCTATCGCATTAGGATATAAGATTAAATTCGCTGGAAAGTGTCACTTGAGTGCAACGACAAATATTATCCTCCGAGGATGTAATTTTGAAGGAAAGAATTCATTAGGTGAGCACACTTATTTATCGCATACATCTTTAGGATATGCTTCGTACATAGGTTTTTCCAGCGAGTTTTCCAACTGCAGGATTGGTCGTTACTGTTCAATCGGAAATCATGTTCGAGTTGTTTCTGCAACCCATCCGACAGATATGGTTTCTACTTATCCGGCTTTTTACTCAGATACGTACAGAGTATCTTATGTTGGGAAATCGAAGTTTGTCGAACACTTAGTCACAGAAAATGGTCTTGAGTGTGAAATAGGGAATGATGTGTGGATTGGAGACAATGTTCTTATTAAAGGTGGAACTAAAATAGGTGACGGGTCTATCGTTGCGATGGGCAGTGTTGTGCTCCATGATATACCTCCATATACGATTGTTGCAGGTATTCCGGCTAAGGAAATTAGAAAAAGACTTGATGATAGTGCCATTGAAGAACTTGAGAAATTGAAGTGGTGGGACAAACCCGTAGACTGGATTGAGAGATATGCTGATGGATTTGATAATCCTTACCAATTCATTATGCAGCATGGTACAGAAGGAGGACTAGGAAAATGAACATTGTCGTTTCCAAGCTATTAAACAGCGGGATGAAAGTTGTTTCTCGCGTTAATCCTACCCTTGCAAGTAAGATTAGATACAAGCATTATCTGGGGAAAACCTTAAATCTGGATAGTCCACAAACCTTGAACGAAAAAATGATGTATCTGAAATTGAATAGGTACTGGGATCAGCAGTTTGTAGCTGATAGAGCAGACAAATATGCAGTTAGGAAAGTTATCACTGAAGCAGGTTGTCCGGAAATACTTATAGATATATATGGTGCATGGGATTGTGTTGAAGATATAGAGTGGGATAAGCTGCCGAGTAAGTTTGCCATAAAGTGTAACCACGGCAGCGGGTACAACATTATCTGTAAGGATAAGTCGACGTTTGATATCGAAGACGCCAAAAGGAAGCTAAGTAAGTGGATGGCGGAAGAATATGGTGTCGAAAGGGCCGAACAAGGAATTTATTCGAAGATACATAAGAAGATAATAGCAGAAAAATTTATTGAGACTGCTGATGGGATGCCGCCCAAAGACTATAAGTTCTTCTGTTCCTATGGGGAAGTAAAGTTTCTGTTTGTAGCATCTGATCGCATCAATAATCAGACCAAATTTGATTATTACTATCCGGATTGGACATGGATTCCGGTGAAGAACCAGCATCCTAATGTTGGCCCGACTGAAAAGCCTAACATGCTTGGTGAAATGATTCGATATGCCCAAATCCTCTCAAAGGACCTGCCGCTGGTAAGAGTCGATTTATATAACGAAGGTGACCAGATCATATTTGGAGAATTGACCTTTACACATTTTGGATGCCTTAATTCTTTTGATCCGGATAAGTATGATTTGATATTCGGACAATGCTTCCCTGATGTAACGAAGATAAAATAATATACAAGGTGACGAGATGAGTAACATCGTAGTTTTATCCACACTATTTCTGAATATTCCATCTGCAAATGGCCTTTGCGCACGGAACCTTGTTGATGCATTCCGTAAAAAAGGTCATGAAGTGTATGTAGTCTGCTATGAAAAAGAGACACTACATGATGAGCAGAGAAAGGATCAGATTCTTACTGTACAGCAGCCAGCAAATGTTGTTACTCATAGTGTTTTACAAAAGGCAATACGTACATCGAAAGTATTGTTAGGCTCAACAAAACCGCTAATAAATGAGATATTAGTAGAATCATACTATCAGAAGCTTTGTGAGATTGCGCAGAGGACAAGAATTGATGCGATAGTAGCTATGTACTTTCCTTTTGAGAGCGTTGAGGCTATGAATCGCTTTTCAAAGAACAACAAAGGCGTCAAAACGTTTATATACGAAGTAGATTCGCAGGGAGATGGCGTATCCAAGTCGCAGATTTACGAAATTTTTAATAGAAGATATGAATCATGGCTGAAATGGATGTACAGGGATGCTACTGCAATTATCATAATGAAGAGCCATGAAGCATACTGGAAAAATACGTTTGGTGCTGACTATTCAGAAAAACTTCTCATTGCAGACCTTCCAATTCTGCAAAATAAAGTGCAAAAAACAAGCCTATTTCACGACAGAATAGGAATGATATATTCAGGGGTGATCGAAAAGCGATACAGGTCACCAGCATATTTGCTTTCTGTATTAAAGGAACTTCATAACAGAGGTTTTGACTTTTTTACTTCATTTTACAGCAAAGGAGATTGTGAGGAAGAGATATCGGATGTTGCCAGAGAGGTTCCCGAAATTAGGCAGCATGGGTTTGTCACTCCCGATGAGTTAGATGCTGCAATTAGTGAAGCCGACGTATTGATCAGCATCGGGAATTCTTTTTCTCGCAGCGTGCCGTCAAAGATTATTTCATATTTGAGTTATGGCAAACCAATAATTCATTTTTCGTCGCAAGAAAATGATGTATGTAACGAGTATTTAGAAAAGTATCCTCTTGCGCTATCTATTAACGAGAAGACCACAGCTGTCGAAGCTGCGGATATAATAATGCAGTTTACCAACAAATCACGGCCTATTGTCGTTTCGTATGAGCAAGTTGCTAGTATGTTTACGGAGAATACACCGGATTATAGCACTGAACTCATTGAAAACCTTATTTGAGTTTTGCTGAGAATAGGAATAGAGAAAGGAAACGGTTATGAGAATAGGCATTGCGGGACCGTTTAATCCATATTGTGTAGCGGATTACTTTGATGATGGCATTTCGTTGCCAAACATAAATATAACGGCGTCATCAGTAAACACTTATGTGCGAGCGTTGTTAGAAAAAGGGCATGTCCTGGTTGTATTTACAACAGATTCAACGAACGATAGGACAAAAGTCTATCGTGGGAAGAATATCACAATCTATTGCCTTCACAACAGGTTTAAGATCAGAGGATTTACCCGCTATAGGATGCATGGAAGGATAAGAAACTGCGTAAAGCAAGAACTTAACAATTTGGATATTCTTCATGCAGAATGGACATATGAATATGCTTATGCCCTTTTGCCCTTTGTGAGTATCAAACCTGTGTTTTGCTCCGTACGAGACTGGTGCCCCTATTTACTCACGATAGCAAAAGGGCGGAAAGAGCAGTATTACTGGAAAATGAGCTATTATATGTTCAAGAAGGTGATGAAAGAAAAGAGAATTCATTTTATTGCAAACTCGGATTATACATACAAGAGTATAAAGGATGCTTATCCAGATGATAATGTTTCTATTATTCCAAACCCGATACAACGTTCATTTATTAGAGAACAACGGTTTGATTATCCAGAGAGCCCTGTGTTTGTATCAATAAGTCAGTCAATTCAAAATGTTAGAAAGAATTACAAGACATTATTGAGAGCCTTTCAGCAATACCTTGTCAAACATCCTGATGCAAAGCTTATCCTAATAGGATGGTATAGCGAAGAATGGAAAGCATTGATGGATGAAGAACAATTACTGCGGAATGTGGAACTGAAGGGAAGCATGAATCATGACGAGATATTTGAGGTGTTGGATAAGTCTTCTTGTATGATACATCCCTCCTTGGAGGAAACCTTCGGTAATATACTCCTCGAAGCAATGTGCAGAAGAATTCCTTGTATTGGCGGTGAATCCTCTGGGGCTGTTCCTCAAGTTCTCGGATTTGGAAAATATGGATTATTATGCGACATAACAAATCCGAGTTCAATCGAAAGCGCAATGGAGGAAGTTTCTAAATTAATGGTGCCTGAATTTGCAGACAGATGTACAAAGTACTTGTTAGGTACTTATGCGGACAATGTTGTCGGAGACATGCACCTCTCTCTCTTTAATGATGCTCTTCGATTAGGGGGAGATACACATGAAAGGGAATAGAGTAGTTAAAAACGCGTCATGGATTATTATATGTAAAATAATTCAATCGGTCCTTGCTTTTATAATTGGGATACTGTCAGCACGGTATCTGGGGCCATCAAATTATGGTTTAGTCAACTATGCGGCTTCAACGGTTGCATTTATTGCGCCGCTTATGTATCTGGGCTTTAACTCAACGTTAGTTCAAGAAATTATTAGTAATCCAGAGAAGGAAGGAGAGGTTGTTGGAACAGCAATTGCGACAAGCATAGGATCTGCAATGATTTGCATATTGGGTGTTAATGCTTTTGTAGCAATTGCAAATGCCGGAGAAATCGATACTGCAATTGTTTGTGCCTTATATAGTAGCTTGTTGTTATTTCAAGCAGTCGATCTGATTCAGTATTGGTTTCAAGCTAAGCTACTTTCAAAATATACCTCTGTAGCAATGCTCGGAGCATATTTAGTTGTTGCTATATATAAGGTCTGGTTACTTGTAACTCATAAAAGCGTATATTGGTTTGCTCTTTCAACGAGCATGGAGTATATGCTTATAGCATTTGCATTAATTGTTATTTTCAAACGTATAAGTGGCGTAAAGCTGTCATTTTCAACAGCAAGGGCTCGACTGATGTTGAAAAGAAGTGGGTTTTTTATTCTTTCCAACATGATGATCACTATTTTTACTCAGACAGACAGAATGATGTTGAAAATAATGCTGGATGATACTTCAACAGGGTATTATTCTGCAGCAGCAGCATTATCCGTTATGACATCTTTTGTATTCGCAGCAATTATTGATTCGGCTAGGCCTGTTATTCTTGAAAGCAGGCAATCGGATGAGGTGCAATTTGAATTAAATATTCAAAGGACTTATTGCATTGTGATAATGCTTTCCCTGGTTCAGAGCATTGGGATGACTTTACTTGCTCGCCCCATTGTTTTGTTAACGTATGGCGAACAATACAGTGAGTCAATTCATGCGTTGAGACTGGTTGTTTGGTACACAACATTTTCATATATAGGAGCCGTAAGAAGTGTTTGGATTCTTGCAAACGGGCTGCAAAAATACTTATGGGCGATCAACCTGTCAGGTGCATTAGCTAACGTAGCATTGAATGCAGTTCTGATACCGATTATGGGAATTAGCGGTGCAGCAATAGCCTCAATTATCACACAATTCTTCACGAATGTATTTGTTGGTTATCTAATTCCAGCATTTCGCCCCAACAACAAACTTCTTGTGAGAAGCTTGAATCCAAGACTTCTCAAGGATATGGTTCGAAAAATCCTATAGAGAAAGAGCAGTTTTCTGCTTTTCGAATTACAGTTAGCGCATTAGATGAAATGGAAACTGATATGAAATCATTGTTGATTATTGGGGCAGGCAGCTTTTCTCCGGAAGTGGAAGAACTCGCAGGTCTTCTTGAATACGACGATATAGCCTTTTTGGATGACAATCCATCCTCTGCTTACTGCTTTCCGGTAATCGGTACAACAGCTGATATAGAAAAGCTGCGATCTCAGTATGACACAGCTATAGTCGCTCTAGGGAACAATAACACGCGGATGAAGTATCAAGAAGAGCTAAAGCGCTTTGGCTATAACATTCCGGTCCTCATCCACCCAACAGCCTATGTAAGCCCGACAGCGAAGATTGCCCCAGGCTGCATCATAAGAGCAAAGGCTGTAGTAAGCAGAGATGTAAAAATCGGTGAGGCCTGTATTTTGAACGTTGGAGCACTGATTGATCACCATGTAGAAATCGGTTATGGCTGCCATATTCTGATGGGAGCTATTGTGAGGAACAAGGCAAAAGTTGAGCCGCTTACAAGGGTTGAGAGCCTAAATTTGATTCAATGAATCTGGTTATGGAACTGCTCTGTTAATAATACTGCAGAGGAGCAGCTTCCTTTTTCAACTGCTTACAAATTGTCAGCAGTTGGAGTTTCGTCAACTGACTACAAATTGTCGGCAGTCTTGGAGTTTCGACAACATGATAACAACACGC
>CAZUXV010000083.1:0-11924 GCA_964624445.1 uncultured Oscillospiraceae bacterium | reverse complement strand
GGAAACGGCGGCTGGCTTTCCCGGGTATCCGCGGCGGACAAAAAGGCGTTCCGGGACCGGCTGAGCCTGCTGGGTATGGGCCTGGAGGACCGGATGCGCCAGCCGGTGGGCTTGCTCTCCGGCGGCCAGCGCCAGGCGCTGACTCTGCTGATGGCAACCTACCATGCACCGCAGGTGCTGCTGCTGGACGAACATACGGCGGCCCTGGATCCCGGCACGGCGGAAAAGGTGCTCGCGCTGACGAAGAACATTGTCGAAGAGAACCGGATTACCTGCCTGATGATCACACACAACATGCAGAGCGCGCTGGATCTGGGTAACCGGACGCTGATGATGGACCGGGGCAGGGTGATCTATGACGTGACCGGGGAGGAACGGGCGCAGCTGACGATTGCGGACCTGACGGACAAGTTCCGGCAGCTCAGCGGACGGACACTGGATAATGACAGGATGCTGCTTGGCGTAAAATAACGCCGGGCAGCTCTTTTCATCTTTGAAAATGTATGATATGATCAATACACAAAATGAAATGACAAACTTCAGAGTCTGCATTTCCGGGTCGAAAGGATCAGTATATGGCAGTTGAATTGGTTTACCGGCATTTTCTTACACTCTTCCTGATTGTCGGTTTTTCAATGAAACTATGGCACCAGCGCGGTTCCATGGACCGCTCGCTGCGCTATCACTGGCTTACGATCCTGAGCACACTGATCCTGATTATGGCGGACAGCGGGGAACTGTGGGCGGCGGAGGATCCGTCCCGGCGCTTTCTGCGGATTCTGTTTTCCGTTATCGGATACATTATGCGGCCGACCGCCGCACTGAGCATCTGCCTGATTGTTTATCCGAGGACCAAGCGCCCGTTCTGGCTCTGGATTCCGAACCTCATCAACGCATGCATCTACTGTACCGCCTTTTTCTCCGACGTGGCGTTTTACTTCGGTGACACCTATCATTTCGGAAGAGGGCCCCTGAGCTATTCAGTCATCTGGGTTTCCTTCTCCTATATTGCCCTGGCGGTGATCATGACCTGGTGGTCTTTCCGGAGAAAGGACCATACCCGGGAGCGCTTTATCCTGTATGTCTGCGCGATCGCCTGCGTCTGCGCGGCGCTGATTGATATGGAAATGGAAAGCGCGCACCTGAACGCCACAATCATCATCAGCAGTTTCTTCCTGTATGTGTTCCAGCGCTCCATTGATACAAACCGGGATCCGCTGACGAGACTGCTGAACCGCATCTCCTTCTATGACGACTGTATCCGGTTCGGCGCGTCCATCAGCGCCGTAGCCTCCATTGACATGAACGGCCTGAAGTATCTGAACGACTCGGCGGGACACGAAGCGGGAGACGAGGCGCTGAAGATCATCGGCATGAACCTGCAGGAGATCCGGAATAAAGGGATCTATCCGTACCGCATCGGCGGGGACGAGTTTGCCATCCTGTTTATCCACCAGGACGAAGAGGTCGTGGCGCAGGTGATCAAGGATCTGAAACAGCGTATTCAGGCGAGAGGGTATTTTATCTCCACCGGTTATTCCATGCGGGGACTCAGTTCGGCCACGGTACAGGACCTGATCCGCTGGGCAGATGAGAAAATGTACAAGGACAAAGCCCGGTTCTATCAGGAATACATGCATGACCGGCGGAGGAACAGACAATGATTTTCTTTCAACAATTTTATCTTGATAAAGAAAAGGATATCGCGGTCGACCTCCGGATGGAGGGAGACCGCCTGTTCTATACCATCCGGACGCCGAACCATCATTCCGGCAACCTGATCACGAACCTGGCGAGGCTGTGCGACCTGAAAACGGAGTTTGACGATCAGGGGCTGAAGGTGATCCGTGGCGAGATTCCCAGCTATTACGACGGGGACAACCGGAAGATGTATATCCTGCGGCTCGGGAACACGAAGATCGCCAATATCTTCCCGAACGGCCGGGTGGAGATGAAGGCGTCCATCCCCGCGATCTCCAAGACGCTGATGAGCCAGACCCGGGATTATAAACTCGGCGTGGCCAAGACGATCGTCAAAACCTATATCCTTGGCGACTGCAAGTTCCGGACGGACCTGCATACGCACATGAACGGGAACCTTCCGCCGGACGCGCTGATTGCCCTGGGTATCGTGCGCCAGCTGAGGTACCCGTATTACTATATCAAGAAACTGGAGCTGCGCTGCGACCTTTCCCAGACGGCAAAGCTGGAGGAACGCCGGATCGCGGCGGAAGCGGCGCTGGGAGAGACGACCCTGACCGGAAAGCACCGGGAACGCCGGATCGACGACCTGACATTCATCAATTTTGCCGAGCTGATCCTCGGAAACCCCACGGACGCCCAGTACAACATCGACCGGATCCGGAATTCCCTGACGATTCCCAAGGACGGCCAGGCCGTGTTCAATGACCTGGAAAAGGTCTATCTGTACCGCTATGTGTTCACCAAAGGACGGCCGGCGGAGGATCCGTACAGCGGGATCAACCTGGCCCTGATTCCGGACCGGGAAGTGCTTGCCTACGCGGAACAGATGCGCCGGGACCAGGAGACGGAACGCTTCGGCAGCAATACGCTGTACCAGGACCTGCTTTTGTGGATCGCCCGGGAGTACCGCCGCAGGGGCATCGAATATGCGGAGATATCGGACACAAGCCTGCTGAACCGGGCCGTATTTGCCCGGAAACTGCGGGAAATCCATGAAATCATGCCGGCGATTACCCGGGAAACCGGCGTGACGCTCCGGTTCCTGGCCGGTATCCGCCGGATTCCGCTGACGATCATCAGGGACCGGATTACGCCCAATGACTACCTGGCGGACAATCTGCAGATCCTTCGGGCCATCGCCGGAGACCCCTATGTGGCCGGCAGCGATATCATCGGCGAGGAAATCAACAACATCCTGGAACTGCGCGCGGTGATCCGGGAACTGGTCAGGATCGCCGGGGAAAACGAAGGCTATGTGATCCGCATCCATGCCGGCGAGAATGATTCCCTGAGGGACAACGTGGCGAACAGCATCGCCTGCGTGACGGAAGCGCTGGCACCGGGGCAGAAAATGCCGAACCTGCGGATCGGTCACGGCCTGTATACCTGTGACCTGAAGAAACCCAAGGGCCAGAAACTGCTGGCGGACATGAAGAAAAACAAGGTGACGCTGGAATTCCAGATTACCTCCAATGTGCGGCTGAACAACCTGTCCCGGCTGGACAACCATCCGCTGCGGCAGTATCTGCGGGCAGGGGTCGCCTGCGTGCAGGGGACGGACGGCAGCGCGCTGTACGGAACGGATTCCATTGACGAGGAACTGTCGCTGGAAAAACTGCTGGGACTAAGCTTCGACGAGCTGAAAAAGATGCGCAGGACGGAAGACAGGATCCTGCAGGAGAGCCTTCGTATCTTTGAAAAGCGGATGACGGCGTTTCATGAAGCGTGCGGCGCCGGAGACGCGGAAAAATGGTACCTGCGACGGCTGGAGGAAACGCCCCGGATCGTGCAGGATCTGTGGAAGGAGTCCGGCCGGATCGACGCAGCGGAAGAACTGAAGGAGCTGATCGCACCGCTGCCGGAAGGAAAGTTCCCGGTGGTCATCGCAGGCGGAAGCTTCAACAACTCGAGCCACCGTTCCAATGTGCGTGAAGAAGAGAAACTGCTGATCGATCGGCTGCTGGACACGCTGGACCCGGCGAAAGCATACTTTGTAATCGGCCACAGCCTGTCCGGGCAGGAGGGTTACCTGACGGAGCAGAACAGGGGACGGTTTGAGATCGTCGCGATCGTGCCCAACCGAATCAGCCGGGCGGAGAAAAAACGCCTGCTGGCGGCGGGTGTTTCGGTCAGGATCTCTATTGAAAGCTCCGGGATGGGGCTGTATAAGAGTTTTTCCTATGAAGTCTTCAAACGGATGGATTCGGCACTGATCGCCTTTGACGGCAACGCGCCGGCCCAGAACCTGATGCAGGAAGCGAAGAATGGCCGGGGCAAGTGCAGGATGTTTATCAATCCGCGGTCCAGAGGACTGCGGATCAAGGCAAAAATGCTTGAAGGTTATGTGGAACCGATCGGAACGCCGTATGCAGTTATCAGCGCTTTGACGATTCTCTCAGGTTCATGACCCCGGTTATGTCCACGGCGGAACCGTAAAAGACTTCCCGGCCGCCTTCATCTCTCAGATAACAGACAGGAAGCTGCATCCGGAAAACAGACTCGTCCGGCCTGCAGATGCGGAAGAGCCCCTTCGCACCGTTGATGCGGGCTTCTTTTCCCGTTGCGGGAAGGTTGCAAAAGCAGTTTGAAAAAGGTAAAATATATCAAATCCATCCAAAAGGGCGGTGAGCGGATGAGCGAAGAAAGAAAGGCGGCTGAGCGGCTGGCTTTGCGGCTGCTGGGCGTTGTGCTGGCATTTGTCATCCTGCGCTGGGTCCTGCCCGAAGTATGGGACAAGCTTTCGCCCTTTATCATTGCGATTCCGATCGCTGCCGCACTGCAGCCGGTGATCCGGTTTCTGCAGAAAAAGATCAAAATGAAGCGGAGCCCCGCGTCGCTGATTCCGGTGCTCCTGCTGCTGTTCATCTTCCTGGGCCTGCTGACCTGGCTGTTTACCTTCGGCATCGGCCAGGTGACACGGATCGTGAATCATTCCGGTGACATCATCACCGAGACGGTCAATTCTGTCCGGCAGGCGCTGAAAAACCTGCTGGCTTCCATCGGCGCGACCTCCGGCCCCGGTGTGGAACAGTGGCTCCGGAACGCGATCAGCCAGGCAATGGAACGCCTGAGCGAGTTCGGAACCGATGTGGCGGAGCGGATGGTGAATTTCTCCATCAGCCTGGCCGCGTCTATGCCGTACTGCGTTATTTACATCAGCTTCCTGACCATCGGCCTGTATTTTATCTCCAAGGATTATGACAATATCCGCAGCTATCTGCCGGGCGGAAAACGCCGGAAACCGGACAGCACAACGACTCAGCTGACAAACTCCACGCTGAAGAGCCTGTTCGGCTATCTGCGGGTGCAGGGCACCTTCGGCTTGATGGTATGGATCATTTCCTGGATCTATCTGACGGTATTCAGCGTCCCTTACGCCGGCATTATCGCGCTGAGCTGCGGCGTGTTTGAACTGATCCCGATGATCGGAAGCGGCGTGCCCTATATCGTGATGGCCGCGGTTCAGTTTTTGCTGGGGAACACCCGCCTCGGAATCCTGCTGCTGGTGCTGACGCTGGTGCTGCAGCTGCTCCGCCGGGTACTGGAGCCGAAACTGATGGCCGACCGGATCGGCATCACGCCGCTGCAGAGCCTGATCGGTATGTTTGTCGGCCTGCGCTACGGCGGGATCATCGGCCTGATCGGCGGGCCGGTCCTGATGTCCGTGGTGGTCGGCGCTTTCAAGGGCGGGCTGTTTTCACTGGCAGCCAGGGATTGCCATATCATCTCGGTATGGTTTAAAAATCGATTGAAATAACACAAGGAGGATCCTGAATGTACAGTTGTCCCGGATGCGGATCCCAGATGCTGTTCGATATTGCCGGGCAGCAGCTGAAGTGCGGCCGGTGTGACCGGACCATGAGCATAAAGGAAGCAGATGAGAAAGAAGCCCGGCAGGCTGGAAGCAGCTTTGCCGTGGATGTGCTGACCTGCCCGACCTGCGGCGCGGAGATCCGCGCGGTGAATACGGCTGCGGCGTCTTTCTGCAGCTACTGCGGTTCTTCCGTGATGCTTGAAAAGCAGGAAGGCCAGGAGTTTGTGCCTCCGGAAACCGTGATCCCGTTCCAGATTACGCGGGAACAGTGCTTTGAAAAATTCCGGAACATGCTGAAAGGCAGCTTCTGCGCGGATCACCGGCTGAAGAAGAACATCAGCGCGGAGGATTTTCGCGGTATCTATGTGCCTTACCATACCTACCGCGGTTCAGTGGAAGGAAGCGCCACGGTCGAAGGAAGCGAGACCAAGGGCGACACCACCTATTACTACAAGACCAACATTCATCTGAACCACCAGTATTCCGGGATCATGCACGACGCGTCCAGGGAAATGCCGGATAACATCTCCGAAGCGATTTCCATCTCCAGGGACGCGCGGGATATGGTGCGGCCGTTCTCGCCGGCTTACCTGAGCGGCTTTTATGCGGACGTGTCGGATACCGACCCGGATTATTATATTCCTTATGCCCGGTCCGAAACGATCCGGAAGGGCCTGGAGGATACGCTGCCGACGCTGAAAAACGACTCCTGCAGTTATTCCACTTCGGCTGCGGAAAAAGCCCTGATGCCCAAAGCACAGGCTGAATATACCGGAGATACCATGCTGCCGGTCTGGTTCATGTCCATGAAGAGCGGAAAACGCGTGCTCTACGCCGTCCAGAACGCTGTGACCGGGGAAATGTGGGCCGATATCCCGATGGACATCTCCCGCTTCGCCCTGGTGACGCTGGCGATCGGCGTTGCGCTGTATTTCCTGTTCAACAGCTTCCTGACCCTGCGGCCGGAGATGGTCCTGATTGCCGCAATGCTTCTGGCCATTTTCGCTCAGATCGCCGTGAACGGCAGAAGAACGAAGATACGGGAGAAGCAGCTGGCGGAGGCTGTCGTCCGGGGCGAGACCGTGGACGTGAACGACCGGATGTCCAAGATGAAGAAACTGGAGGCGCGGGTAAACCGTCAGAAGAACCACGGGATCTTCCGGTATCTCGGCGCACTGGGGACCGGCGTTGTTTCCGTTGTTGCGCTGAATGTGATTTCCAGCATTGACAATGTCATGTATTTCCGTGTCGGAGCGCTGATTCTGACGGTGATCATGGCCCTGCTGATTATTCCCTGGGAAAAGAGTTCAAGACTGCCGGTCGGCTGTATCGTGACATTCGTAGCGATGATTGCCGGCACTGCGATCCTGCTGCTGGATCCGTTCCACAGCGCGGATACCCCGGTGTATATTGTGACGCTGGCAATCATGGCCGGTGTGATCTGGGAAAGCCTGGCGCTGCTCCGGCTTTACAACAAGTCCTGCTCCAACACCCTGCCCCAGTTTGAAACACATACAGGAGGTGAGCTTCTGTGATTGACAAGCGCAGCGCAGTCAGAACAGTAAAAGCCACCCTTGCCACAGGAGTCTGCGAGTGGCGAGCCGAAGGCGAAGACAGAGCAGAAACGACGATCGCAGGAGGTGAGCTTCTGTGAAAAAGATTCTTGCTTTCCTGCTGATCCTGCTCCTGCTGGTTCCCGTCCTTGCGGCCGCGGAAACCAGAACGAATGAAACCACGGGTTTCATCGCCGTGCTTGATGACAGCGGCAGCCTGCTGGACACCGCCGAATATGACGGCGTATGGGAAGCGATGATGCCGGTTACGGAATACTGCAACGTGGGCTTCTACACCTGCAGCGGTTCGGACAAAACCTATGTGATGGACAAGGCGAAAGCCTGGGCGAACGCAAATTTCAAGGGCACCTGCACGCTGTTCATCATCGATATGGCGACGCGCCAGCTGGCGGTCTGGTCCAGTACGGACGTACAGAAGACGCTGACCCAGTCCAAGGGCTATACCATTACCGACAATGTTTATAAATACGCCTCCCGGGGCGACTACGCCGGATGTGCGGAAAGCGCGTTCAACCAGATGTACAAGGTCCTGAAGGGCGTGAACGTCAAAGGGCCCATGCGCGTTATCAGCAACGCCCTGCTGGCCCTGCTGGCGGCAATCCTGCTGGCCTATCTGTTTATCTCCGCGCGCATGGAGCAGGAGGTAAAGGTTTCCATGCCTGATATCATCACAACAACGGCGGCCGGCGCCGGCGCGGTCATTGCCGCGAAGAAGCTGACCCGGAAGGTGAAACATTCTTCTTCCTCCGGCGGAGGCGGCTTCCATGGCGGCGGAGGCGGCGGTGGCTTCAGCGGCGGTGGCGGAGGCGGCTTCGGCGGAGGCGGAGGCAGCCACGGATTCTGATCAATTCAGAATTCATAATTCAGAATTCATAATTCAGGATAACGTAAAAAACATGACGACTGAACTGACACGCGGCGCAATGACGAAAAAAGCACTCTCCGTTGCCTGGCCGGCGATGGCGGAGAGCTTTTTCGTTGCCCTTGCGGGTATGATCGATACGATGATGGTGTCGGCGCTGGGCCCGTCCGCCGTCGCGGCGGTCGGACTGACAAACCAGCCGAAGTTCATCGGACTGACGATCTTTTTCGGCATCAATGTGGCCGTTTCAGCGCTGGTTGCCCGGCGGAAAGGGGAGCAGCGGCAGGATACGGCCAACCAGATCCTGCTGACCGCGATCATCCTGGGCTGTATTGCCTGTGTGGCCGTCACGGCACTGTTCGTCGGCTTTGCACCCTGGATGATGGATCTGGCCGGAAGCAACGCGGACACCCACGAGATGGCTGTCGAGTACTTCCGGATCATCATGGGCGGTACGTTCTTCAACGTGATCACGATGGTCATCAACTCCGCCCAGCGGGGCAGCGGCAATACCAAGCTGTCCATGACCACGAACATGACCAGCAGCATTGTCAATATCTGTTTCAACTATCTGCTGATCGAAGGCCATTTCGGCTTTCCGCGGTGGGGGATCCGCGGCGCGGCGATCGCTACGGTGCTCGGCACGGTGGTGGCGGCAGGCATGGCGGTTTCCTCCCTGTTCCGGAAGAGCAGTTATGTACGCATTCCCCTGATGAAAAAGCTGAAGCTCCGGTATTCCCGGGAGTGCGCGAAATCCATCTGGCATCTGGCGCTGAATACTTCGTTTGAAAACATTGCGGCACGGATCGGCTTCCTGGCCACGGCGATGATTGCCGCCCGGCTAGGAACGGAAGAGTTCGCCGCGCATAATATCGGCATGAGCATCCTGGGCCTGGGATTCTCTTTTGCCGACGGCATGCAGGTAGCGGCGGTGGCGCTGGCTGGGGAAGCCCTCGGGGCGGGACAGAAGCAGACCGCGAAACGCTACGGCAGCATCTGCCAGCGGATCGGCCTGGCCATTTCCTTTATCCTGGCGCTGCTCCTGTTTTTCGGCGGGCGGTGGTTCTTCGGCCTGTATTTCACGGAGCCGCATATCCTGGAGATGGGCGAACTGATCTGCCGGTACCTGATCCTCATCGTGCTGCTGCAGATCAGCCAGATCATCTTTACCGGCTGCCTGCGGGCCGCGGGGGATGTCCGGTATGTGCTGATCGCCGCGATTATTTCCATCGCCGGCATCCGCACCCTGTCCACGATTCTGATGGTCAACGTTTTCGGCTGGGGGCTGCACGGCGTGTGGCTTGGCATCCTGGCGGACCAGCTTTCCCGGTTCATTATGGTGTCGCTGCGGTTTAAGCAGGGCAAGTGGGTGGATCTGAAGATCTAGTTATCCGGCCCATCCGCCGATGCCGTCCCAGACCATCTCCAGGTTGCGGGCCATCAGACCGTTCCGGCTTGCAAAAGCGGCGTGCGCTTTCAGCATCAGGTCCATGCCGCCGGCTTCGTTCAGTTTTTTTCCGACTTCACGCACTGCATCCGCCTGGCTGGTCAGATAACCGCCGGGCTTTTTCTGATAAAGCCATACAAGCCGATCCACGCAGGCTGAGAAGAAATCCGGATCGGAGATGTCCGGCAGCGGCTGCCGGGCTTTTTCTTCCGCCTTTTTCCGAAGTTCCTCTGCTTTTTGCTTCTGCTCTTCCACAGCCCTGGCGTCCGGAAGCCTCTTCCACAGTCCGTTGGTGATGGCCTCGTTATACAGCTTTTCGCGCATTCCGGCTGTCAGGTTCGGATTCAGTTTGTCAAACGCCCTCCTGCTCCTGTACATCTTTTCACCGACAGGGGCGGGGATCGTGCTTTCCCCGTAATTGTGCTGTCTTGTATTGTCTTCGGAAACAGATCCGATCCAGCGGTATGCATATTTGGCTGCTGTGGACGGGAGGACAACCCGCCAGACAATCAGGCCGAGGATCAGCGATATTGCGGCGACGGCGATTAGAAGGGGATGAACCTCCTCTGCGATGATCATGATGAAGATACAGGCGACGCCTAGGCCAATCAACACCGCCTGAAGCGGATAGAGCGGATGGCGCGGGGCGTTGCGGAGGGCCAGTTCCTTCACGCAGGATTCACACAGCCCGCCGTCCTCAATACCGACCAGGCTTTCCTCAATCTGGCTGTAGGATTTTACCCGATTGATGACAAGGCATTTGCATGGATTAACCGTTCCATCGTATCCGCAATTATAGCATTTCATGGAAATTCTCCTTTCGGCATGTTGTTCAGTTGTCATTCCCGGATTCTCTGTTCTCTGCAGTTATCATATCACAGGATATCCGGAAACACAAAGATGAAAGTGTCCGGCGACGGAGCGGGAATTCGGAGTAAAATCAACCAAACGAAAACGGAGCATCCTGGATTCAGGATGCTCCGTTGCGTTTGTCTCTTCGTTATTCGGTGAACAGGGCGGTGGAGTAGTAACGGTCGCCGCTGTCGGGCAGCAGGGCCACGATGGTCTTGCCCTTGTTCTCCGGACGCTTCGCCAGCTCGATGGCGCCGTGCAGGGCGGCGCCGGAGGAGATACCGACGGAAATACCTTCTTTCTTCGCCAGCAGCTTCGCGGCGGCAAAGGCGTCCGCGCCGGCGGCTTTGAAGATTTCATCGTAGATCTTGGTGTTCAGCACATCCGGCACGAAACCGGCGCCGATGCCTTGGATCTTATGGGCGCCCGCGCGGCCTTCGGACAGGACGGGGGAATCTTCGGGCTCAAGGGCAACGACCTTGACGTCCGGCTTTTTGGACTTCAGGAATTCGCCCACGCCGGTCAGGGTGCCGCCGGTGCCCACGCCGGCAATGAAGATGTCCACAGCGCCGTCGGTATCATTCCAGATTTCGGGGCCGGTGGTCGCACGGTGGATGGCGGGGTTCGCGGGGTTCACGAACTGGCCGGGGATGAAGCTGTTGGGGGTTTCCTTCGCCAGTTCTTCCGCCTTGGCGATGGCGCCCTTCATGCCCTTGGCGCCTTCGGTCAGGACCAGTTCGGCGCCGTAAGCCTTCAGGATGTTGCGGCGTTCTACGCTCATGGTCTCGGGCATGGTCAGGATGATGCGGTAGCCCTTGGCGGCCGCGATGGACGCCAGGCCGATGCCGGTGTTGCCGCTGGTCGGTTCAATGATTACGGAACCTTCCTTCAGCAGGCCCTTCGCTTCGGCGTCTTCGATCATCGCTTTGGCGATACGGTCTTTGACGCTGCCGGCGGGATTGAAGTATTCGAGCTTAACCAGCACGGTGGCTTCCAGCCCCAGTTCCTTTTCAATATTCACGATTTCAACCAGGGGAGTATTCCCGATCAGCTCCAGGGAGCCTTTGTAGATCTTAGCCATAAACAGTACCTCCTTGATGTGTTGCGAGAAGAATATCATATTAAACCTATTGAGTCAATAGGTAATAAGATAGAGTTTTTTTATCCGGAGGTATAGATTGGGTTTATAACCGAAGATGGACCAGGGGGACGGTTCTTTTGGACCATTATTCTCCTTTGGATTATCTCTTTTTGCATTTTGGCCCAAAAGAACCGTCCCCCTGGTCCACAGTTGACGATACAGGAAAAGGAGAGTAAAGTTTCCAATATCAGGCAGACAGGAGCGGAAGGCATGGAGAAACGGAATTATCAGCGGGAGATGGAAGCGGAGATTGCGCGGCTGGAAGGCAGAAAGCCGGCGCTGCTGCTGCACAGCTGCTGCGGCCCATGCTCCAGCGCCGTCCTGGAACGGCTCTGCGAGCATTTCCGCGTGACGCTGCTGTATTACAATCCGAATATCGAGCCGGAGGAGGAATACCTTCACCGGCTGAGCGAACAGAAACGGCTGCTCAGCCTGCTGTCGGAGGAGATTCCGCTGCTGGAGTGCGCGTATGACCACGAGGCTTTTGACACCTTCGCGTCGAAGCTGGCGGACGCGCCGGAAGGCGGGGA
>CAZUXV010000082.1:0-11941 GCA_964624445.1 uncultured Oscillospiraceae bacterium | reverse complement strand
ACGTGCTGCTGTTCATCGACAACATCTTCCGTTTCACCCAGGCCGGTTCTGAGGTTTCAGCCCTGCTGGGCCGCGTACCTTCCGCCGTTGGCTACCAGCCGACGCTGGCAACCGAGATGGGCCTGCTGCAGGAACGGATCACCTCCACGCATAAGGGATCCATCACCTCCGTGCAAGCGGTCTACGTTCCCGCGGACGACCTGACCGACCCGGCGCCCGCCACGACCTTTGCCCACCTGGACGCGACGACGGTTCTTTCCCGTTCCATCGCCAGCCAGGGTATCTATCCCGCTGTGGACCCGCTGGATTCCACCAGCCGGATCCTGAGCGCGGAAGTGCTGGGCGAAGAGCATTACCGCATTGCCCGCGAAGTGCAGCGGATCCTGCAGCGGTATAACGAACTGATGGATATCATCGCCATCATGGGTATGGATGAACTGGCGGAAGACGACAAACTACTGGTTACCCGGGCTCGTAAGATCCAGCGGTTCCTGTCCCAGCCGTTCTTCGTCAGCGAGAAATTCACCGGTCTGCCCGGCGTGTACGTCCCGCTGAGCGAGACCCTCAGGGGCTTCCGCGAAATCATTGAAGGCAAGCATGACGACCTGCCGGAAAGCGCGTTCCTCTTTGTGGGCACGATCGACGAAGCGGTCGAGAAGGCAAAGAAAGGCGGCAAAGCGTGAAAACCTTCCCATTGATCATATCCTCCCCGGACGGAGATCTGTACCGCGGAGATGCCGGGATGCTGATCCTGCGCGGTACCGAAGGCGACCTGGCGATCATGGCCGGCCATGTGCCGTTTGTGACGGCGGTGGTCAAAGGTAACTGCGTCGTGATTACCGATGCGGACGAACGGAAGGAAGGCGTCATTGAAGAAGGTCTGCTGACGGTAGACGCGGATCGCACTACGGTCCTGACCTCGGCGCTGACCTGGAATAAGTAATGAGCACAGCGGACGGTAACCCCGTCCGCTGTTTTTGGAAAGAAGGATCGATATGGACAGACTGGAACAATTCCTGAATTTCGCTGAACAATCGCCTACGGCGTTTCACGCGGCGGCGAACTTCCGGGAGACACTGCTGGAAAAAGGGTTCAGGGAACTGAAGGAGACGGATCCCTGGCTGGTGGACGCCGGCGGCCGCTATTATGTCATGCGGAACGATTCGGCGCTCATCGCCTTTGAGGTGCCGGAAACGGGGTTTTCCTCCTTCCGGATCGCTGCGGCCCACGGGGATTCGCCTGCGTTCAAACTGAAGGAGATCTTTGAAGACGCCGGGGATCACTATGTGAGGCTGAACGTTGAGAGATACGGCGGAATGATCATGTCCTCCTGGCTGGACCGGCCGCTGTCCGTGGCCGGCCGGCTGGCTGTACGGGAAGGAGACGGCGTAGGCGTTCGCCTGGTCAGCCTGGACCGGGACGCGGTGCTGATCCCGAATCAGCCGATCCACTTTAACCGGGAGGTCAACGACGGATATAAATACGACCCACAGGTGGATCTGCTGCCCCTGTACGGAGAAGGAGACGCAAAGGGTGGCCTGATGAAGGAAATCGCGGAGACCGCCGGCGTACGGAAAGAAGACATCCTCGGCCATGACCTGTTCCTTTGCAGCCGGGAACGTGCCAGCGTCTGGGGCGCCGGTGACGCCTTCTTCTCCTGTGCGCGGATCGATGACCTGGAGTGCGCCTGGGCGGCGGTAACGGCGCTGGCCGAAAGCACAGCCCGGGATGCAGTGAACGTCTGCGCCGTGTTTGATAACGAGGAAGTCGGTTCCTCCACCCGCCAGGGAGCGGATTCCTCCTTCCTGTATGACACGCTGACGCGGCTGGGCTTTGCCCTGGGCGCGTCAGACGGGGAGATTCGGGCGGCGGTCGCAGGCAGCTTCATGGTTTCCGCGGATAACGCGCATGCCGTCCATCCCAACCATCCGGAGAAGTTTGACAAACAGAACCGGGCGTATATGAACGAAGGCGTTGTGATTAAACACAACGCCAACCAGAAATATACCACGGACGCGGTTTCTTCCGCCCGGTTCACGCTGATCTGCGAGCAGGCGGGCGTGCCGGTGCAGCACTTTGTGAACCGGTCGGACCTGCCTGGCGGATCCACCCTGGGCAATATCTCCAACACTCATGTTTCCATGGATACGGTGGATATCGGCCTGGCCCAGCTGGCCATGCATTCCGTTTATGAAACCGCCGGAACGAAAGACCTGGAATATCTTATCAAAGCGCTGACCGCGTTTTTCTGTTAAACATTAAATCCGAATTCACTGGGCAGGAAACGGGGACAGGTGTTTTCCAGGGAACAGATGACGGAGGAGGCCAGTCGCACGCCGATGGCGCAGGCTTCGGCCAGATCTTTCCCATAGGTCAGTCCGGCGGCGACGCCGGCGAAGAAGGCGTCCCCGGCACCGGTGGTATCCGCCACCGGAACCTGCTGGGCAGGACAGACGCCGTACCGGCCGTGGATATCCGCCCAGACCGCGCCGTCCGCACCGAGGGTGACGATCATAGCAGGAATCTCAGCGTCGGTTACCAGCTCTGAAAGCCGGCTGGCGAGCACGTCCGGCGTTTCATCGCCGAACTCGACGGAGAAAAGGACGCCGGCTTCCTGCCGGTTGCAGACAAAGCAGTCCGTCTGCTGCAGGAAAGCCCGCCGCTCCAGGGCAATGTTGATATTGGAAACAGCGGCGTATACCTGGGTGTTGTACTTTGTTTTCAGCCGGTAAATCTCCTCCACTACGGATTCATCCAGGTCCAGTTCGATCATTACGCTTTCCGCGGCGGCGAAAAGGGGATTACCCTCTTCCTGCAACAGGTTCAGCAGGGGCCTGAGATCGGGCCGGTGGGAGATAGAGGCACATACGTCGTTGTTGTTGTCAAAGACAGCCAGCCAGGTACCCATTCCTTCCGGAACCTTCCGGATGAAGCGGGTATCTACCCCGTGATCTTTCAGGCGGAGCAGCACGTCCTCCCCGGAACCGGAGGGATCCACCAGGGAGAGGAAAACCGGATCCAGGCCCATGTTTCCCAGATCCTCGGCGATATTCCGGCTTACGCCGCCGTGCACGTAGCGCACTTTGCCGGCATTCCGGCCGCCCGGAATGTAGGTGCGGGAAGGGTAGCCCTTGATATCCACAAAGACGGCGCCGATCACAATGATACTCATGGGAAGCTCCTTATCCGGTCTGTCGGTATGATTGACTGTTTTTTCCATCTTACCACAGGGACAGGATGAAAAACAACCGGAAAACAGCACGAACGAAAACAGTATGATACAATACGAATCGGTACCAGGGAGGAAACGGCAATGCACGGTGGAGTGAGAGCGGAAAAGCAGCGCATCCGGCAGGAAGCGAAGATCATCTCCGAGGGCCTGACGCCGGAATACCGGCGGGAGGCCAGCCGGGAGATTACCCGGCAGGTGCTTGCCCTTCCCGAGTGGAAAAAAGCCGCAACGGTCATGGCCTACTGGAGCCTGCCGACGGAACCCGATACCCGGGAACTGATGGAAACGGCATTGAGGGAAGGAAAAACGCTGCTGCTGCCGCGCTGCCTGGACGCAGGGCGGATGGCTGCGCTGCCGGTGAAGGACCTTGCCGGCGTAAAACCCGGCACACTTGGTATTCCCGAACCGGGGACGGCAGCGGACGGAACGGAGGTTCCGGACCCCGACCTGATCCTGGTTCCCTGCATGGCGGCGGCGCCCAACGGCGTCCGGCTGGGCCACGGCGCCGGATACTATGACCGTTTCCTGGCAGAACATACCGGCAGGGCTATATGCCTCTGTTTCCGGGCACTGCTGCGGGGAGATCTTCCCACAGAGGGAACGGATATCATCACAGACCTTGTTATTTCGGACTGACAGGAGGAACGGGATTGACGAAGCGATCCTCCTGCGGTACACTGCTTTCAATCTTTTTTCTGAACTGACACTTGGAGGTGTTCCGGCATGAATCACACGATCTTTACCGGCGCGGCAACGGCCATTATCACCCCTTTTACCGGGGACGGTATTGACTGGGACGCTTTCGGACGGCTGATTGACTTCCAGCTGAATGAAGGAATCGACGCGCTTGTGGTTGCGGGTACGACCGGTGAGGGAAGCACCCTTACGGACCGGGAGCATGAAGAGGCGGTCACCTTCTGCGTAAAACGGGTCGCGGGCCGGGTTCCGGTTATCGCCGGCACAGGTTCCAACAACACGGCTCACGCCATCGAGCGGACAACTACCGCCTGCCGGGCAGGCGCGGACGCGGTGCTGCTGGTGACGCCCTACTATAACAAAACCACTCAGCGCGGACTGATCGCAAGCTTCTCCGCCATCGCAGACGCAAGCAGCGTTCCATGCATCCTGTATAACGTTCCTTCCCGGACCGGCCTGAACATGCTGCCGGAGACGCTGGCTGTACTGGCGAAGCACGAGCGGATCTCCGCCGTGAAGGAAGCCTGCGGAAGTATCAGCCAGGTGGCGAAGGAGCTGGAACTGTGCGGGGACAGCCTGGACGTGTATTCCGGAAATGACGACCAGACCGTGCCGGTGCTGAGCCTGGGCGGAAAAGGCGTGATTTCCACGGTGGGCAACATTGTACCCGGGGAGATGGCGGAAATGTGCCGCCTGTTCTTTGCGGGAGACGTGAAAGGCGCGGCGAAGCTGCAGCTGAAACTGCTTTCCCTGATGAACCAGACGATGATCGAGACCAATCCGATCCCTGTGAAAGCTGCCTGTGCAGCCATGGGTTTCGGAGAGTATATCCTCCGGCTGCCGCTGGTGGAAATGGAAGAAGCAAATAAGCAAAAACTGTTTGACCTGATGCGCGCGCAGGGACTGGAGGTAAAAGCATGAGGATCCTTCTTTGCGGATACGGCGGACATATGGGCCGGGAGGTCCGGACCTGCGCGGAGCGGGATACAGGCAGTGAGATCGTCGCGGGTGTCGATCCAATGATCCCGGCGGAGGGCGTCTGCGTCCCTTCCTTTAGTGAATGTACGGCCGAAGCGGACGTGATCATCGACTTCAGCCATCACTCCATGACCGGCGCGCTGCTGGATTACGCCGAAGCGAAAAAACTGCCGGTGGTACTTGCCACCACAGGCCAGACGGATGAGGAAAAAGCACGGATCGCAGAGGCCGCGAAGACGATTCCCGTATTCCTGGCGGCGAACTATTCCCTGGGTATCGCGACACTGGTGGACCTGGTGAAACGGGCCGCGGCGCTGTATCCCGACGGCGAGATCGAAATCGTGGAACAGCATCATGACCGGAAACTGGACGCGCCGAGCGGAACCGCACTGGCGCTGTTCAATGCCGTGAAGGAAGTCCGTCCGGAAGCGGTCGCCAACTGCGGGCGCTCCGGCATGGCCAAAAGGACGCAGGACGAGATCGGGATCCACGCAATCCGCATGGGCAACATCGTCGGTGTACATGAGGTGATGATCGGAACCCAGAACGAACGGATCACCCTGAAGCATGAAGCGTTCAGCCGCGGCGTGTTTGCGGAAGGCAGCCTGAAGGCAGCGAAGTTCCTGGCCGGTAAAGCGCCGGGAATGTATGATATGAAGAGTTTGCTGGAGGAAAAAGCATGAAGATCGCAATTTACGGTTACGGAAACCTGGGAAGGGGCGTGGAACTGGCGATCCGCCAGAATCCGGACACGGAACTGTTCGGCATCTTTACGCGCCGGGATCCGAAGACGGTGAAGACGCTGACCGGCGCGCCGGTCTACGCCGCACAGGATGTGGAAAACTATACCGCTGACATCGATGTGATCATCATCTGCGGCGGCAGCGCTTCCGACCTGCCGGAGATGACCCCGATGCTGGCGAAGTCCTTTAACGTGGTGGATTCCTTCGATACCCACGCCCGGGTACCGGAACATTTTGCCAATGTGGACAAAGCGGCGCTGACCCACGCGCATACCGCGATTATCAGCGCGGGCTGGGATCCCGGCTTGTTCTCCCTGGCAAGGCTGTATATGAACACTGTTCTGCCGGACGGAAAGGATTATACTTTCTGGGGCCGCGGCGTCAGCCAGGGCCACAGTGATGCCGTCCGCCGGATTCCCGGTGTAAAAGACGCCCGACAGTATACCGTGCCGGTGGAAGAAGCGCTGGCAAAGGTACGCAGCGGCGAAAATCCGGAGCTGACCACCCGCCAGAAGCATACCCGGGAGTGCTATGTTGTGGCGGAAGAAGGTGCGGACAGGGCGCTGATTGAAAAACAGATCAAGGAAATGCCCAACTATTTTGCTGACTATGATACGACCGTGACCTTCATTACCGAAGAAGAAATGAAGCGGGAGCACAGCGAGCTGCCTCACGGCGGTCAGGTGATCCGCTGCGGAAAGACCGGCCTTGACGGAAACCATACACATGTGATGGAGTTTTCACTGAAGCTGGATTCCAATCCGGAATTTACCGCATCTGTGCTGGTAGCCTGCGCTCGGGCGGTTGTGCGGATGAACAGCCGTCAGATCTTCGGCTGCAAGACGCTGTTTGACGTCCCGCCGGCTGACCTGTCCCCCATCGATCCGGAAGGAATGAGAAAGAAACTGCTGTAAGCATACGAACCTGCATCCGGTACAGACCGCTGTACCGGATGTTTTTACGTCTTCGCCGTATGGCAGGATAAAGACAGGTTTATGAAGAAATATTATTGAACATGAGCAACTGAATATACGGACCTGTTACAGGAGGAGATCATCATGAAACGTTCGAGGGTTTTGACGATCGTACTGGCACTGCTGATCGTTATCGCGGTCGGCGCGATGGCAGAAACGCCGAAGACGACGGAAAACCTGATCACGGTGACGGTTTTCCGCGGCGATCCGGGCGACCAGCCTACAGACGACAACAGGATCTACAAAAAGATCGAGAACGAGCTGGGCATCCGCTTTGAGTTTGAATTCCTGGCCGGGGACCTGGACGAAACGCTGAGCCTGAAACTGGCGGATGACACGTATCCGGATCTCTTTGACGGCGGAAACAGCGCGGAGACGCTGGAAAACGCCGACGTCCTGATCGACCTGCTGCCGTATATCAGCGAAGAGAAGACGCCGAACCTGTACAAGCATATTTATACCAACGACCGGATCAAACAGCTGCTGACCGACGACGGAAAACTGTATATCATCCCAAACTACGGGATCACCTATAACGATCAGATCCAGAACGACTGCAACGGCCCGGCTTTCTTCATCCAGAAGCAGGTCATCGCCTGGGACAACTATAAGATTCCAACAACGCTGAACGAGTATTTTGACCTGATTGAGCGCTTCATCGCCGCAAATCCGGAAACGAAGGACGGTATAAAATATACGGGATTTGCGATTCTGTGCGACGGCTGGCGGCATTTCTGCCTGATCAATCCCGTGCAGCATCTGATGGGCCGGCCCAACGACGGCGAAGTGATTGTTGACATCACCACGCCGGACTACAGGACCGAGACATTCATCAACCAACCCTACGCCAAGGCATACTATGCCAAGCTGAACGAAGAGTTCCACAAGGAAATCAACGGTGAGTATCCAATGATCAACCGGGACACATTCACCATGAACTATGACCAGTATATCGCGGCACTGTCGAGCGGAACGGTGCTGGGCATGTTTGACCAGACCTGGGATTTCTCGCCGGCAACAGACTCACTGGTGGCCTCCGGAATGTATGAGAATACCTATCTGGCGATCCCGCTGGTCTATGACCCGGAATATGTAGACGGGAAAACCATCGAGGAGCATTACCTGAACGGCACGGTGATGAACAAGGACCGCGGCTTCGGCATTTCTGTTTCCTGCCCGTATCCGGAACGGCTGGTGCAGATGATGGAAACATTCCTTTCGGACGAATGGCAGAAACTGTTCCAGTGGGGCGAGGAAGGTACGGACTATACGGTGAAGGACGGCCGGATGCTGATGACGGAGGAACAGTTCAGGCATCTTTCCGATGCGAAATGGAAGCGGGCCAACAAAGCGGATGCGGTCTGGTCTTCCTGCCCGAAGAAGCAGGGAACCATGGATGACGGAAACGCCTGGGATCCGGGAAGCCAGCCGGAGATTTATTTTGACCAGATGAGCGATTATGACAAAGCATTCCTGTCCGCCTGCGGAAAGCGGACGCCTGCTGAATTCTTCAATCCGCCGATCGAGCTGGCGCCCTACGGGGAAGCCTGGCAGATCGATAAGGGGCCGATTGATGTGGAATACCTGGATTTCAATCAGATCCAGGATGAACAGCTCCCGCAGATCATCATGTGCGACCCTTCCGAGTTGGACGAGAGATGGGACGCGTTTGTGGATGAGATCAGCTACAGCTGCCAGGTTTATTCCGAATATATGCAGAGGGAAGTGTTGAAACTGGTGGAGCAGGCGACAAACTGACGCCGGACAGCCATATGGTGATTCATAGAAAACTGTACAAGGGTAACATTTTATCAGCGGTTGTTACAAGATTTTGTGCCTGACAGCCAGGTCAATCACCAACAAAAGGAATACGAACAAAAAGTGAGCAACATATGCGTGAGATGTTTCGGTGAAACATTTCATTTTTTGTTGAGCAATAAATGAACATTGTAAATCTCTGGAAAACCTGTAATGCTTGGGAAATACAGGAACCAGGAAGAACAAGAACTGACAAACAAACGCAAACGATTGCGTAATTATAAAGCAAAAAGTGATCAATAAAAGAGCAAAAAGTTTATAAATTTGACCGAATGTGCCATTCTGAAAGTACGTACATTTTGTTAGAATATTGTCAAAGGCACGATGTGCCAAAAAAGAAAAACGGAGGAGAAAAGACCATGAAGAAAATCCTGGCTACCCTGTTAGTGCTGGCGATGGTTCTGGCGATCGTTCCCGCTGTTATGGCTGAAGCGCCCGCTCCCATTACCGTGACCGTCTTCAAGGGTGATCCCGGCGATCAGCCCCTGGAAGGCAACAAAATGTACAAGAAGATTGCTGATGAACTCGGCATCACATTCGAAATCGAGTTCCTGGCCGGCGATCTGAACCAGACCCTGTCGCTGAAGTGCGAAGACGACAAACAGCCCGATCTGTTTGACGGCGGCAACAGCATGGAGCAGGTTGAAGCGGCGGATGTGCTGATCAACTTCATGGATTACATCAGCGAAGAGAAGACCCCCAACATCTGGCGTCACCTGCATGGCACCAACATCAAGCTCGACCAGCTGCTGAACGACCACGATGGCGCTCTGTATGTCATCCCGAACTACGGCGTGACCTACAATGAGAACATCGTTTCCTACAACGGACCGTCCTTCTTCCTCCAGAAGAAAGTGATCGAGTTCAACAACTATGTTGTTCCGAAGACCCTGAACGAGTACTTTGACCTGATCGAAGCTTATATTGCTGCGAATCCCAACGCGGATGACGGCACCCCCTACACCGGCTTCGCCATCCTGTGCGAAGACTGGCGCCGGTTCTGCCTGATCAACCCCGTACAGCACCTGATGGGCCGCCCGAACGACGGTGAAGTCATCGTTGATGTTCATGATCCGGAATTCGCGACCTGGACCTTTGTTGACAAAGACTATGCGGTTCCCTACTACAAGAAGCTGAACGAAGAATATCACAAGGGCCTGATCAGCCCCGACACCTTCGTTATGAACTTTGAACAGTACACCAACGAGCTGGCCAACGGCCACGTGCTGGGCATGTTCGATCAGGCTTGGGACTTCGGTTCTGCGACCGCTTCCCTGACGAACGAGAAGCGCTACGCCGAGACCTTCCTGCCCATCCCGCTGATGTATTCCGAAAGCGACCTGGAAGGCATCGCGCTGCCCTCTGAAAACTGGGATCTCTCCGAGCATTACATCAACGCCGGCGTTATCAATAAGGACCGCGGCTTCGGTATCGCCAAGACCGCTGAAGATCCGGAACGCCTGGTGCAGCTGATTGATACCCTGCTCTCTGACGAGTGGCAGATCGCCCTCCAGTGGGGTATTGAAGACGAAGACTGGTACACCGATGAGAACGGCCGTATGAACATGACCGCCGAACAGTATCAGCAGCGCTCCGACAGCGAGTGGGTCCGTGCCAACAAGGCCGACGCCATCTTCACCTCCGCGCCTAAGAAGGCCGGTACCATGGACAACGGCAACAGCTGGTCTCCTGACCTCCAGCCCGAAATCCGCAATGCCAACCTGTCTGACTACGACAAGGCCCTGTATGAGAAGCTCGGTATCAACGCGATTGAAGAGCTGTTCAGCGACCCGATCGAGCTGGCTCCCTACGGAGAAGCCTGGCAGATCGACAAGGGACCGATCGATGTGGACTATCAGAAGTGGCTGCAGCTGCAGGTTGAATGGCTGCCGAAGATCATCTCCGGTGATCCGGCTGACTTCGATGCCAACTGGGCAGCGTTCACCGCTGAAATCGCTCCTTATTCCGAGATCTATGCCAACTTCATGCATGAAGAAATCCTGAAGCTGGTCTATCCGGAACGGTATCAGTAATTCCCAGTATCCACGCGAGGGGGAGGGATTCATCTCTCCCCCCTCGCTTTATTGAGAGGAGAAAGAGACAATGACCGCTCGTTCAATCGGCAAGAATGCGGCAGGATCGGTAAAGAAGCCCGGATTCTTTACAAAGCTTGGAAGACAGTGGCAACTGGTCATCATGTCCGTGCCTATGCTGCTGTATGTGCTGCTGTTCAATTACGCTCCGTTGTGGGGATGGATGACAGCCTTCCAGGATTATACGACCAAGAAAGGGTTTGCGAACAGTCCATGGGTGGGCCTGGACAACTTCAAATGGCTGTTCAGCAACAACGACTTTCTTCTTTCAATCCGGAACACGCTCGCTATGAGCCTGATCAACCTGGTGTTCGGTACGGTGTCCGCGGTTCTGCTGGCCATTCTGCTGAATGAGGTTCGCAACCGTACGTTCAAACGCACGGTTCAGACGGTCACCTATCTGCCGCACTTCCTGTCCATGGTTATCGTCGTCAGCATGGCGCAGAACATTTTTTCCAGCAACGGCGCCATCAACGATTTCCTGCAGGGTACGGGCCTGGTGAAGGAACCGGTGTTCTTCCTGGGCAGAGGAGAGTATTTCTGGTGGTTGGTCGGTGTGATCAATGTCTGGAAGGAAGTCGGCTGGGGTACGATTATCTATATCGCGGCCATGACGTCTATCGACCCGAGCCTGTATGAAGCAGCGGCGATCGACGGGGCGGGACGTTTCCAGCGGATCCTGCACGTGACGCTGCCGGGTATCAAATCCACCTTTATGGTGCTGCTGATCATGAACATCGGACACCTGCTGGAAGCCGGGTTTGAAATGCAGTACCTGATGCGGAACGGTCTGGTCATGAAGTACTCGGACACGATTGACGTGTTCGTCATGATCTACAGCTTCGGCGGAAGCAGACCGCATTATGCGTACGGCGTTGCGGCCGGTATGTTCAAGACGCTTGTTGGTATCATCCTTCTGCTCGGCGCGAACCGGATTGCCAAGCTCCTGGATGAAGAAACGCTGATTTAACGGAGGTGATACCATGACGACTGCAACGATCAAACCCAAAAACAAGATCAAGCGGGACCGAGTATTCCCGATCGTGAACACGCTCATCCTGATTCTTCTGTGCTTCATTACCCTGTATCCGGTGCTGAATACGGTGGCCTATTCCTTCAATGACGGCCTTGACGCCGTCAAGGGCGGCATCGGCCTTTGGCCCCGGGTGTGGAGTCTGGACTCCTATGATGCTCTGGTGAAAGATCCGGCGATTTATCAGGCCTTCTGGATTTCTTTTTCCAAGACGATCCTGACCACCGCCCTGAACCTGTTCTGGACCGGGATGCTGGCCTACGCCCTGTCCCGGAGGGAATATGTTCTGCGGAAGTTCATTACGCTGGTGCTGGTGTTCACCATGTACATCAACGCCGGTCTGATTCCGAACTATCTGCTGATATCAAAAACGC
>CAZUXV010000081.1:0-12044 GCA_964624445.1 uncultured Oscillospiraceae bacterium | reverse complement strand
ATGGAGACCCGGCTGGAAGAGCTGACCGTCTCCTGTGAAGAGATGCGCGCCCAGGGCAGCGGCCTGGAGAACGCCGTGGCGGACGCCCGGATGAGGCTGGAAAAGGAGACCGCGGAGCAGGACCGCCTGTCCGCCACCCTGCAGGAAGCCCGTGCCGGGCTGGAAGCCGCGGATGCGGAGGTCATCGAAGCCCGCGCGGCCTATGACCGGAAGCTCGCGGAGATGCGGGACATGGAATCCCGCCAGCAGATTCTGGACGAGATGTCCCGGGAGATGGAAGGCTATTCCAACGCCGTGCGCACGGTCGTGACCCGCGCGCGGGAGCGGAACGACGGCCGCGTCCGCGGCCCGGTCAGTCAGCTGATCTCCGTACCGGGAAAATATGAAACGGCCATCGATATGGTCCTGGGCGCCATCCAACAGCATGTGGTCACCGAGGACGAGGAGACGGCCAAGGAACAGATTGAATACCTGCGGGAGAACCGGCTGGGCCGGGCCACGTTTCTGCCCCTGACGACGGTGAAGCCGCGGCTTCTGACCCCGGAGGAGCAGAAAGCTCTGAGCCTGCCCGGCTGCATCGGCGTGGCTTCTGACCTGGTGGAATGCGATGAAGAATACCGCGGGATCGTGGAGAACCTGCTGGGCCGCACCGTGATCGCGGAGGACCTGGCATCCGGCATCCCGATCATGCGCAAAGGCGACCACGCCTTCCGCCTGGTCACCCTCAAGGGCGATGTCATGCACTCCGGCGGTTCCATGACCGGCGGCTCCGTTTCCTCCCGGAACGTGAACCTGTTTACCCGGGAGAGGGAACTGAAGGAACTGACGGCGAAGCTGTCCGCGGGCCAGGACGAGCTGGAGCGGCTGCTGCGGCAGATGCAGGACGGCCAGAAGCGCAAGGACGAGCTCAAGGAACGCTCCGCCGGCGCCCTGGAAGAACTGCACCAGCAGGAGATCGCCGTCGCCCGGGAGACCGAGCGCGTGCAGAACGCGGAGAGCGACGCCCAGACCCACAGCATGCGCCTGCATGAATCCGAAGCCGCCCGGGAACAGCTTATGGAATCCATGATGCAGATCCGTGAACAGCTGTCCATGGCGACGGATTCCACCGAGGCCACCGACAAGACCCGGGAGGAGATGGAAGCGCAGGCGGCCGAGCTGCAGCAGGCGCTGACCGAAGCCCGGAAGAAGACCGAGGAGAAGGCGGAGGAGACCCTGCGCCTGACCCTGGAGGTCAACGACCTGAAACATGAGCTGGAGACTCTCCAGCGGGATAAAGCGCGCTACGAGCAGGACCGGAAGCGCATGACCGCCGACCAGGATCGCCGCCGCAGACAGCTGGCGGAGATGGAGGCCGCGGAGGCCGCCGACCTGGAAGCTGCCGCGAAGGCGGAGAAGGAGCTGGAGGAAAGCCGCCTCGAGCAGGCACGTCGGGAGCAGATCTCCCGCGCCCTGGAGGAGGATCGGGCCGGCAAACAGGAACTGCTTACCCAGATCCTGGCGGATATCGAGGGCCTGCACCAGACCCGCCAGCGGGACGCCGACAAAATGCACCGCCTGGAGCTCAGCCGCACCCGGACCGAGGGCGACCTCAAGGCCCTGCAGGACCGGATCTGGAACACTTACGAAATCACCTACGCCGGCGCGGAGGAATTCCGCATGACGGAAGGCTTCAGCCTCACCGAGGCGGACCGCGAGGCGGCCCAGCTTTCCGCGGAGATCCGCGCCCTGGGCCCGGTCAACGTCCGGGCGGTGGAGGAATACGCGGATACCAAAGCCCGGGTGGATGAGATTACCGCCCAGCGGGAGGACCTGGAGAAGGCGGAGAAGGACCTGAAGGATCTGATCACCCGCCTGCTATCCAGCATGAAGGAGACCTTTGTGGAGCAGTTTGCCCTGCTGCAGGGTTATTTCTCCGAAACCTTCGAGCGTCTCTTCGGCGGCGGCCACGCGGAACTGATCCTCATGGACCCGAACGATCCGCTGAACTGCGGCATCGAGGTCAGCGCCCAGCCTCCGGGCAAGAAACTGCAGCTGCTGTCGCTTCTTTCCGGCGGTGAGCGGACCCTGACCGCCATCGCGATCCTCTTCGCGACCCTCAAGCTCAAGCCCACGCCCTTCTGTATTCTCGACGAGATTGAAGCGGCGCTGGACGACGCGAATATCGGCTATTTTGCGGACTATCTGGCGGAATACTCAAAATCCACCCAGTTCGTGGTCATCACCCACCGGAAGGGCACCATGGAGCGGGCCAACGGCCTCTTCGGCGTAGCCATGGAAGAACAGGGCGTCAGCCGGATGGTGTCCGTATCCCTGCAGGATTATAATGAATAATTCATCATGATGTATGGTCGACAGATAACCTGAAGAAAAAAGTATATTTAATTGTGAATTATGAATTGTGAATTGTGAATTGAACGGAGGCGCCTTATGAAAAAAGCTTTATCTTTACTGCTGACGCTGGCTTTCCTGCTGCTGACGCCTCCGTTTGTTTGCGCCGAGGAAACGGCGGAGGCGGCTGAGACGCCGGAGCTGACTGCGGAGCTGTTTGACCTGTGGGATTACGACGGCGAGAGCCCGGTCTGGGTCGACTCCGCGATCCCGGTGGCCGAAGGTATTCTGGTAGCGCCCAGTGCCGTGGCGGAGATCCCGGTGGAGCAGCTGGTCGTAACGGACGGCGAGAACGCCTGGGTTGTGGACGCCGTGGTGCAGGACAGTGACAACTTGCTCGCCGTGGTGTTCTACAATCCCGCGGAGAAGCCTGCCCGCTGGGGCGCCTGGCAGCTCCTGGCCTGGGGAGATGAAACGTCTGCGTCATCCTGCATTGTCCGCTACGGCGACCGGTTTGGTTCCCGCATCAACCGCGGCGTGCTTTCCGCGGAGGAATTCACCCGCAACGGCCGGCGTTTCCTGCTGCTGGACCTGACGGATCCGGCACCTGTGGGAAGCCCGGTGCTGACTGCGGACGGCCGGCTGGCCGGCATCGTGACGGCCCAATGGGCGGAAGGCGTCAACCGCGTGCTTGTACTGCCGGCGGAGGGTATTGCCGAAAGCGTGTCCGGTGTGGCCGGACTGCTCTCCGGGCTGCCGGAGTGGGGCGAAGCGCCTGAAGGCCTTTCCGTGACGATGGTCCACAATACGGCCGTGGTCGACTGGACGGCGATGACCCTGCCGGAAAAGAAAGACGGCGAGGACGTCTGGATGGTTCTGGTGGATACAGGCAACGGTTTCCTGACAAGTTATCCCGCCGAATCGAAGGACCGTGTATTCACCACGGTGCTGACGCCCGGCCGGTTCTATATCGTCGGGCCGGTGATATCGGCTGGCCGGCCTGCCGCCGTGCCGGAATCCTTCGCGTCCGTCTATGTTCCGCAAACGGGAAGGCTGACGGAATACGGATTCAAACCGGTGCTCACCGCCATCGCGGAAGCGCCGGAAGGCGGCCTGAAGGAAGGTGAGGCGCCCGTGCCGGTTACGGAAGTGACCGAGGAACTGTTGCGGAGCAGCCGGGCTTACTTCTATTCCTGGTCCACCTATGAGGTCACGGAGAACATCGAGGGAAAATCCCTCCTGGTTACCCTGACCGATCCGAACGGCAACAACTACCGCTATGAAAGCGGCTGGCTCTACTCGCCGGACTATATGGCGGAAGATATTTGGTATCTGTCGCTGGCAGAAACGAATCTGACCTCCATCCTGAACACGGACGGCTATCCGGCGGGTGTGTACCGGGTGGCGTTCTATGTGGACGGCCTGCTGGCGGACGAATTCAGTTTTGAATTGAAGTAAGAACAATAAAAATTCACAATTCATAATTCACAATTCATAATTACTGGGTTATAGTACCAAAGTACATATCATAAATATGGTATGTTGAATTGGTCACTATCATTATGAATTATGAATTCTTAATTAGGAATTCATAATTGATCCGGAGGAACGCATGCCCAATTTTTCTCTGAATGACGATGTATTTGTCCGCGCGGCGGAACAGTTCCCGACGCCTTTCCATCTCTATGACGAGCAGGGGATCCGTGCCCGCGCCCGCCGGCTGAAGGCTGCCTTTGCCTGGTGCGAAGACTTTAAGGAATACTTCGCCGTCAAGGCCCTGCCGAATCCGGCGATCCTGCGGATCATGAAGGATGAAGGCTGCGGCCTGGACTGCTCTTCCGCCACGGAACTGGCCCTGGCGAAGGCCTGCGGTTTCTCCGGGGAGGACGTGATCCTTTCCGCCAACGCCATGCCGCCCGAAGAGTTCACCCAGGCACGGGAGCTCGGCGCCTTCATCAACCTGGACGACCTGTCCGATATCGACCTGCTGCGGACTCACGGCGGTTTCCCCGATACGGTCTGCCTCCGCTACAATCCCGGCGGAACCTTCTCCATCGGCAACACGATCATGGGCAACCCGGGAGAGGCGAAATACGGCTTCACCCTGCCCCAGCTGAAGGAAGGCCTCGCCATCCTGAAAAAAGAAGGCGTTGCGGCTTTCGGCCTGCACGCCTTTCTGGCTTCCAACACGATCGACCCGGCCTATTATCCGGGCCTGGCCGAACTGCTGATGACCCTGGGACGGGATCTGGCGGCGGAATTCGGTATGAAATTCGCCTTTGTGGACCTGTCCGGCGGTATCAGCATTCCCTACCGGCCGGAGGAAAAGGAACCGGACCTGGAGGCCGTCGGCGAGGGCGTCCGGAAAGTCTATGAAAAGCTCTTCCCGGTAGGCGGCGTCGCCATCAAGACGGAACTGGGCCGCTGGATGACCGGTCCCTGCGGCTGGCTGGTGACCCACGCCGTACACGAAAAAAAGATCTATCGGGATTACATCGGCGTGGACGCCTGCGCGGTCAACCTGATGCGCCCGGCCATGTACGGGGCCTATCACCATGTGTCCGTCTGCGGCAAGCGGGACTGGCCTGCGGACCACGTCTATGATATCACCGGCAGTCTTTGCGAGAACAACGATAAGTTTGCCTGGGAACGGCCGCTGCCGGAGATCCGGCTGGGCGACCTGCTCCTGATCCACGACACGGGCGCCCACGGCTCCGCCATGGGTTACAACTACAACGGCCGCCTGCGCGGGGCCGAGGTACTGTATACCGCTGACGGCGGCTATCGGCTGATCCGCCGGGCGGAGACCGCCCGGGATTACTTCGCGACGCTGGACGTGGACCCCGCGTACGCGCAGATCATCGAATAAATCACAGCACGATCTCCCCGGGCCGATAACCCGCCGGGAGATCTTCTTCTTCCACGAAGACCAGGCTTTCGTCCTCCAGCGTCGGCAGGAAGGCCGCGTAGGGGATGGATTCCGTTTCCCGTCCGTAACCGCTCCGGCCGAACCAGCCGCCCTCCCGGGCAGCGAGGTTCAGGTCGCGGGCGAATTTTGTTTTATTGCTGCAATCGTGCACCACGATGGGCCAGTTCTCTTCCGCCGCGGTCTTCATCACCTGCAGGGTCAGGTCCCGGCTCATGATGGGGCTCAGGTAGCCCATCCGGCAGTAATACAGCGGCTCCCCGGCATAGTTGGCGAGGTTGTTGTCGTTCAGGTGCAGCTCCGCGCAGTTCATGAAGTCGATCCCCGTGGCGAGGATCCTTTCTTTTTTCTCTGTCAGCGCTTTGTAAAATTCCCGGGTCATGGGTGTTTCCACGCCCACGCGGGGGATATATTTCTTCGCCGTGGCCATGGCGGCGATGACCCTGTCGCTGGTGCCGCTGGCGCCCAGGTTGAACCGCAGTTCGTCCAGGCCCGCCTCGCCCAGCGCCCGCAGGTTCTCCTCGTTTGCGTTCACGCCGTTGGTATACATGTGCTGGTGAATCCCCGCCTGGCGGAAGCGCCGGATGATCCCGTAATACTTCTCGATCTCCATAAAGGGTTCCAGATAGACATAGGCGATGCCCGTGGGCTTTTTCTGCAGGGCGAAGAGCAGGGGCAGGTCCTCCTCCCGGTACCGGCTGCCGCCGATCTCCCACAGGTCTTCTCCGATGGGTTCAATGCAGTCCAGCTGGCCGTAATCGTAGCAGAAGGGGCAGGCCAGATTGCAGCGGTTGGTCTTGCGTACCGCGCTCAGTCCGGTGCCCAGCAGGCAGCTGCGGCAGCCGCCGGGAAAGCGCACCTCCGGCCCGACGAACAGCGTGCAGGCCGGTGTATCCGGCGACCAGGGGAAGGCGTACTCCGTGCCCGGCACGACGGCTTTCAGCCCGGGAATGGTGAGCAGCGTCTCCTTCCGGCGGGCTTCGACGGCGGTTTCGATCTGGCTGAACACGGCCAGGGCGATCTCCTGCTGCCGGCAGCCGAGGGGCTCTTCCTCGGGCAGTTCCGCGAAGAAACTGAACCAGGTCAGGGCGTCTTTCCGGGAGATTTTCATGGGGCCACCATCCTTTCCGGAATATTACAGAACTGTTTCACTTCATTGACAGAATGACCGTTTTCCGGTATCATTAATCTGTTGAAATCATGATGCATGATGCATTGAGCATGGTGCGTTTACGCGGGGAGGTACGGGCAGTGAAGAGCAGGAAACGGCTGATCTTTGTTTTGCTCTGCACGGTGCTCTGCCTCTTTTTGTATGCCTTCGCCTTTGCGGAGGGCTATACCTTAGAGGAAGACGGTTCCAAGTGGTATGACGACGGCCATATCGAATGGGCCGACGGCACCGTGACCCAGTCGGTGAACCATGACCAGGGCCAGTCCTATGACAGCGACAGCGGCAGTTCCGGCTCCGGAACGGTGAAGAATGAGGACGGTTCCATGACCGTGGTCACCGGCGAGGAAGATCCCATGGCCGGCGCAAAAAAGAATGCGGACGGCAGCATCGAGGTCGAGTCCGGCACCGGCGGCGTGGATATCGAGGTTGAGCCCACCCGCGCGCCCCTGGAAGGGGAAGAGTGGCAGGCAGCCCTGGACAGCGTAGTCGCCCGCAACGGAAAAGATACGCCCACGGTCTGGATCAATCCCGAGGACGGGGTGCCGGCCTCCGTGGAAGTCGTCTATATGGGCATCGGCCGCTCCATGATCCGCGTGGACGGCCAGAAAAAGCTGGTGAATACATCGGAGCTGAAGTGGCAGACCGAAGCGCCGGAGGACAAGGTCCTGGCGGTGGTCCGCTCCCGTCAGATCTGGCTGCACAAGTCGCCAAGCAACAAGAACACCGTCCTGAAATTCAAAAAGATTTACCGGGATTCCGTCGTTCGCGTGCTGGCTACGGGCAAGAACTGGACATTTGTGGACCATGAGGGAGACCGCGCCTATGTGGTCACCAGCACCCTGGAATTCTATGCCAACGACCATACTGATACCGTGCCTGGCTATCTCTCCCAGAACGGAAAGATCAAGGGAAAGGGGAAAATCCAGGTCCGGGATTACGAGACCGGCGCCACCATCAAGGATGACAGCGGCACCATCTTCTATCAGCCCGGAACGCCAGCCACCGTGTTTGATATCCTGGAGGACTTCGCGGAGATCGACGTGGGCGGTTACCACTGTGTCGTTAACCTGAAATGCCTCACCCTGGAGAGTTCACTGGTTTCCGCGTCAGAGTGACCGAAGGATCTTCAGTTGATATGCTCAAAGAAGTCGTCCTTTTCCTCGTCCGGGCCTACTGTTGAGCGGTACAGGCCGAAGAGGCTGTTGTCCCACGGACCCCAGTCTTCCACGTGATAATCTGTCTTCTGCTGGCTGATATGGCAGCGGAATCCTTCCTCGGCGACCTCAAAACCGGTCTTCCCGCCGAAGGCTTCCAGCGGCACCCGCCAGTCTATGTCGATGACATTTTCCTTCCACAGGTGGATATAGGTTTTTGGCGTATCCCAGGTCCCGTATTCCTTCGCGGACTTGGGATATTTTTCTGCGTTCGCGGCGTATTCCGCGCAGTGCATCACCGCGTCCGCGCACACCCGGTGCGCGCCGTGGCCGTATTCGCCCTGCAGGTCGTGGGTCAGCAGCACGTCCGGCTGAAAGCGTCGGATCCAGCCGGTGACCACGTCGTAGGCATGGTTCTTGTTCCAGTGTTTATACTGCTTGGCCAGGGAATAGGAGAAAGCGTCCCGGAAGGTGCTGTAGGCAGGATAGTTCCGGACGCCGCAGGTCCACAGGCAGTCCAGCAGTTCCAGCCGCCGGTAGGGCATGGAAGGCACCAGCATGCAGACCTGGCAGACCTTTTTTTCCTCCCCGGCATAGCGTGGCAGGGCGCCGCCGAACCAGAGCACCTCGTCGTCCTGGTGGGCTACCAGCAGCATCAGGTCCGCCTTGTCGGCGCAGGGCTGCCACTGCTGCACTTCCGGAGGCGTTTCGCCTTCGCCGTAGACGCGCAGTTCCGCCATGCTCCAGTGGCGGTTCTCCCCCGGGGCGTTCGCGACCCGGAACAGGGCCGTTCCCTCCGGCAGGGGCAGGTATTCCGCCAGATATTCGCCCTCCGTATGGCCGACATCCGTCCATTCGCCGTTTTCGTCCTTGATCTGCAGGCCCCAGGCATGAGGATGCTCATAAAACTGCACCATCACGCCGGAAGCGGTATGCCCGGAGGGCACGGTGACTTCCACAAAGCCCTTGGGGCCGTTGCCGGTCTTCCAGAAGGTCTTGTAGTTCCGGTCCGTGCATTTGGCAAAAGCGTTTTCGCCCGTCCGCCCGGAACCCGCGTAGAATTTGCAGTCCTTTGTGATATCCTTTGCCGTTTCCGCTGCCGCGAATGCGCAGCAAAGCATCACCGCGATGAATACCACCGCGGCGATCAGAAAATCAATCTTTTTCATACAAGCGTTTTTCAATTTGCTGTTCTCCGGTTGCCGTTATCTCTTCACGATTCCTTTGAATACCTTCTTGACTTTGCCCTGCAGCGTTTTGGATTTCCGCTGTTCCACGGCGGCGGCCAGGGCGCCGGCCCGGTATACGTTGTTTTCCGGGTCCAGCCTTACGGCCTGGCGGAAGGACTGGTGCGCGCTGTCATATTCGTCCAGCGCCATGAGAACCTTGCCCTGCATATAGTACCAGTCGCCGTCCCGTTCCTCGCAGCGGATCAGGCTGCGCAGTGCCCCCTGGGGATTGTCCCGGGCCATGGCCCGCTGGGCCATCAGGATGGCTTCGGCGCTGGACAGGACCGCCGTCACCGGGCTGTTTGCCCGGGGTGAGGCCAGCCGCAGGGCTTCCTCATAGGCCAGGTTCAGGGCGACCATCCGCATCTGGGCGGATTCCTTTTCCGCCGGGTCCCGGATCATGTCCGGATGGCACTGCCGGGCAAGCGACCGGTAGGCGCTCCGGATCTCGTCCGGCGTTGCCGTGCCTTTCAGCCCCAGGACCTCAAAGGGATTGTTCATTCACACATTACCTCTCAGGTCACTCGATGGTCTCGCGCCGGATCTCCGCACCCAGGGAGCGGAGTTTCTCTTCGATATGTTCGTATCCCCGGTCGATATAGCCGGGCTCATAGATCTCCGAGGTGCCCCGGGCCATCAGCGAGGCCACGATCAGCGCGGCGCCGGCCCGCAGGTCGGAGGCGGTCATCGGCGCGCCGTACAGTTCCGGCACGCCTTCGATGATGGCGGTCCGGTCCATGACGCGCACATGGGCGCCCATGCGGCGGATCTCGTCGAGATGGCGGAACCGCTGTTCAAAAATAGTCTCCGTGACCAGGCTGGTTCCCTTGGCTGTGGTCAGCAGCGCGCTCATGGGCTGCTGCAGGTCAGTGGGGAACCCGGGATACACCTGGGTTTTGACGTTGATCGCCCGCCGGGGGCCGACCACGTGCACACGGATGGCTTCATCGCCGTCCGTCACCTTTACGCCCATCTCCAGCAGCTTTGCGCTCAGCGCGTCCATATGCGTCGGGATGCAGCCGTCGATGATCACGTCTCCGCCGGTGGCGGCCGCGGCGATCATCAGCGTGCCCGTCTCGATCTGGTCCGGGATGACGGCGTAGGTGCTGCCGTGCAGGCGCTGCACACCGCGGATACGGATGATATCCGTACCGGCGCCCTTGATCTTCGCGCCCATACTGTTCAGGAAGTTGGCAAGGTCAACGATGTGCGGCTCCTTCGCCGCGTTGTAGATATAGGTCTGGCCTTTGGCCTTCACGGCCGCCAGCATCACGTTTACCGTAGCGCCGACCGTAACCATGTCGAAGAAAACGTCTCCGCCGGTCAGCGGGCCCTTGGCGATCAGCATGCCGCCCAGTTCTTCCGCTTCCGCCCCGATGGAACGGAAGCCCTTCAGGTGCTGGTCCACCGGACGGGAGCCGATCTCGCATCCGCCGGGGGTGGGCACCCGGGCGCTGCCGCAGCGGCCCAGCAGGGCGCCCAGCAGGTAATAGCTGGCCCGCAGGCGCTGTGCGTTGCGGTAGGAGACCTCCGTGCCTTCCGCCGGCCGGGGATCGACCCGCATGCAGTTGCCGGGTTCATAGTCGACCTTTGCGCCCAGCTCCACCAGGATATCCGCCAGGGCGTGAACGTCTTCGATATCGGGGAGGTTCTCGATCGTGCAGGGCTCGTCGCTGAGCAGCGTAGCCGGGATCACAGCTACGGCGGTGTTCTTTCCGCCGCTGACCTTGACCTGTCCTTCCAGCGCATGTCCGCCGGTGATCAGCATCCGCTCCTTGCTCATCCGGTCTTCACCCCCAACATTCCATAGTTCAGAATTGTAACTCTACCTATTATACTCTTTTTACAAAAACCTGACAAGCAGGGCACTGCTCGTTGCCGAGCCTGTCAGATTATGGTATAATATCATAATTAAGAAAAGGAGGAATACCGCCATGAGGAAGTTTGCCGCCCTGCTGCTTGCAATGTGCCTGTTCCTTTCCGTGGCCGGAAGCGCGATGGCTGCGGATGAGTCCGTGCAGGGAACCCTGGTAATCTATTCCTCCATGTACCAGTTCGTGCTGGATATGCTGGACGAGGCCCTGAAGGCGGAATTCCCGAACCTGAAGCCCGGAAACGGCGACAGCTTTTTCGTCTACGGCGGAACCTCCCGCCTGATCAACCGGATCTACGGGGAGATGGAGGACGGCGTTCTGGGCTGCGATATGCTGCTGGTGGCGGAACCCGCCCTGAGCCTGGAACTGAAAGAGACGGAATACCTGGAGCCGGTGTCTGTTCCCGGCGCCGGGGAGCTGCTCCGCTTTCCCTACGACGAAGAAGGCTACTGGTATCCCGTCCGCGTCTGTAACATGGTTCTGGCGTATAACCCGGATCTGGCGGACCAGTGGGTGGAAAAGGGTGTCAATATTCCGAAGACCTTTAAGGAATTTGCTGCGGACCGGAGCCTGAAGGGCCATATCGCCATGGGTGATCCCATGAGCAGCGGTACCACCTTCGCGGCCATCGCTTCCCTGACCCAGACCAACCATTACGGCAGGGCGTACCTGCAGGGCCTGGCGGAGAACAAGATCCAGATCATCTCCGGCAGCGAGTCTATCAAGAAGATCCGTTCCGGTGAGATCGCCGCCGCCATGATCCTGGAGGAATCCGTGCTCAAGGCCCTCAGCGACGCGGCGCAGAACGGGGAGTCCGTGACGGACCTGGCCTGCATCTATCCGGAGGACGGCGTGATCCTGATTCCCTCCACCGTGATGACCGTCTGCGACGCCCACAGCGCCAACGGCAACGCCGAAACCTGCAAGGCGGTGGAAAAGTGGTTCCTCAGCGAACCCGCCCAGAAGCTGATCCTGGAAGGCTTCATGCATTCCACTTTCCGGGATATGGAGGGGATCCCCGCCGGATCCATCGACACCAACGAGCTGATTGGCATGACCATGGACGTCAACTGGGAAAACGTCTACCGCAGCCGTGAGGAGATCAACCTGGTCTGGATGGACATCGTGGCCAACCACGTCAGCACGGATGAATAACGAACGATATCAAAACCGGCCCGCATTGCTTTGCGGGCCGGTTCGTGTTATAATCCAGTCAGTCTTTGATTGAGGAGAAAGCGTTATGGAAACAGGGGTTGTCGTAGCAATCAGCGTGGTGCTTGTGGTGGCAGTCATTGCCGTCCTGGTCTGCATCTTTGCGACCGTCGGAACGGTGAGCGGCATCAAGCACACCAACGATGA
>CAZUXV010000080.1:0-12076 GCA_964624445.1 uncultured Oscillospiraceae bacterium | reverse complement strand
GCGGGGAATCGGAATACTGCTGGATCTCCTATGAGCCGGAAAATGAAGCCGCGAGGAATCTGTATCTTTCCTTCGGATTTGAAGAAAAGCCGGAAGATTATGTAGAGGGAGAAGAAATGCCGGCGGTAATGAAACTGTAAAGTGAACAGCAGAAGGAGAATACAATGATTCATCTGGAAGAACTAACCAAGTATAACACGTGGGATATCCTGGAACTGAAGATAAAGAAGAAACAAAAACGCTTTCTTGCAAGCAATGTATGGAGTCTTGTTCATGCTTACGTCGGGAACAAAACCAATGGGGCCGTATACCCATTCGGAATCTATGACGATGACACACCGGTAGGCTTTCTGATGCTTGCTTACGATTATAGTGAAGTATGCGATGACAAAGGCGCACCGGAAATTTCAAAAAATAATTATTTTCTGTGGCGCCTGATGATCGATAAGAAGTATCAGGGAAAAGGCTATGGACGTGAAGCTGTCAGACTCGCGCTGGATTTTATCAGAACTTTCCCGCATGGGAAAGCGGAGTATTGCTGGATCTGTTATGATCGGGAGAATAAGGTGGCGAGAAAGTTATACCGTTCCTTTGGATTTGAGGAAATAAAAAAGTATGAGGATGGTAATATTGATGCCGTTCTGAAGCTATGATTCTTTTCGATTGTTTCCAGTATGTCAGGCATCTGATACACCGGAAACCCGGAAGTTACTCAAAGGAAGAAGCTTTTCGGTATAAATATTGAGAGAAAACCTGCTGATATTGACCAATACTGCTTTGAGGAGAAGAAGAGATGGCGGCAAAAGACTGCATGATATCTTTACTCCATATTTTTTCAAAACGGGCTTGACCTTATACCTAAGTGCAATGATACCTTCCCGGTGAGGAGGTTGGGATATGATCACGATCCAGGGGTTCGCGAAGCTCTGCGGATGCAATACCCAGACGCTGCGGTACTATGACCGCATCGGCCTGCTGACGCCGGCGAAGGTTGATGAATGGACAGGCTACAGGTACTACGAAGAAGAACAGGCGCTGCTTTTTGTGAAAATCAAAAACCTGCAGCAGGCCGATTTCTCCATTGAGGAGATTAAGGCTCTTCTTCCGGGGGATGACGATCTCCTGGCAGCAGCGTTTGAGCGGAAGATTGAAGAACAGCAGCAGAAACTGGAACGGATCCGGGAAATCCAAAGATCATATCTCAAAGAAACGATGGATATGCAGAAACTGGTCAGCACGATTATCGGCTTTATGGAAGAGCAGTTGAACAGCCCGACGCTCTGGGAAGAATTCGGCATAGATATGGGCCGGAAGGCGGAAATCACGGCAAAAGCACACGCAATGCTGGCAGACATGCTGGCAAAAAACAGGGAAGCGTTGGAAACCGTTACCCTGACAATGGATGATCAGGCTGTGACCGGGGCTGAAAATGTGATCCGGGCGATTCGGGACGGCAATCTGGACGCTGCCGACAGAATCCTTGTCAACCCTGACGGAACAGAAGAACCCAACGGTATCCCGGAAGACGCTGAAGTTGTTTTCGAACGCCACGGATGGTCCCATATTTCTGAATGGATCAGGGAAATGCCCCTGCTGAAAGAAGCGGGAGAGCGCTACTGTGTGTTTGAACAGACGGCCGAAAGCGCGGCCAATACCGTGGGCCTTCCCATGATGATGCTGGTTATGATGGCTTCTGAAATGGATGAACTCAAAGGAGGCGTAACGTGCAATACCACACCCAGCAAAGACGGCCGGAATCATTTTACGCTGCTGTTCAAAAAAGCATGACGAATGCATACTTTGACGCTGTTTATAGGATGCGGGCAGAAGTCCGCATCTTTTTCTTGCTATCATCGGACAGATTATGGATAATGATACTCATCCGGGATATACCTGACGAAGTTGAAATCATTGACGGATGAAACAGAACGGACAGCTGAAAGAGAGTGTGAAATTGTTGCATGAGAGTATTGATTGTTTATTGCCATCCGTCAGATGATTCTTTTACAAAACATATGTGCGATGCGTTTATCAAAGGCGTCGTGGATTCCGGGAATGAGTATATTCTGTCGGATCTTTACAAGATGGGTTTTGATCCCACCATGACTGAACAGGAATACCTGAGGGATGCATATTACAGAAACACACCGGATCTTGCCGATGATGTACTTGCCGAGCAGGAAAAGATCAATTCGGCGGATGCGATCGCTTTTATCTATCCGGTATTCTGGACAGAGGCTCCGGCCAAACTGGTAGGCTGGTTTGACAGGGTCTGGTCATATGGGTTTGCATACGGTGAGAAAACAATGAAAATGCTTGATAAAGCAGTTATCCTTTGTTCTGCAGGCAACCCGATTGAACGGCTTGAACAGTTCGGCCTCCTGGACAGTATGAAAAAAGTGATGCTGGGTGACAGGCTGTTCGGACGCGCCCTGGAAATGGAATTTATCATTTTTGACAATACATCCCGGGAAAATGAACTGCGTGAAAAAAACTGGGATATGAATCTTCGGAAAGTTTATGAGAAGGGGAAAACATTCTTTGCTCAGCAGGGAAATCCTGATGTCTGAATACAGAATAATCGGAGGCGGATCATATTATGATGAGACTGGATGGCTTTGGGTTGCTTGTAAATGACATGGGGAAAATGATCCGGTTTTACCGGGATGTTCTGGGCTTTGAGATCAGGGAAACGGAAGATGCAGGAAACGTATATCTTGTTAAAGATGGAACCCTGTTTCTGCTGTATGGCAGGAAAGACTTTGAAGAGAGGACGCACCGGCGCTATGAATATGTAAGGGGACTCAATGGCCATTTTGAAATTGCTCTTTATGTAGACACATTTGATGAAGTGGATGAGGCTTTCAGACATACCGTGGAGAATGGCGCAGTATCTGTTTTACCTCCGGAAACCGAGTCATGGGGTCAAAGGACCTGCTATATTGCCGATCCCGAAGGCAACCTGATTGAGATTGGTTCCTGGAACAAACCTTATGAAGAAAAGGATAAGTAAAACAAACCTTTAAATGAGAGAAAAAAGCCGGAGGCAATCATGGCATCGAACAAGGAATACCTGGATTTCATCCTGGAACAGCTTTCTGAACTGGAAGGGATCACTTTCAGGCCGATGATGGGAGAATACATCCTGTACATGCATGGTAAAATCATTGGCGGCATCTATGACGATCGGTTTCTGGTGAAACCGACGAAATCAGCCATGGCCATGATGCCGGACGCAGAGCGGGAACTCCCGTATGAAGGCGCCAAAGAAATGCTGCTTGTGGACAATGTTGACAACCGGGGGTTTCTGAAAGAACTGCTGACGGCGATGTTTGACGAACTGCCTGCGCCAAAGCAGAAGAGAAAATGAGAAACCCCTCATGTATGAGTAACGAAAGCGATATGGGGCAGAAACATGATCATAGACTTTAAACAGGCGACAGTTGATGATGCCGGACTTCTGGTCGATATTTACAACGCCTCTTTTTTCAGCGATTATCAACGATTCGGATCATGTCCGGGTTATGGAAAAACAATCGAAATGATGGAAGAATCCATACGTTTATATTCGAAACATATCATCCTGTGTGACAATAAACCGGTCGGTTGTGTATCATGCCATTCAAACGCTCCACAGGAATATGAAATTGGATCTCTGTGCGTCATCCCGGAGTACCAGGGGAAAGGAATAGGCACACAGGCCATTCAGTTTGTGAAGAACTATTATGATGACTGGAAGCGTTTAACTTTGGTAACGCCTTTATACAAGCGTGAAAATATCAGATTCTATACGGAGAAATGCGGATTTCAGATCGTCGGGACAGAGAAAGACGGAAATGTTGAACTTGCAAGATTTTTAATGGAGAGACTGTATATAACGCATTACTTTTATCCGGGAACAGATCCTTGGAAGAACATCATGCTTCTTCCGGAGGATGAAGCCTTTCGGGTTGCGGGAGAACTGGCGGTGGCCCATCCGGAAACGACGAGTTTCGGACGTTTCGCGGATTTCAGGAATTATTATCCCGCAAGAAAAAAAGCGGATGAGTATGTGCGGGCCGGATTTATTGCGTTGGGCGGGAAACCTGTCCTGGCACATCCTTATTCGTTTACGCTGATGGATTGCGAATATCTGCGGAAATGGTTCAGCAACGGCGAAAAGATTGTACTCAATCTTGAAGATATTCCGGATGATCAGATCAGCTTTACGATCGGTGACAGCTGTGCGCAGATCACAAACGGCACAGAACCGGAGGTTCTTACCAAAGAAATGCTGATGAAAAGGATTCACGACTGCGGAGACTCCGTCAATTCGTTTCTTGAAGGATCACTCGGAAAGTTTGCGTACGTTGAAGTGCAGTTATGGAACCGGCCTGTGTCAGTTTGCGGAGGATAAGGAATGGCAGCAAAGGATTATATTCGATGGATTAGAAGCAAGGTCGGCCATGAAAAGATCATCCTGACTTTTGCCGGCGGGTGTATCTTTAATGATCAGGGAGAGGTGCTTCTCCAGCGAAGAGGAGACAGTAACAAATGGGGATTCCCCGGCGGAGCGATTGAACCGGGAGAAACGCCGGAAACGGCAGCTGTCAGGGAAGTGAAAGAAGAAACGGGGCTTGATGTTTCGGTCGGCCGCCTGATAGGCGTTTATACAGACCCGGATATAATATATCCCAACGGGGATCAGGCGCAGAGTATTGTGATCGCCTATGAACTCCGGATTGTCGGCTGCGAGCTTTGCTGTGATCAGAATGAAACATTGGAGCTGAAGTATTTCTCAAAAGAAGGGAAGCCAAAATTATTTACCGGATCACATGAGGCTTTGTGGAATGATATTATGCAATGATCCTCTGATTCGTAAATCGGGAATTGCCGGGATGTAGAATACTGAGCAGGAGAGGCTGTTATGTCATAAGAGCTTCATTTTTACCACGGAAGTATCTTATAAAGGATTGCCTGTGCTTCAGCAGGATTGTCTGGAGAATTGCTCCTGACAATCTTTTTATATTTTGGGTATTGACAACTATATCGGATGCCGATATAATCACATCACGATATATCGAGTGACGATATATCGGACGACGATGGAGGTGAACAACATGCCGGGGACACCCGCATTAACAGAAGCAACGTACTATATTCTGCTGTCCCTGTACAGGCCGCGGCACGGATACGGCATTATGCAGCAGACGGAGGAACTGTCCGGCGGACGGGTCAGGCTGGCAGCCGGAACACTCTACGGTGCGCTGAACACCCTTTGCGATAAAGGGTGGATCGTCCTGAAAACCGTGGATGAAGACAGCCGCCGGAAAGAATACCTGCTGACAGATAAGGGAAGAGAGATCCTGATCAATGAGGTAAAGCGCCTGAAGGAATTGGCGCGGAACGGTGAAATGATTTTCGGGGAGGAATTGTAAGATGGAAAGAAAGACGATAACCAGATGGTTCTGGGTATGGCAGTTTGAAAAAGAAGAAGAATGGCTGAACGAGATGGCCGCGAGCGGTTGGGTGCTGGAGTCGGTGGGGTTCTGCAAATATACCTTTGTCCGCTGTGAACCCGGAGAATATACCGTTCGGACAGAAATGCATCCCTATGACGATCAATATGTAAAGTTTATGGAAGAAACTGGCGCGGAATATGTCGGACGGATGATGATGTGGATCTATTTCCGCAAGAAGACGGAAGACGGGGTCTTTGACCTGTATTCCGACATCGACTCAAAAATCTCCCATCTGGACCGGATCGGCAAGGTGCTGCTCGCCATCGGCAGCGCCAACCTGCTGATTGGTTTGGTTAACTCATTCAATCCCGTTGCCCGCCTTGGATGGGTGAACCTGCTGTGTGCCACGATCCTGATGTATGGTCTGGGGCGGATACACGGCAAAAAGGAAGCGTTGGAAAGAGAACGGGAACTGCACGAATAATATGTTGACTCTGGTAGCAGGATGCGGGCAGATGTCCGCATCTTTTTCTTGCGATCATCGGACAGATTATGGATAATAATATGATAGCATTTATTCATTGCTTAAAGGAACAAAAACAACCGGATATATTCCGGAAAAGATCAGAAACGAAGCCATGCAGGGGAGGTGCCTCAGCAGATGCCGATGAACCAGGGTAAGGAATGGACCTTTAATACCGTGGCGGATGCCTACGAAAAGATCCGGCCGGGTTATCCGGACGAACTGTATCAGGCGCTGTTTGCTTATGCTCCTCTGGATGAATCCCGCAGTGCGCTGGAAATCGGGATCGGCGCGGGGCAGGCGACGCCGCCTGTCCTGAAAACCGGCTGCACACTGACAGCCGTGGAGTACGGCGATCAGCTTGCCCGGCTGTGCCGGGAAAAATTCAGCGGTTATTCCCGCTTTTCCGTGATCACCGGCAAATTTGAGGACGCCGGCCTTCCGGAGGATTTCTTCGACCTGGTTTACTCGGCGTCCGCTTTTCACTGGGTGCCGGAAGAGATAGGATATCCGAAGGTGTTCCGGATCCTGAAGTCAGGAGGAACCTTTGCCCGTTTTGCCAATCATCCTTATCAGGCCAAGGACAATCCGGTCCTGTTTGAAGAAATACAGAACGCCTATGCTGAATACTATTATCCGTATTACAAAAAGCAGCCGGGTAAACTTGGCGAATACACGGAAGAGCAGGCTGCGGCAAGGGCGGCGGTTGCGGACAGATATGGGTTTACGGATACGCAGTATATGCTGTTTCACAGGGTAAGGACCCTTTCTGCTGCTGAATACAGAAAGCTGATCGGTACATATTCCGATCATATCACCATCGAAGAGAGCATCCGGGAACGCTTTTTCGACGCGGTCGAAGATGCGATCAACCGGCACGGCGGATTTGTTTCGATTTTTGATACCATTGATCTGCAGATGGCAAGAAAACCGTAAACAATTGGGCGGGGCGGAGTTGGAGGAAACGAAAACGTGAATCAGACAGAAAAAGCATGGGCCCTGGCCGAAGAGATCGGCGGGAAGAACGGACTGAACTGTATTGCGGAGCTTGATCCGACGGCGTCTGACCAGGCGAGGGCAATGGATGAATGCGACAGCCGGGATCTGCTGCTCCGGGGCGTTCCGGTCCTGGTCAAAGACAACATCGACGTCAAAGGCCTGCATACCACCGCCGGAAGCCTGGCGCTGGAAGACAACATCGCCCGGTCTGACGCGCCGGTCATCCGCAATCTCCGGCGGAACGGCGCGGTGATCCTCGGCAAGGCCAACATGACCGAGTTCGCCAATTATGTTTCACAGGACATGCCGGGTGGATACAGTTCCCGGGGCGGGCAGGTGATCCATGCGGTGGATCCGGAACTGCCCGTTGCCGGCTCTTCCTCTGGCTCGGCGGTTGCTGTTGCCGCCGGGATTGTTCCGATGGCTGTCGGGACAGACACTTCCCATTCCGTTACCGCATGCGCAATGTACAACGGGATCTGCGGGCTGAAGCCCCCTGTCGGATCGCTGAGCGCGGAAGGGATCATTCCCATCGCGAGGACACTGGACAGTGCGGGAGCCATGGCGCGGAATTTTCCGGACGCGCTGAAGCTGTATTCAGCGATGCGGGACGAACCGCTGCCGGAAATGAAACCTAAGGAAACCGGGAAGCTTCGGATCGCGGTGAACCGGGCAAATGAATCCGGGTTTCCGGCGGATCAGAAACGTTTTAACCATCTGGTCGTGGAACGGCTGGAAAAAGCCGGCGCAGCAGTCGGAACAGTAATCCAGATGCCTCCGCCGGAACTGGCAACGATCATGAAGTGGGAATTCAAACCAATGCTGGAGGCTTATCTGGCAGGCGCTTCCGCGTCACGGAAAACCCTGGCGGAGATCGTGGAGTATTATGAAGCCCATCCGGACACCATGATGAAATACGGAGACACGTATTTGCGGGCCGCGTTGGATGAAACGCCCGGCGGGCTTCAGGGAGAACCGTACCTGAAGGCCCTGGAGGCCCGTGAAAAAGCAATCGGCAGTGTGTCAGGGGAGATCAGTGAATATGACGCCGTACTTATGGCAGGGCCGACCAGCATCATGCATTTCTGCGGACTGCCTTCGGTCACAGTGGCTTCACCGGTTAAAACAGACGCCGGTGTAAACCGGACCGTGATCCTGTACGGCAGGGATGAATACCGGCTTTATGAAGCCGCGCTGACAATCGAGCAGGAAATGCGCTGCCTGGTTTGATGAAAGTGGAGGAGACTGAGACACATGACAATTCGTGAAGCGGTACTGGATGAAAAGACGCTGGCGGTGCTGATCGGGTTTTCAGAGGACTGGGCCGCTGAAAACAGCTGCTACGGGTACCGTCCGAATGAAAAGTCCGATATTGAAGGGAACCGGATCTTCCTGGCTGAAGAAGACGGCAGGGCGGTCGGCTACCTGTTCGGAAAGGTTTATCCTTCCAAGCAGATGCAGTCCATCATGCCGGAGGGTACGCCGTATTTTGAGGTGGAAGAACTGTATGTCGTGCCGGAGCGACGGTCCAGGGGCATCGGCATGAAGCTTTTCAGCTATGCGGAAGAAGCGGTAAAAGCGGAAGCAGAGTATATGGTGCTGAGTACGGCGACAAAGAACTGGAAGGCAATCTTCCATTTCTATCTGGACGAGCTGGATATGACATTCTGGAGCGCCCGGCTGTTTAAGAAAATAGAGAAATGAGGCAAATCATGGTACGGCTGAAACCGGTGACAGGCGAAAATCTGGATGAGGTGCTGGCGCTGAAAGTGCATGAAAACCAGGTGGGATTCGTATCCACGACGGCGGAATCCCTGGCCCAGGCGTATGTGTACCCGGAGACTGCGTTCCCTTTTGCGGTTTATGACGGTCAGGCCATTGTCGGGTTTATCATGATGGGGTATTATGAAGCAAAGCAATATTATACCCTGTGGAAGCTGCTGATTGACGAACGGTATCAGCATCAGGGCTATGGGAGACAGGCGCTGGAGCAGGGGATTGAATTCCTGAAAGAAAAGTTCCGCGTGAACGAAATCTATACCGGCGTGATCCCGGAGAACCATGCGGCAAAGAAACTGTATCTTTCCATTGGCTTTAAGGAAACCGGGCTGTTTGAAAACGGTATGGAAGAACTGTGCCTGAAATGCGGAGGAACGGAGTGAAGGCAAATGACAGGATATATCGCTGAGATGCGGAAACTGGTGGGCCACCGGACAATCATGCAGTGCGCCGCCAGCATCATGTGCGTGGACGGGCAGGGGCGGCTTCTGCTGGGCAGGCGGACGGACAATCACCTGTGGGGTTATTCCGGCGGGTCGATGGAGATCGATGAGAAGGCGGAGGACTGCGCCCGGCGGGAACTGCAGGAGGAGATGGGCCTCGTCGCGGACGAAATCGAATTCTTCTGTGTCAATTCCGGGCCGGAAACCCATTATATCTATCCCAACGGGGACGAAGTGTCCAACGTGGAGATCATCTATCTCTGCCGGAAATATCACGGCGAGCTTCGCCCGCAGGAATCAGAGATCGAGGAACTGCGGTATTTTGCTCCGGAAGAGATCAGCATGGAGATGATCTCCCCGCCGATTCGCCCTGTCTTCAGGCAGTATCTTCAACAGTATCGATAAAATCGGGAAACCGGGAACGGAGGAAACCAGATGGAATTCATCATTGACGGAAACAGGATTCTCTTTACGCGGGCGGGCGAGACCGGCGTTGTCAGCGTACCGGCGGAAGGCTGCATCCGCTTCCAGGCCACAGCTTCCCCGAAGATCGAACTGCAGGACTGGACCCTGCTGCCCCGGGAGACGCCGGCGGAGATCTGGCGGGACGGAGAGGACGTGTGGCTGAAGACCGGAAATCTGAAGGTCTGGTTCGAGAAATGGGGCCGTGTGACCTATTTCATCGGAGACCGGGCGGTCATCCGGGAACAGCCGGAGATGACTTTCACCACGGGATACCGGCACTACCGGAACATCGGCAGCGGGCTGTGGGCCATGCGGGCGACCTTTGAGCCGGATGAAAACGAGCAGTTCTACGGGCTCGGCCATGAACGGATCAATGTTTTCAGCAAGAAAGGCTGTACGGTGGACCTGCGCCACCTGAACACCAAGGCAACCGTTCCGTATGTTTACTCTTCCCTCGGATACGGTTTCCTGTGGAATATGCCCTCCACCGGCACCGTGGAACTGGGGATGAACCGGACCCGCTGGATCAGCGACTGCGCGAAGACCATGGACTATGTAGTCATCGCGGGCAGTCCGCGGGAGGCCAGCGCGAAACTGGCGGACCTGACCGGGCATGCTCCCGTGATCCCGGAATTCGCGCTGGGCTTCTGGCAGTGCAAGCTCCGCTATGAGCGCCAGGAGCAGGTGCTGGAGGTGGCCCGGAAGTATAAGGAAATGGGCGTGCCGGTATCGGTGATCATCGTTGACTATTTTCACTGGACCGAACAGGGGGATTACAAATTCGACCCGGAATACTGGCCGGATCCGAAAGCCATGGCGGACGAGCTCCATCAGATGGGCATTAAGTTGATGGTTTCCATGTGGCCGACGATTAACGAGCACAGTGAAAACTATCAGTATATGGTGGATCACAATATGCTGATGCAGACGGCCTCCGGCAGCAACCGCGTCTTCGATTTCTACGGGCCGCAGGCGGAGATCGATCCTACCAACCCGGAAACCCGGAAATATGTATGGAAGAAACTGAAGGAAAACTATATCGACAACGGCGTGGACCTGCTGTGGTTTGACGAGGCGGAACCGGAGATCCATCCGGAACAGTTCGATAACCTGATCCTCTATGTAGGCCGCGGGGACGAAACAGCCCTGCTTTATCCGTATTACTATGCCCGGCTTGTCTGGGACGGCATGAAGGAAATGGGCCGGGATGATATCATCACCCTCTCCCGGGCTGCCTATACGGGCGCCCAGCGGTTCGGGACCCTGGTCTGGTCCGGCGATATACAGTCCACTTTCGAGAGTCTGACCGAGCAGATCAAATCCGGTCTGAACATGGCCATGTGCGGCCTGCCCTGGTGGAACACCGACATCGGCGGATTCTACGGCGGGGATACAGGTACCGAATACTTCCGGGAGCTGATCGTCCGCTGGTTCCAGTACGGCGTCTTCTGCCCTGTGATGCGGCTCCATGGGACCCGGGAGGGCCACGACCGGACCCGGAATATCAAGGAGCCCAGCGGCGGGGAAAACGAGATCTGGAGCTTCGGGGAGAAGAATACGCCTATCCTGGCGGATCTGATCGCGCTGCGCTACCGGCTGATCCCTTACATTTCAAAGCATATGAAAGAAGCTTCCGAACACGGAACGCCGGTCATGCGGCCCATGTTCTTCGATTTCCCGGAGGATCCGGTGTGCTGGACGACCGGGGACCAGTATATGTTCGGAGACGATATTCTCTATGCGCCGATCTCCGTTCAGGGACAGACGAAACGGAAAGTCTGGCTGCCGGAGGGAGACTGGACGCTGACCAAGGACAGGACGGCATACATGGGCGGGCAGTGGGTGACCGTTCATGCGGAGATCAGCGAATTCATCGCCTTTGTCCGGGCGGGAGCTGAAGTACTGGACGTTTTCCGCTGATTGCATATAAGGGCCGGGATAAGCAGGTTTTTCGGGCTGCTGTCCCGGCATTTTCATCTTGTTTATGATCAGAACGGGCACAGTTCTGTCGGAACGGGCGAAGACTCCCTTCGGGTGAGGGACTCTTCCAGAAACTGGTTGACCAGATCAACAAACCGCAGAACGCTTCTCCGGTAAAACCCGAATGATATCCGGAAGACAGTCTGCGGGAACGTCCAAAATCCGAACATTTGCAACGCCAGACGGCGCATCGTCCGGAAGCGTTGATCCGCCTTATATTTTTCTGAAAAAAGTGCCAAAAAATGCTTGACAAAGGCTTTTCGCTTTGATATTCTATGCAAGCTCGCCTACGGGAAACTGCGGAAAAGCGAGCCGGCGAACCTTGAAAACGATACAGAGAAGAAACGCGCAAACATTAAGGAAAGACTAGCGAAGATTCCAAAGAGTTTAGCATCGAAAGATGTTTAAAGGATTAAACGGAAGAGTTTGATCCTGGCTCAGGACGA
>CAZUXV010000079.1:0-12226 GCA_964624445.1 uncultured Oscillospiraceae bacterium | reverse complement strand
CAATTCATCTCACCACCTACGAGCTGCGGCTCGTTGAGGTCGGAGTCTTCTTGCGTGCTGGTTGGATAAACGATAAAACGATGTATGGGATCCATATGTCCTGTTGAATTGTTGCATATCTTGTAATACAATAAGGAGGATCCACATGGGGAAAAAGGAGAAGGCTATCATAAGATTGCTAAGGTTCCCAACGGATATGAAGTTTGAAGAACTTGTGACAATCCTCTCTTGCTTTCAGTATCAGCAAAAAAACAATGGTAAAACGGGAGGATCACGAGTTTGCTTTGTTCGAGATGGCTATCCAGCGATAAAGATGCATAAGCCACATGACGGCAAGTGTGTATGGAAGTGGGATCTCGAAGCCATCGCTAAAATGTTAAAGGAGGATGATTTGCTGTGAAAGGTGTTTTTCTTTGCTACAAGGGATTCTGCGCTTTTGCAAAGTACCATGAGGAAGATGGCGTTTTCCACGGAATTATCGAAGGCCTTTCTGATCTCGTCACCTTTGGCGGCGAGACAGAGGAAGCTCTGGCTGAAGACTTCAAGAACGCTGTCGATGACTACCTTGATGGCGATGAAGTTGATACTTCTGGCTTGGTATCTACTCTAAGAATCGCCATAGCTTAGCCTGATTGATGGTATTTCAACGCGTCGCTTCGGCGGCGCTTTTTTTGATATCAGCGCTTGCTTTTTTACAATACGTGGAAGCACAAACAATTTGATGTGTTTGTCCTGCTGATTTCGCTGTAATCACACAAAAGCATCTCAAAAACAATAATAATATATATAAGGAGTATTTTAAAGGCGGTGAAATGACATGAAGAGGCTGCTTGTATTGTTCACTGTTCTTGCAGTCACTTTCGCGGGAACATGGATATACAAACTGAAAAACCCGGAGAACAGACCGGACTCGTACAAGAACGGTCTGGTGGGCAATTACTGGTGGAACAGTATTGGCGAGGCCGAGGAAGATGTAAATACAAACTGGCGGCTTTCCGAGGGCGTCCCGAATAACTATATCCCTGTCCCCGGCAAGACCAATCTGTATATGGTCGTGGATGATGAAGGATATATCACCGGTTATAAGAGACATATCAAGAACGACGAAACAGGGGAGTGGAGCTGGGAGGATGTTAACCCGGACATCCCGGAGAACTACGAGGCTGTTCCTAATCTGAAAGACGTTTATAAAGTGACATATGACGACGGCTCTGTCAGGTATTTCAAGTATGTCCGCAATAAAGACGACACCTATGCCTTTGTGGAAGTAGACGCGAAAGGCAATATGATCGGATATGAAGACCCGCAGGGAAGCGAGATCCCGGATAACTATGTCCGGGTAAACAAAAACCAGTACGCGGTAAAGAACAATGACGGTATCACCATCGCGTTTAAGGAACGCGTTGTTGATCCGACAAGCAGCTCCGGATTCAAGTGGGAAGATATAGATGAAGAAGATATCAGCGTAAAAACGGCGAGCGCTCTGGATTCCAGCGGTTTCAATCTGGACACGGACATTACAGGACTCGGTGACGGCACAGGCGGAAACAGACCGTATTATCAGCCGTCCTCCGGAAGTGATATCAATATAACTTATTCCATACCGACGCTCATGCCCCAGCAGGAAACAGTGTCGTCCTCCAATAACGGGAACTTTGTGTTTACCCAGCCAAGCAAGGAGACCATCATAACAGAGCAGATATATGTCACGGCTCCTCCTATGGGTGACATTACAGTCGGGAACTATAACACCGGAAACTATACCGGGAGTAATACAGGAGGCCAGGGCTATACCATACCGGGCGGCAACGAGTCTGGTTTTATTTCCGAAGTGCAGGGGCAAGTCACGCAAACCGGCGGCGATTCCGGTCTGCCGACAATGCCTCCGTACACAGGCACAGAAGGCGCGTCCGGTTCTTCCGGCATGATCGAATCCGGCTACACAGGTGATGCTGGATCAATGACACCGATCAGCCAGTCACAGAGCGGGTATGTTATATCCCGTGAGACGCTGACAACCCGTGAGCAAGTTGGCAATGACATTGTTACCTATCAGGAAATCATCGAAAAGACTTATGACGCGAACGGGAACGAACTTCAGAGCCGGAGTCTTGGAAAGACAGAAATAGGCCGCGAGTCCATGACCGCTTCCAGCGGAGCGGATAATATCGCTTCGACCATAGGCGAAGAATACGACCGCATCGTGAACCTGTTGTTCAGTAAAAACGGACAGTTCGATGCGAATACGCCAAAGCGCCTCCGTGAATTGATCAACAACGCGAGGATGGAAAACGGCAAGCAGATCCTTGAAGCGCCTGGGAGCAATGATGCGATTTACAAGATCGCGCTGGCACGCGCTTCCATGATGGCGCTTACCGGATCGAGCAGTAAAGACCTTCCTTCATACGGAAGCCTCCGCGGAATGTGTTCAAAATACGGCGTGTCTATAAACACCGCTTCTGAAAATATGCTCGTTATCTCCAGTTCCAGTGCCGAGAGCATCCATGCTATGCTGATCAGCCCGACAAGCGAACTTATAACGAGCGAAAATTACTCTCATGTCGCGATAGCAATAGCTACGATGAACGGAAAAATGTATATCTGCGAAATATTTTACTGATCTCACGGAAAATACGTCAAAATTATGAATAATTATATTGATAGGCTTAAGCATTAAGGGAGGGTATATCTTATGAACAGTCGGATAAAATGGTTGTCCGTTGTAACTGCATTGGTAATGCTTATTACCAGTGCTCTTCCTTTTGCCGCTTTGGCAAGCGGGGATGCGGATGGTGACCTGATTGATCTGTCATCGAGCAACCCCGCTCAGGAGAGCAATATGCAGGCGGAGCCTGGTGACGCGTCGCCGGATACGGGTACTGCCATAGAATTTATTGAAGACGCTGGTGCTGCTGAAGAAAACGCGGGTGATGAGACTACCCAGCGTAGTGAAGACGTGAACAACGCCGCTGCGCCTGCGGATAACACCCAGCAAACCGCATCTGATACGGACGCGAATACTGTTGATAACAATGATTCACCCGGCGAGGAAGGAGCCCCGGCTGTTGATTCCTCCGCTGCTGTACAGCAGGATACTCCGGCAGAAGACACGGTTATCGACGCGGAGCCTGTTGTAGATCCAGTACCGGAACAGGATATCGCGCCTGTGATAGACCTGTCGAACGCTCTCTCAGATCGTACGTTCGGACGAGATCCCTATGATGGGAAAGTAGACAACTGTGATAATGTATCCGGAAAAGCCAGTTTCAAAGCAACAATGGCTCTGGATAAGATCCGCCTTACCGTCAGTTCTTCCAATATTAACTATAAGTCTCTGAGTATGCCTGGGTTTGCGAATGCCGGCAATGCTACGATCAGCGTTTATAAGTGGTTCGAGATCGAGTACGAAAATGAAAACGGCAAGACCCAGAAAAAGAAAGTAACAGCTCCGTTCATCGAGAACGTTTCTGCTTCTGCAGCGATGAGCCTTACAAATCTCGATAAAGGTTATGGAGAGTTTGAAGGCGCTATCCCGGGTGCACAGGCCACTTTCCTTAATTGCTACTTTATTGATATCGTAAACGTTCCTTCCGGGTTATCCGGCGAGTTCGTTGTTAAGGGTAAAACCACCGGCCTCAGCGAAGAAAACAACAAAGCCGGCGCTTCTGTTTCCGCTTATGTAAAATGCGGAGATTCGGATAATACGCTCGGTTTTGAATCGGTCCGGTTTACTTACACTGCTCCAGAAACGGAACCTGAACCAGAACCTGTTCCTGAAGAACAGAACGGAGACGTTCAGGATGATAATGCTGGTGAAGAAACCGTAACGCCTGACGAATCAGATGTTCCGGAAGTTGCGAATGACAGCGGCGACCAGGCTGGCGAGGACACACAGCCTGTTGTTGAGGAAGATAAATCCTCAGCGGATAATACACCTGCAGAACCGACTGTTCAGGAACCTGTCGCAGAAGACAAGATCGATGGCACTACGCCTGTGGATGGCACCCCGTCAGCAGATGACAATACTGACACTTCCGAAAACAATGAAAACAAAGAAGAGGAAATTGCCCCTGTAGTAGATGAGCCTGCGCCTGCGCGTGGACTTAGCTCCAAAAAAGGCGGCGCACTTCTCGGCTCACCGGACAGAAGTGCCAGCGCTTACACCATCAAAATTGGTGCTGCTTATACTTACAGCTCTGCGTACGGGCTTATGAATGATTATCCGCTTTCCGGTGTAAGCATCAAGGTTACTGATGAAAACGGCTATGAAAACAGCATTACAACCGGTGAGGATGGGATTGCTTCTATAGCAGACCTGCCGGAAGGGGAGTATACATTAACCGTAACCGGATATAACGATACGGATTATGTTGCTAATAAAACTTCTGAAAGCATTACCTGGAACAGTGATGCCAGCAACACCATGGCCCGGCTCCAGCAGGATGGAAATGGTGACCTTGTCCATGTTGTATTTGGCTTCAGAATGAAAGCCAAAGAAAGAACGCTGAAGATCACCCTGAAAGATAAAACATCCGGTGACCCTATATCCGGTATGACTGTCCGTGTCGGTGATGTCAGCGATGTTACCAACGATAACGGTTATGTTGAGTTAACCGCAACCACGTCCGGTCCTTTCCAGGTAGCTTTAGGATTAGATGGAACAGATTATAACAATCAGGAAAACGCACAGGTTATTCCTGGCAGAGCATATGATGATATGTCCCCAACTACCATTGAGGCAACATACGAGCTCGTAAAAAATGTTCCTTCCAACGAGACGGAAGAAGCGACTGCCGCAAAGATTAAAGTTACCGTTGTTGACGCGGATGATGAATCAGTCAAGCTCGAAGGCGTAACAGTTACCCTTTATCAATATAATGGAACAGAATATGCCGTTGCCGATGAAACGTCTACCAATTCAAGCGGTATTGCATTGTTTGAGGAAGTCGATCCGGATAAAGTTGACGAAGAAGGAAATGTCGAGCTTGCGTTTGGCAATTTCCCGGATGGCTATATAGCGCAGCAGGGCAACGAACCTATTGAGGTGCATGCCGGAGCAACATCAGAATTCACGCTCAAAGTCAAAAAAGCAAATTATATTGATGTTGCGGTCATGCATAGCGTCCATGTGGATCTGGAAGGCGGCGCGGTAAGCGATTACGACGAAGTCGTAGTCGGCGCGAAGGTCCGGCTACATGCAGTAAGCGACGGCAACAACGCAGAAAACGATAAGATCGGCACTACATCAACCAGTGAAGAGCCGATGTTCAAGAATCTCACAAAGGGTGATTATGTCATTACGCTGGAAGAAGTGCCTTCGCCGTATAAGATTGTCGAAGGACAGCGTCAACAGACGGCAACATTGGCAGATACGCCCGTGTTCGCTTCGTTCCGTGTTGATGATGAAGATACAACCACGCCGGCAAAGATTGAAGTAATTGTTGTTGACGCGGATGACGAAACAGTCGTGCTCGAAGGTGTGAAGGTAAAGCTTTGTTCCTTTAACGGATCCGCTTATGAAAGTGTTGCTGAACAGACCACGGATTCGAACGGTAAAGCTGTATTTGAAGATGTTGATCCGGAAAGCGTAGACGAAGACGGAAACGTCGAGCTTGCGTTTAGTAACATTCCGGACGGATACGTGAAAACGATTGGCAACAAGCCTGTCAAACCAGTGGCCGGCACTACCACCAAATACACGCTTCAGGTCAGTAAAGCAAACTACATTGATGTTGCGGTCATGCATGGCGTCCATGTTGAACCGGAAGGCGGCGCTGTAAGCGATTACGACGAAGGCGTAGTCGGCGCGAAGATCCGGCTCCATGCGGTAAGTGACGGAGACAGCACTGAAAACGATAAGATTGGTACAACCGTTGCAAACAGTGAAGATCCGATGTTCACTGGCCTGGCTAAGGGCGAGTATGTTCTCACTCTCGAGACAGTACCTTCTCCGTATCTGATCATTGACGGCCAGGATCAGCAGTCAGTGACTCTTGATGACGAACCCGTCCATGCTTCCTTCCGTGTAGATAAGGGTGAAGAACCTGAAACAGGAACGATTACCATTACAGTGGAAGATACTGAAGGCAATCCTGTTGAAGGCATCCAGTTTACTGTTGCCCGTATGAACGCGTATCCTGACACGACGGAGCATGAACCGGGCGATAACGAAATCAAGACGATGACCACAAACGAAGACGGTATTGCTGAAATTGAGATCAGCAGAACCGGAACGTATAAGGTCAAGCTGGATAAAACAAGTGTGCCGGATCAGTACAGCGCGCCTGATTACACGAATATGTTTACAATAACTGCCGGCGCAGAATGCACAGACACAATTGTTCTGGCGGATGCGTCAGCAACAGGCTCTATCAAGGTTGCGTTTGTCTATACCGAAGGCGATATTGTTACTCCGGTTGTTGGCGCAGTAGCCAAGGTTGGTGAAACAAGCGTGCCCTTGCCCTCTGACGAAAACGGCATTTCGATGTTTGAAGGTCTCGAACCCGGCGAATATACATTGACTATCGTAAGCATGCCCGAAGAGTATGCATGTGAATACGAGCCTATCAATGTGACGGTTGCCGCAGGCGCGATCACTCCGGTTAATGTTAACGCGGCAAAGAAGCCTGAAGTGCCTACAACTGCTACAGTGGTTGTGACAGTCATTGACGGAGAAACAGAAGATCCTGTCGAAGGCGTAACTGTCACTATCAAAACTGATGATCCCGATGATGAAGGAACTGAGGCCGTAACGCTTGAAGACGGTAAAGCCACCTTTACAATGGAAGCTGGCGAATATATGGTTTCCATCAGTGATATCCCCGCTAAATACGAAGACCTGGATTATTCAGCTCCTCTGACTGTTGAAGGCGGAAAAGCCTGCGCGTTGACTGTCAAGCTTACGCCGGCGGAAATCGAACCGGAAGATCTTGAGATCGTATCCTTTACGGGTCTTACTCCCGAAGAGGAAGAGATTGAAGTCGTGCCGACAACAGATTATGAAATAGTCCTTGACGGCTACGAGATCACATTTAATAAGAAGGACGCTGTTGCAGACCAGATCACGTTCAAGATTACTCCTGTCGCCAACGATATGCAGGTGCAGGCCAAGTTTGACGGAACGGCTATGGGATATGACGTCATTGCCATTTTCCCGGCAGGAACCGCAGGCGGTACAAGCAAAAAGATCGCTTCCGTGGAAGCTCTTACAGAGGAAGGCTGCGCGGTAGAATTCGACAGCTCCACGCTTCCGTACTTTGATCCGGAAACGCTTGAAATTGACCCGGAAAAGGACGGAGGGTTCTTCCCTGAGAATGCGGAAAGCATCTGGTTCCGTATTTACCAGCCCTCTAAAGACTTCGCAGTAAATACATTCGTGATTACCGGCACAACGGACGCTTCCTTTGTGAAAGAAGAGTTCCGTGTAGACACGAAAGTGCTCGTTGGCGGACTTGACGACGTCAACGACACACATCAATGTATCCTCAAGAGAGGCGAGCCTGAAGCTGTCCTGACCATTCAGGGCTCCGCGGCGAAACTGAACACCGGCGATTCAATTAACTATACCGTGAACTTCGAGAACACCAGCAAGGTTAAGTACCAGAACGCCACGCTGGAAGTCGTTGTAGACAGTAAGTTAATCCCGTCCCGCCTTAATCCCGGCATGTGGACAGGATACAATGGAGAGATTGAGATCATTTCCGTTGGTACGGACGGATCGACAAAATCCCTTATGACAATCAACCCCAACGAATGCGGCGCGATTATGCTGACCGAGACTTCTGTTAAGTCTTTCCGGTTTGTAACAAAAGCAGCCGTTGCCGGAGACGTCAGCATAGAGAATATCGTGCTGGACGGCGAGTTCGTTGACGCAGGAACCGCAAAGACATCCGCCAAGTTTAACGGAACGATTGCGGAAGGTGTTTACTGCACTGCTGATTCCGGTGAAATAACCACTGAAATCGTTAAGCCGGAAGAGCCTGTTACAACAGGAACCATTTCTGTGACTGTTAAGGATGCCGCCGGTAATCCTGTTAAAGACGTTGTGTTTACGGTAGCGCCTGTCACCGGAAACGATGGCGTCCCTGTCACCATGAAGACCGACGGGAACGGCGTTGCTCAGATTGAGTGCAATATCGGCAAATACAAAGTAACGCTGTCCGGCGGTATTCCTGATAAGTACAAGGATCCCGCTTTCAGCAAGGAAATCGATGTCTCCGGCGGTGCTGTCATGACAGAAACCGTTACGCTGGAAGAAAAACCGATCACTACAGGCACGATTGAGATCACCGCGATCCTTGATGGCGCTGAGGAAGAAACTCCTGTCCAGGGCGTGAAGTTCACTCTCTACAGAAAGACAGAAGGCGCAGAAAGCATTAAGATCGGCACCGGTGTAACACAGGAAAACGGTGTGCTTACAGATACGCTTGAGGCAGGAGAGTACCTCTTGAAGTCCGCAGGCGTACCGGACGGATACGAAGACATGGCTTATGAAAAGGAAATAACCATTACGGCCGGCGAAACAACGAAGGAAAAAGTATTCGTTAAGAAGTCCTCACAGCCCACACCTACGCCTACTCCCGATCCGGGCAGTGATCCAGTGCCTCCGGGACCGAGCGGCGGCGGAAGCGGTACAGATCCGACACCCACGCCTGAACCTGTTATGCTGTTTGTGGATTCTCCGAAGATTACGTCCAACTCAAGCTCCGTTGCTTACGGCGAGGACGCACTGTTCTATATCCGCGGTCTGAACGCACGCGGCATGGAACTGACGGACTATTATGTCCTGCATCTGATGATTCCGACAGGCATACAGGTTAAGACGCTGACATTCCCCGGATTCGGCACTGACACAAGAGTTACGCTGACCTATGAAAGCGGAACAACAGAGCTCGGCGTTTACAACGGCGGCGAGACAGTAAACCTGACAGAACGCCAGGGCATGAACCTCCGCTATATCGCTTTCCAGATCCACGGCGTTGATTCAGTAAGCGCGACCGGCGATATCCAGCTCCTTGTAAAGAACATTTCTGCCCGTGACAGGATTGTAACGCTTCAGGCCATCCTGTCTCTCCGTGACAACAGGACCAAGGTTATCTCTGATAATCTGAACAAGCGCGGAGAGATCACGCCCTCCCGTACAAACATTCCGAGCGGTATGACGGCCCAGAATTCGGATCGTTACAACATTTCTGTTGCAGGACCCAAGTCTTCCAACTCCGGTTCTTCCGGAACCACAGGCACAACAGGCACAACCTCTGAAAGCGGATCGCCTGTTACAGAGATGGCAGCATCCGTGAGAGTCAGAAAGTGCTATCCGCAGATGTGCTTCAGTTCTTCAAAGGTCGAGCCCAAAGTGATTGTCATCGACAAGAAGAGCAGTACAAAGCCTCTGCTGGCTAATTCAGTGAATGTAATGCCCGGAGTCCGGAGTGTTACCGACGCACAGATCGTTGACCAGCCCGTTACCAACGAGCTTATTGCCGCAAAGGTCAAGCAGAAAACAGCGGCTTTGAAGCGCATCGTTCTTGCTCTTAATAAAGTAAATCCCAAGAGCATGAACAAATAAGCAAGACGGATAAGCCCCATTATCGGCAAGTGGTAATGGGGCTTCATCCCTTTATAAGAAAAAGAGCAAAGGGGATCCAATGAAAGTGAGTTATCCTGAATATCAGAAGTGCCAGTTGAAAGTTACGGGTATGCGTAATAAAGTGCCTGAGTACATACCCTCTCCTGAAGATGTTGACAGACTGGTATCTTACGTCCACAAGCCGCGGCTTTATCTTCAAAACGTCCCTGTGTCGTCCGGCAGGAAGTACGAATACGAAAGCCGGATCAAGTTTGTCGAGGGCGGCAGAATAGGGGAGCCGTGCATTGAAGAGAAGAACCTTTGTATGTTCTTTCTGTTCCTTCTTAAAACGGCAAAGCCGAAAGATGAGCAGTCAAAGGAAAACCTTGCTTATATAGACAAGAAACTCAAAGAAATCCTGATTGTAAAAGGACCTGACGAGGAGGAATAACCATGAAAAAGATCGCTGCTATTGTCATCGTTCTTGTATCGCTCTGCTCGGTAGTATTATCAAATGCAGAAAGTACAAATGCAGCTGACATTACATACAAGACGTTGTATGAATGTATGCTTCAGGCAATGAAGGATACGGACGATAACGCAGACGATATGCTTGTCGTCGAAAACGCGACCGTCTGGAAAGTCAGTGATGATCTGGCGGGCTTCTCGTTCCAGGGTCCTGATTGGCAGGTGTTTGGCGAGACTGATATGACAACCGGTATTATCACTCGCTTGTTCTGCCGCATGCCCTATACAAAGGCAGGCCTGATGATGACCTACATGACGGCGTATGTACTGAGCGAAGAATCTTCCCCCACAGAATTCATCAGCAATTATGTAGGCGAAAACTCCATGCTGACAGGGAAGCCGTTCCCGCATTATGCAAACACGCTCGATGCAGGTAATGAAACAACAATCGTGTACGAGTTTACCCGCGTAGGAAGCGTGTCCCTGGAAAATCCGGAAAATCAATGCGATATGACGCAGCTTATCGCGAAGATCCAGGCATTTTAAAAACAGGTGGGAATATGAGTAAAAAAACTTTTGTTGTTCTTCTGGTTGTTATTGTTTTGCTTGGGCTGGCTGGAGTAGGAATTATCGTTATACCTCCTCTGCTTCAGGATGCACAGCTGAACAAGGAAGCGGAAGAGTATGCCGAGTTAATGAAGAATGTTCGCGTACAAAGCACAGAAACAGTAACAGAGTCTGTTACAGAAGAAATTACTCCGGAACCTGCAGACACAAATACCCCGGAGGAAACTGCTGTCGTGACGGATACGCTGCCGCCGGAAGAAACCCAGGTGCCGGAAACAGAAGCGCCGCCGGAAGATACGGAAACCCCGGAGACTGGAGACGCACCAAGCGACTGGAATCCTTTTGATAAATCCAAAAAGCAGGACGATAGTGTTCTGGATCTGTTCTCTTCAAAGGAAGAAAAGAAGCGCGAAGGAAACGGCTTGAATTTCGGCGGGTATTCAGATAATCCGGATAATATCTCACCGGTTGATAACCCTGATCGTTATAACGAATGGGTGATCGATAAATACAAAACGCCAACACCGTCCCCAGTGCCAACACCTACTCCTACTCCGTCGCCATCGCCTTCGCCGTCTCCTACGCCGACACCGGCGCCGCGGATAGGATATTACACACAGATCAACCTTACAGAGTGTAAAAACCAGAACTCGGATTTTATCGCATGGCTTAAGATCCCTGGAACAACAATAGATTACCCTGTTGTTCACACGAACAATACCGATTATTACCTGACGCATACTTTTGACGGAACGAAAAGCGATCTCGGCACACTGTTTTCGCTTGGTAAGGCAAACTGGAAAAGGCCGTCACGGAATATCGTTATATACGGACACCATGTAGAAGGCTCCGGGTATAAAATGTTCAAAGCGCTGCTGAAATACAAGGATGCCTCTTACTATAAGGATCACTCAACGGTTTATCTTGATTCCATGTATGCAGATGGATCCTATCAGATCTTTGCTGTATTCAACGAAACCGAAGGCGATATTGATCCTTCCTGTTCAAGTTTTGCAAGCAACGCGGAGTTCCTGGACTTTGTCTACGCGGCCAAAGATCTCTCTTTATATGATACGGGAGTCGTGCTGAACGAAGAAGATCATATTATCACTTTCGTGACATGCGACCGGTATTTCAAGAGAGGAGTCGGGCGACTGGTAGTTATGGCAGTTAAAAGATAATCCGTAAGATAAAACATGTATATTTAAGGTGTAGCAGCCAAACAGAAAGGAGATGTTATGCGCTATGAAAAAAATGTTTGTCTGGATCCTTGCCGTTTGTATGTTGATGCTTTCCATCTCTGCTGTTTTGGCAGAAGATGACAGCACAACAGAAGACAAAAAAACAAACAGCACTGGATTTCCAAGCTTCACAGATGGATTCCCTGAACTCGAACCGATAGACACAAGCACATGGGGAACATTCGAAATGCCGGATATGGGTACGCTCCCGGAAATGCCTGAGTTTGACACAAGCGCGTGGGGTGATTTCAAGGCGCCTGAAGGATGGGGAGATCTCAGCCTGGACGGCTTTTCCATGCCTGTACAGGGCGACGGATGGAACTCTTTAGGAACCGACAGCGACTGGGGCTCGGCCTTCGAAGAAATGAAAAAGAGCATGGAA
>CAZUXV010000078.1:0-12319 GCA_964624445.1 uncultured Oscillospiraceae bacterium | reverse complement strand
CCAAGACCCACGCGGCGGAATTCTGGATGATCGAGCCGGAAATCGCCTTCTGCGACCTCGACCAGCTGATGGACCTGGAAGAGGACTTCCTGAAGGCCATCGTCAAGACCGTGCTGGAAAAGTGCCCGGACGAACTGAAGTTCCTGGACCAGTTCACCGGCGGCGGCCTGCTGGACAAGCTGAACGCACTGCTGACCAGCACCTGTGCCCGGGTGACCCACGAGGAAGCCATCTCCATCCTGCGCAAGGCCATGGAAAACGGAACCGAGTTCAAGTTCGAGCCGAAGTTCGGCGAGGACACCGCCAAGGAGCATGAGAAATACCTGACCGAGGAATATTTCCACTCCCCGGTGTTCGTTTACGACTGGCCCAAGGATATCAAGGCCTTCTATATGTACCAGAACGACGACGGCAAGACCGTCGCCGCGGTGGACCTGCTGGTGCCCGGCGCCGGCGAGCTCATGGGCGGCAGCCAGAGGGAAACCCGCTACGACCTGCTGACCCGCCGCATGGACGAGCTGGGCATCTCCAAGGAAGAGATGTACTGGTACGTGAACCTGCGGAAGTTCGGCGGCTGCACCCATTCCGGCTTCGGCATGGGCTTCGAACGCCTGCTGATCTACCTCACCGGTGTGGACAACATCCGCGACGTCATCCCCTACTTCCGCACCCCCATGAACTGCGACTTCTGATCTTCAAATATTTCTAATTCTTGACAAAAGTCCGTACTGCCGTTAATATAATTATGTTCGGCTGTGCGGACTTTTTGTTCCGCCGCTGTTATCGATAGAGCCACCCCCAAATGTACCACCGCAGACGATGTCTGCGATCTTTTGTGGACGTCCGACTGGACGAACCGTATAAGATGACTTCCGCAGCAGACCGGCAGTTCTGCCCTTTTGACATATGCTGCGGAAAAGATGTTACGATACCGGGAGCCCCTCGGTCGAAGCAGCGTACAGCCGTGCGAAGCGTTTGTTTTCGTACGGTTTTTTCGTACGCCGAAGATTGAATGATGAAATGAGATTTTACAGCAGAAAGGGAGGGAAACAATGGATCCGATCATCATCGCGGTCATCGCCGCGATTGTAGGCTGTCTGCTCGGCGGCCTGGTAGGTTACACATACCGCAAGAGCTTCACGGAAAAGAAAATCGAGCGGACGGAAGACTACGCCAAGCGCCTGTATGACGACGCCGTCCGCAAAGCTGAAGACTACAAGAAAGAAAAAGTACTGGAAGCCAAGGAAGAGATCCTGAAGGCCAAAGCCGAGAACGACCGGGAACGGGCGGAAAACGAAAAGGAAATGCGGGAACGCCGCAACGAGATCCAGAAAAACGAACGCCGCCTGATCCAGCGTGAAGAGACCCTGGACAAAAAAGCAAGCAACCTGGAAACCCGGGAAGAAACCCTGAACACCAAACTGGCTGACCTGGCGAAGAAAGAAACCGAACTGGACGAGCTCAAAGCCAAACAGCTGACCGAACTGGAACGCGTAGCCGGCATGACCAAGGACGAAGCGAAGCAGGTCGTGATCGAGCGCGTCCAGAAGGAAGCCTTCCACGACGCCGCCGCCCAGGTGCGCGAAATCGAAACCCAGGCGAAGGAAGAGGGCGAAAAGAAAGCCCGGAACATCATCGCCCTGGCGATCCAGAAGTGCGCCGCGGACCACGTTGCCGAATCCACCGTCAGCGTCATCAGCCTGCCCAACGACGATATGAAGGGCCGGATCATCGGCCGTGAAGGCCGCAACATCCGCGCGCTGGAAACCGCCACCGGCGTCGACCTGATCATCGACGATACCCCCGAAGCCGTGATCGTCTCCGCCTTCGACCCGGTCCGCCGGGAAGTGGCCCGCGTCGCGGTGGAAAAACTCATCATGGATGGACGGATCCATCCGGCCCGCATCGAAGAGATGGTCGAGAAAGCCCGGAAGGAAGTCGACAACCAGATCCGGGAAGCCGGCGAGAACGCCGTCTTCGAGACCAACCAGCACGGAATCCATCACGAGCTGGTCAAGCTCCTGGGCCGCCTGCGCTACCGCACCAGCTACGGCCAGAACGTGCTGAAGCACTCCATCGAGGTCAGCCACCTGGCGGGGCTCATGGCCGCGGAACTGGGCGCGGACGTCCAGCTGGCCAAGCGCGCCGGTCTGCTGCATGATATCGGCAAGGCCGTGGACCACGAGAGCGAAGGCACCCACGTGACCCTGGGCGCCGAGCTGGCCCGCAAGTATCATGAGAACGCGGACGTGGTGCACTGCATCATGGCCCACCACAACGACGTGGAACCCCAGACCGTGGAAGCGGTGCTGGTGCAGGCCGCGGACGCGATCAGCGCCGCCCGCCCCGGCGCCCGCCGCGAAAGCCTGGAGAATTATATCAAGCGGCTTGAAAAGCTCGAGGAAATCGCCAACAGCTTTGACGGCGTGGACAAGTGCTACGCCATCCAGTCCGGCCGCGAGGTGCGCATCATGGTCAAGCCGGAAGACGTCAACGACGACGGTATCAAGGTCCTGGCCAAAGAGATCGCCAAGCGCATCGAAGAGCAGATGGAATATCCCGGACAGATCCGGGTCAACGTCATCCGCGAAACCCGCAGCACCGAATACGCTAAATAACAAACCTGCACAAAACCGGCGGGGAGCAAGTTGCTCCCCGCTGTTTTTGTGGACCACCTATCCACTCTCAGAACTGATAATTCGCTTTCTCTTTCCCGAACCGGCTGCTGTAACAGGGATCGTGAAGGTCCCTGCCCCATGCCTGCTCAAAGCGGGCCACGTCCTGCCCATCCCGCTCCTCCCCGGAAAGGAGCAGGGCGCAGGGTTCCAGCTGCGCCTTGGCGTGGGGCGTAAAGACAAACCACTTCCCGGCCTGCCGCTGCTTCATCGCCAGGTCCACGGCAGCCAGGCCGCCCCGGTACCCTTCGTCCAGATCCAGCCAGTTCTCCCGCTTCACCAGCAGGCAGCACAGGCTCATCGCGCTGACATTGTGCACCTTGTTCATCATGTCATGCCAGCCGCCGGCGGACACATACAGTCCTTCGTTGATGCACTGCACCGTATGTGCCATCCCCAGGGCAAAGCCCCCGTGGGTGATCTTCTGCTTTTTGTCCGTCAGGACGCCGGTGACGCCGGCCACGTCGTCCCGCTGGGCATACATCAGCATCTCCCGGATGAAATACCGGCTCATCTCCGTGACCCGGGCGTCCAGCAGCAGCAGGTAATCCGCCTTGCTCGTCCGCGCCGCCTCGTTGATCAGTTCTATCCGCTCGTTCTCCCCGGCCACCAGGATGCTTCCGGTCAGGTTCGGCCAGTCCGTACGGAATTCCAGTTCCCCGAGGCATTCCTGGCACGCTTCCTCGCTGTCCCCGTGGACCAGTGCCTCCACCGTTGCGTTCGCCGGAATCTCATACCAGAGACGGATCTCCTTGTTCACCGGCACGGCTTCCGCCTTCCGGCCCAGGTTCGCCTCGTGCTCTACCGCCGCGCGGCAGCCGTTGACCAGGCAGGTCCACAGCTCCCGGTGGCTCTTGCTGGAAAAGACCTCCCGCCAGCTGTAAAGAATGTAGGGAATATGTTCAATATTGACTGTTTTTTCTGCGATCCGCAGGAACAGATCGTGGTCCTGGCTACCGTCAAAGCCGCTGCGCAGGCCGCCAACCTCCTCCAGCAGCGCCTTGCGGATCACCGCCAGGTGGCAGATATAATTGTCGCTGACCAGGTTGTCCGGACAGTAGTCCGGCTTATAATGCGGATCCATATGCTTTTTGCCGTTCTCGGTCAGCCGGTCTTCATCCGTATAGATCATATCCGGATGTTTTTCCGCAATGCATTCCGCCACCCGCCACAGGGCATCCGGCGCCAGCAGGTCGTCATGGTCGCACAGGGCGACGTATTCTCCCCGGGCCAGTTTTATGGCCTCGTTGGTGTTGCCGCTGATGCCCTGATTCTCTTCCCCGCGGACCAGCCGGAACCGGGGTTCCTTTTCGCTGTGTTCCTTCAGGACGGCCAGGGTTTCCGCCCGGTTACCGGCCCCGTCATAGAGGATCGCTTCGTAATTCAGGTAGGTCTGGACCGCCAGGCTGTCCAGCAGCGCGGTGAGCATACCCGGGTCCGTGTTATAAACCGGGATCACCACGCTGATCAGGCCGGCGTCAGGCTGGTTCTCCCGCTGGGTTCGAAGCTCCTCAGGCGTTGCTATTTCTTGCTTCCGGCGCCGTTCATAGGTGCCCAGAAACTGCTGGGCCGCCTTCTGTCCGAGACGTTTCAGGGTATAGGAAGCTCCATGGCTTTGGAGATACTCCTGAATCCGTGTTACAGCGTTCTTGATCATCTTTTTTTCTTCCTTTTGGCTGCCGGTTTTTGCCGATTCGAACATGGTAATAATTACCATTTATACCAAAGTTGACAAATTGTCCACCGGGATGTATACTTGTCACACAATTTGTCGTATTTGGTCAACTTCTTGGGAGGTTACGCCATGAGTTCATATTTGCTGAAAGAGGTCCCGGAACACCTGGCCGCCCTTGCGGTGGAAGGATACCATAAGCCCGGAAGCCTGACCCAGGCTAGCGGGGCATGGATTTCCTCCGCCGGATCTTTCGTGCTGGAGAAGGGCACCTGGCCCCTGAACACCCATGACCAATGGGTGTGGCTCGCAGTGGAAAAGGGAAGCATCGTGCTGTTCTGGGACAATCACGAACTGGCCCTGTCCGCCGGATCCACCTGTTTCCTGCCCGGCGGGGACAAGCGGTGCGAAATCTCTACAGATGAAGATACCCGCTGCCTGTGGATCGCACTGGAAGGCCCCCTCAGCCCCATGGTCGTCCGGAAGATGGGCGCGCTGCTCCATATGCCCCTCAAGCAGGGCGCGCTGCCCAGCCAGATCTACCTGGCGGAGCAGATCGTGCAGGTCATCGTCCGCCACACCGGCACCGCAGACGCCACCTACCAGCTGCAGCACCTGCTCTACGGCATGATCGCGTCCCACTGGGGCCAGCCCGTGGCCATGGATGCCATGCTCTCCCACGAGATCGCCAAGGTCGTGGACATGCTCCGTGCCAATCAGTATAAGGACAACTTCTCCCTGGCGGACATGGCCGCCATCTCCCGCATGCCGATGGAAACGTTCAGGAAGCGTTTCGTGGCGGAAGTCGGGATGCCGCCCCTGAGCTATGTGCTCCACTGCAAGATGGAGCGGGCGAAGGAACTCCTGCGGGACCAGGACTGCTCCGTCCGGGAAGCCGGCGTAGCCGTCGGGATGCAGGATCCCTATCACTTCTCCAAACAGTTCAAGCACATCGTGGGCATCAGCCCCAGTGCCTTCATGAAGCAGGCCTCCGTACCCAGCGCCACGATCCGCGGCGTTAACCCGAAGGGGAAGAAAAAGTAAGAACCAATTCATAATTCACAATTCATAATTCATCATTATGAAATCTGAATCATCAGAGCATTCCCTGGATGTCATCTCGACCAAGGCCGAAGGCCGCGTGGAGAGATCTTACCCGTTACAGCTGCAATCTGCTGCGGGAAGGATCTCTCGGCTACGCTCGAGATGACTTTTTTAGTCTCCATTTGTTCAGCAACCTCGCAGCGGGTTTTTCAATACAATAGGTCACGGCGATGGCCAGGACCAGGGAGATGGCAAAAGCCCAGAACGTGTACTGGTTCTGCCAGGGCTGCTCCCCGACAGTATTCGGCGCGTCGCTGACGGAAGCCGGGAAGCGGAGCCGCTTCATATGGACGATGACGGTCTGGTGGATCAGGTAGTAGTTCATGCTGATCCCGCCGAGGAACTTCGTCACCGGATTGCCCAGGAGCTTCCGCAGCGGCCACAGCGCAAAGGGCGCGGAGAGCATCATCGCGGTAAAGCACAGGGCGTAGACCGGGCGGTAAATCATCTGGTTCCGCTGGATCACCACATAGTCCGAGGACGGGGTCTGCATGTTCAGCAGCCGGCTGATCCATCCGGCCACGCCCCGGTCCGCCGTATATACCGTGGATCCGGACTGGATATACAGCATCCGGATCAGGAGCCAGAGCGCCGCCGCAAAAATCAGCGTCGCCAGCGCCTGCCAGGCATATTGGGATCGCGTGGATCGGAAAGGACGGTTCTTTTGGACCGTTTTATGCTCCGATCCCTCTTTTTCTGCGTTCCGGTCCAAAAGAACCGTCCCTGACGGTCCATCCGACAATCTCAGGAACAGCATCGCCGCCAGGATGCCGATCACATAGACGTCCAGGAAATTGGCCAGCTGATTCACCACAAGGCTGAAATCCGTCAGCGACCAGATGCACCAGGCCCGGAAGCCGAAGCACACCGCGCCCATCACGCCCAGCGTGAGCGCGGGTTTTTTCATGACGCCTTTTGCGATCCAGGGGAACAGGAGATAGGCCTGCACCTCGATGGCTAGCGTCCAGCAGGCCGCGCCCAGCGGGGTAAAGACGTAGGTATCCCGGAAGAACGGGAAGGTGAAGGTCAGGTGGGTCGCCACGTCCTTGACCAGAAACTGGGGCGATTCATACAGGCCCCAGGGAATCGCGATCACGAAGAGGGTGACCAGAATAATGAAATAATACCCCGGCAGAATCCGGCGGGCCCGGCGGAAATAGAAATCCCGTGTGTCCGGAGCCGGCAGGCGGTCCCGCATCGCCCGGGCATAGGGCAGGAAAAGCAAAAACGAGGAAAGCAGCACCGTGCCGTCCACCCAGATATAGCCGGACCGCACCAGGTAATCCAGGCTGTAGCTGCCGACCACAGGCCGCAGCCAGCTCTGCTGCCAGATGTGGTACCAGCTGACGATGAAGATCATCAGCACGCGCAGCCCGTCCAGCTCGGGAATCCGCTTTCTCGTCTCGCTCATGGTTTATTCTTCCTCTGTAACCTGCCAGGGATTGGGTGTGGGCGTAGCGGTCGGCGTCGGGGTGACGGTCGGGGTAGCGGTTCCTTCCGCTTCGTCTTCGGCGCCGGGTTCAGGCGTCGGATACGGATATACGCCGCATTTGGTGCAGGCTTCCACATACAGGTTTTCGATATCCCGGTACTTCCGCTTCAGGCTCTCCCGGTCCAGGTCCTTCAGCAGGTTCATGGCCGTTTCCCATTCTCCCTGCCGGAAAGCAGCCTGGGCTTTCTTATAGGAAGCTTCGCCCCGCAGGGCCTTCGTGTCCTTATAATCATCCGGGATGTCCTTCAGCAGTTCCAGCACCGTGGAGTATTCCACGATGGACGCGGCTTCCTCCGCCAGCTGGTACCGGCACAGGATATCCATTTCTTTTGCGTTTTCGTCATCCGGCAGGGACGCATAGAGCGCCTGGGCGCCTTTGATGTCCCCGGCAGCATACAGTTCCTCCGCCTGGTCGTAGGTGAGGGCGCTGTATTTGACCACCGCGTCGCCCCAGCTGCCCGCCAGCAGGTATTCCCGGCAGGCGCCGTCCCTGTCCCCGGCGTCCTCCAGCGCTTCCGCCTTGTGATAATGGCATTCCAGCGTCTTGTCCCGGCTGTCCTGGTAATCCGGGATCGTGCTGAACATGGCGATGGCGCCGTCCCAGTCCTCCTGTTCCATAAGCGCCTTGGCAGGTTCATAGATGCACACGGCCGCCTGCTCCCGGGCGCCGGGCATATCGCCCAGCTGCTGCCACACCGTACGGGCTTCGGCATACTGTCCGGCGTTCTGCAGCGCCCAGGCTTTCGCGGTCAGGCAGGATTGCTGCAGTTCCGCCCGTCCTTCATAATCCTCCGGCAGCAGGGCCAGCGCTTCCAGCGCTTCCTCCCAGCGGTTGTTGCCCAGCAGCAGCCGCGCCCGGATCAGGTCGGTCTTTTCCGCTTCTTCAATCGCTTCCGGCCGGTCCTTGACCGCCCGCAGCAGGCGGGACGCCCGGGCCAGCTCCTCAGCGCTCGTTGCATTCTCCGCCGCCTCTTTGGCAATAAGCCAGTCGCACTCGGAAATCAGCTCGTTGGCGCCGCCGAAGGTTCCCAGCACCTGAAACGCCTTTTTCGCGCCGGCCGCATCCCCGTTCTCCAGCGCCCGCCGTCCGGCGGACAGCCGCAGCCAGGGCTCGAAGAAGAACAGCACGCCGGCGGTCAGGGCCACGCACAGGACCGCGGCAAAAAGGAGCCGGAACCGGTTCATGCGCCGGGCTTTCTTCTGTTTGTATTCTTCCTCCCGGATCCGCTGCATGCGGATTGTATCCTCCCGGATGTTCCGGCTCGACAGGTCCAGCTGCCGCTCCTTCATGCTGATCTGCGCTTCCACCGCCTCGGGGGTGTACTGGGAGAAAACCGTCTCCATCTGCCGGCCGCAGCGGGCGCAGTATCCTTCGCCTTCCGGGTTGGGCCGGCCGCAGACGCAGACCCACAGGCCGTTCTGCATACTCGGATATCCGACGGCGGTCTCGCCGGCGGCAAACTTCAGGTTTGTCAGCGCCGGGCTCACCGGCAGGGCGTTGGGCGTATATTCCACGCTGTTGTCCGGATTCCGCCGCCAGGTCTCGTTGTCCGCGTACCAGACCTTCTCCACCGAGACGTCCAGCGCCTTCAGCCCGGACGACGGCGCGCAGGGCACCGTCAGCAGGAATGTGGAATGGGGCCGCCCGTTCAGCGCCCGGCCGCGGTAGGCCAGCCGCTCGGTCTCGCCGCCGTCATCGTCCAGCAGGCGCAGCAAAACCTCGACCGAAGTGATCACCCGGTCGCTCAGGTTGAACAGGGTCAGGGTGGCCGCAGGGATTTCCTCCGTCGGCAGCGCCGTGCTGAAGATCTCAGCCGGACAGGTCAGGTCAATCTTGCTCATCTTTTATCCTATACTTCTTACAGTGTCTGCAGCATGATCTCCGTCAGGTAATTGTCTTCATATCTCAGGATCAGCATCACTTCCGCGCCCTCCTCCGTGGCGGTCACATAGCGCAGGCTCATATCGGCCGGGTCGTAGACCGCGGCGCCCCAGGGCGCGGTCGCGCCGTCGCCGTAAAGCAGCTCGGTCAGGTCCTCGCCCGTTTCGTTCTCGCCGTTGCGGAAGCGGCAGAAGTCCTCGCTGAACAGATCGCCCAGCCGGACGCCCCGGGGCCCTTCGGCCGCTTCATCCCGCAGGGTGAAAGACAGGATCTTCGCGTTCTCCCCGTTTTCATCGCAGGTGAAAATCGCCTCATAATCCGCGCAGTCGAAGCGCAGCAGCCAGGTGCCGTCCTCGTTGTCGATCAGTTCCCGCTCCGCTTCCCCGGGCAGGTTGTCCGGCTGCAGGGCCGGATAGGAGATTCCGCTGAAGGTCAGGTCCTTTTCGTCAAAGGGCGTCAGTTCCAGGCCGTTTTTGCTGGTCTTCACCGCCCGGTATCCGCTGTCGGCCTTCAGGGCTTCCAGTTCCTTCAGGAACTCGTTGGCAAAGGTCGCCTCCAGCAGGCCTTCCTCCGGGTTCAGCCCGTCCACGCGGACGCCGCTGACCAGGCCTTCCAGCAGGTCGAAGGTCACCGCCGCCCGGCGGAAGCCATCCCCTACGGGAAGCACCTCGCCGTATTCCAGGGCAGTCAGCCGCTGGCCGTCCCGCAGGGCCCGGCCGTACAGGAAACCGCCTTCCGTCATGGTCAGATATAAAAGCGCCGCGTCCCGGGTGCCGGCCAGCTCCGGATTCTCATTCGGGAAGGCCGCCAGGGCTTCCTCCTGGAGAGAGGCGACCCAGACGCCGCGGAAAACCGCTTCCTCGCTGTGCTCGATCACCAGGGTGTTCACCGGGGTGTCCGCGGCAAAGGTCTCCCCGGCCGCGTAAATCTTCGCGTCCTCAAACCAGAAAAGCGTACCGTCCTCGTTCTGGGCCGCTTCGTCCGAAGGGTCGTTCAGCACCTCTTCCGTCAGCGCCTTTGCCCGGACCTCCGTCAGCAGCGCGTCCAGTTCTTCCGCCGTCACCGGCTGCGCCGTCTCCGCTGCGGCCGGCAGTACCGCGCAGACCGTCAGTACCAGCGCAAGGCACAGGATCTTTTTCATCATTACGGGTTCACTCCCTTTGGCAGTCTCTTTTTCGCTTCCACAGGCGTATACATGGTAAATTATATCACAACCCCATCATCGTGACAACTGAGCCCAGTCCGCCACAAGATATGGGGGAATTGCGGGATCGTCCGGCCTGCGGTATAATTGTATAAAACCAACCGAACAATCTGCCGACCCAACGATCGGAGTGAGCCAGATGAAAAAACGCATCCTGTGTTTCCTGACCGCCGCCGTCCTGATGCTGCTGCCCTGGGCCGCCCCGGCGGAAGACGACGAGAAAGAATGTTTTCATCCCAACAAAGACTACATTAACATGAAAGAACCGGAAGTCGGCGTGCCCGGCTATACCGGCGATTACGTCTGCCTGGACTGCGGTCTCGTAATCCTGCAAGGGAAGGAGATCCCGGCCCTTGAAGAACCGGTGGGCGAAGCCATGGACGGCGACCTGGACGGGGACGGCGTAAGCGGCACCGGGGAGACCGGCAATGCCGGCTCGACCGGAGAGGCAGGCGACACCGCCAACACCGGCAATCAGGACGTTTCCGAAGAGGCGGTCGTTCCTGCGTCTTCCGACCCGAAGCCGGAAACCCAGACACAACCGGAATCCCAGATCCCGCAGGAAGTCCCGGCGCAGCCGGAAACCCAGACACAGACTGAAACCCAGACACAGACTGAAACCCAGATACAGGCTGAAACCCAGACGCAATCCGAATCCCAGACTCAGTCTGAACCCGTAACGCAGCCGGAAACCCCGGTCACAAATCCGGAACCTCCGGCCGAAACCCGGACACAGTCGGAGACCCAAACACAGATCGAAACCCAGGGCCAAGCTGAAACCAAGACGCAATCCGAAACCCAGACCCAATCTGAACTCCCGGCCACAAATCCGGAACCCCCGGCCAAAACCCAGACGCAGACTGAAGTCCAGAAGCAGGCCGAAACTCAGACGCAGCCGGAAGCGCCGGTCACAGCGTCGGAAACCCAGACCGGAACGCAGACCCAGTCCGAAGTCCCCGTGCAGCCGGAAGCGCCGGTTACACAGCCGGAAACCCAATCTGAGAAGTCCCGGTCCGAAGTCCCGGTTGAAGCACCGGTTGAAGTACCGGCCCAGCCCGCGGCCGGTTCCGATCCCGAACCGGAAGCCCAGCCGGCGGTTCCGGAAGCCCCGGCCATTCCGGATCTGCCGGAAGTGATCCCTGAACCGGTTCCCGACGAAGCGCCCGAACCGGCGCCCGAATCCCTTCCCGGACAGCAGACATCCGGCGGAAACGGCAGCCCCGGGCAGTCCGGACGCAAACCTTTTTCCGAACGGTATCCCTTCCGCCGGGTGAAAATGAATCCCGAGCCGGGGATCCGGGCGGAGGCCGCCGGAACGCTGGTCTGGCCCAAAGCCGTTTCTCCCCTGCAGCAAATGGAACGTTAGGAACCATCCTTTCCGTTCCCCCTTCTCCCCAAAATCGAACAAAACTGCAAAAAAGGAACGAAAAGAAGGGTTCCTGTCGTTCCCAAACGGCCGTAAATATGCTATACTGCTTTCAATTCTTTTGAAGGATCAGGTGAAACAGCATGGACCGCATTTATGACCCGAAGACCATCGAGCCGAAATGGCAGAAATTCTGGGAGGAGCACAAGACCTTCGCCACGGACGTGTGGGATTTCTCAAAGCCCAAGTTCTACGCCCTGGATATGTTCCCCTATCCCAGCGGCGTCGGCCTGCACGCCGGCCATCCGGAAGGCTATACCGCCACGGACATCGTCAGCCGCATGAAGCGCATGCAGGGCTACAACGTCCTCCATCCCATGGGCTATGACTCCTTCGGCCTGCCCGCGGAACAGTATGCCGTGACCACCGGCCATCATCCGGAAGGCTTTACCCAGGAGAATATCAAGACCTTCAGCCGTCAGCTGAAGGAACTGGGCTTCGACTATGACTGGGACAAGATGATCGCCACCAGCGATCCGGAGTTCTACAAGTGGACCCAGTGGATCTTCAAACAGCTTTACCTGGACGGCTACGCCCAGTATATCGATATGCCCGTAAACTGGTGCGAAGAACTGGGCACCGTGCTCTCCAACGACGAAGTCATCGACGGCAAGAGCGAGCGCGGCGGCTATCCCGTGGTGCGCAAAAACATGAAGCAGTGGGTCATCGACCAGCCCGCCTTCGCGGAGAAGCTCCTGGAAGGCCTGGAAGAGATCGACTGGCCGGAGAGCACCAAGGATATGCAGCGCCACTGGATCGGCAAGTCCACCGGCGTGGAAGTCAAATTCCAGATCGTCGGCGGCGGGGAGTTCAGCATCTTCACCACCTGTATCGAAACCATCTACGGCATCACCTTCATGGTGC
>CAZUXV010000077.1:0-12567 GCA_964624445.1 uncultured Oscillospiraceae bacterium | reverse complement strand
AGAAGTAAAATATCAGAACATGGGTGCTTATGCTCCTGTGAAGAAACGGAGGTTTTCAGGAACCCGATGACCAGGAAGAATCTAGCAATTGCGATTCTGCTGCTCCTGCTCTTCAGCCTTTTCTCCGGCACGGCCGGAGCGGAAGAGCCGGCCCTTGCGACGCCGACAGATCTGGACTGTCCGCATGAGCAGACGAAGAAAATCATATATTTCTTTGACAGCCCCGTCTATACGCCTCTGGGGCCCGACAGCCACAGGGTTTCCGGACCGGCGACCGTGGAGGTCGTCTGTGTGGAATGCTGGGAGGTGCTTTCCTCCGAGGATGTCAGCAATGCCGAGGAGATCCGGGCTCACCGAATTAAGAACGGTACGTGTGTGCTTTGCGGATACAAGGACAAAGAGGGCCAGTCCGGCAAAGTGAAAGAAACGCCGGCCAATACGCCGGGCGAGCGGATCATCATCGCGACGGAAGACGCGGACACCGAGGGCCTGATGAATCTGACCCTGACGAACGAGGATCTGTATGCACTTTCGGGCGAAGGCGTGAGCGTCGTGCTGGTCAAGGGCAGCACCGGCGACGCGGCCGTGGCCCTGAACGTGACGGAAGTGCTGAAGCAGACCGAGCCGTTGGGCGCGGACCTGTACCTGGAACTGGCGGAGCGGGAAGACGGAAGCCTGTTCGCCGGGATATTCCTGGTGGAGGATTCCGGGAACCGGAGCCAGCCCCTCAGCGACGGGATCAGCCTGCGCTTCTACCGCCAGAGCAAGGCCGACGTGCGGATCTCGCTGGCGCCTGCCGGAGAAGACAGTCTGATGGAGACCGAGGGCGTGTGGAACGAGACGGGATACTGGAGCGTACCGTATCTGCAGGAGGGGACATACTTTCTGTTGCAGTAAACTGTCAACAGAACAGTTCTTAGGACAGAGATTTCGCGTCTGCGGACGCGACCGGGGCTTTCCGATCGCCCCGGACCTTCGGAATGAATATATACATATTTTATTGATTCATTGAGGCCTGCGGGGGAGATTTGCAGATGAAAGCTTTGATCCTGAATTCCGGGTTGGGAAGCCGCATGGGGGTGCTGACCAGCGAGCATCCCAAATGCATGACGGAGATCTCTCCGCGGGAGACGATTCTTTCCCGCCAGCTGAAACAGATCGCTGACGCGGGCATCCGCGAGGTTGTGATCACCACCGGCCTGTTCCGGGACGCGCTCATCGCCTACTGCGAGAGCCTGGACCTGCCGCTTTCCTATTCTTTTATCCATAACCCGGCATTCCGGGAAACCAATTATATCTACAGCATCTACTGCGCCCGTGCGGAGCTGGACGATGACATCCTGCTCATGCACGGCGATCTTGTGTTTGAAAACGAAGTGCTGGACCAGCTGCTGTCCTGCGAAACCTCCTGCATGGCGGTGTCCACGACCCTGCCCCTGCCGGAGAAGGATTTCAAGGCGGTCATCGGGGACGGGAAAGTGCTGAAGGTCGGCGTCGAGTTCTTTGACAGCGCCGTGGCGGCCCAGGCCCTTTACCGGCTGAAGAAGGAAGACTGGAAAAAGTGGCTGGACCGGATCGTGACATTCTGCGAAGCCGGGAACCGGAAGGTCTACGCCGAGAACGCGCTGAACGACCTGAACGGGGCGGCGGATATCCGGCCCCTGGACGTGAAAGACCTGCTCTGTGCGGAGATCGACGATCCCAATGACCTGGAAAAGGTAGCCAAACAGCTGAAAGCCGTGGAGGACCGGACGGTCTACCTGTGCTTTGCCACGGATATCATCCACGGCGGGCATATCGCGATCATCCGCAAGGCCGCCCGGCTGGGGAAGCTGATCATCGGCGTGCTGAGCGACGAGGCGGTGGCCTCCTACAAGCGCTTCCCGCTGGTGCCCGAGGCGGAGCGGATGAAACTCTTTGAAAACATTACCGGGGTCTGGCGGGTGGTGGAGCAGCATACGCTCTCCTACCGGGAGAACCTGGAAAAGTATAAGCCGGACATCGTCGTCCACGGAGACGACTGGTGCACCGGGTTCCAGCAGCCTGTACGGGAGGAAGCACTTTCGGTGCTTGCTTCCTACGGCGGCCGGCTGGTGGAGTTCCCCTATTCCGGCGACGAAAAATACAAAGAACTCCAGAAGCGGGAGCGGGCGGAGCTGGCGATGCCCGACGCCCGCCGGGGACGGCTCCGGCGGCTGCTGGAGATGAAAGGCCTGGTCACGGTCATGGAAGCCCATGACGGGCTGACGGGACTCATCGTGGAGAATACCGTGGTCCATGAGAACGGCGGCGCCCGCCAGTTTGACGCCATGTGGCTTTCGTCCCTTTGCGATTCCACCGCCAAGGGCAAGCCGGACATCGAGCTGGTGGACATGACCTCCCGCTTCCGGACCATTGACGACATTATGGAGGTTACCACCAAACCCATCATCTTCGACGGGGACACCGGCGGCCTGACCGAGCATTTCGTCTATACGGTCCGTTCCCTGGAGCGCATGGGCGTGAGTATGGTCATCATCGAGGACAAGAAGGGTCTGAAGAAAAATTCCCTCTTCGGCACCGAAGTGCAGCAGACTCAGGCCACGATCGAGGAATTCTGCGAAAAGATCCGGGCAGGCAAGAAAGCCCAGCGGACCCGGGAGTTCATGATCTGCGCCCGGATCGAGAGCCTGATCCTGGAAAAAGGCATGGAGGACGCCCTGGCGCGGGCGAAGGCCTTCACCGCTGCCGGGGCGGACGCGATCATGATCCATTCCCGGAAAAAGGATCCTACGGAGATCCAGACCTTTATCGAAGCGTTCCGGAAGGAAGACCAGACGACGCCCATTGTGCTGGTGCCCACATCCTTCAATTCTGTGAAGGAAGAAGAGTGGAAAGCCCGGGGCGCGAACGTGGTTATCTACGCGAACCAGCTGATGCGCGCCACGGTGCCCGCCATCCAGAAGGCTGCGGAAACCATCCTGCAGAACCACCGGGCGGAGGAATGTGACGCGGACCTCATGCCCTTCAAAGACATCATCCGGCTGATTCCGGAGGAGTAAAGGAGACCGAGACCTGGCGATGAGTGAAACGACGTCCCGGAAAACCCGGCGGATCCTGGTCTGGATCTACGGCGCCGCGCTGCTTTACTTTGTGCTCAAGCAGTTGTATTACGCCGTATACGTCGGCGGTTTTCCGGATCAGCGGGTGCATCTTTCCTATATCGTCGAAATGTGCCGGAACCCCTCCCTGCTGCCTGACTTTGCCAACCTCCCGGTCTGGTACGGCACCGGCTGGGACGGGTTGACCCTGTATCTGTACAAGCTGGACGACGCGGTGAACTATCTCGGCCATCCGCCGCTGTATTACCTGATCGTGGCCCTGACCGGGCCGGTCCGGTTCCTGGAAGACGGCGGCGCCGCGCTGGATTATCTGCGGGTTTCCCTGGTCAGCATCGCGATGACGTCCTGCGGCGCGATCCTCACGTTCCGCATGGGATACAAATATCTGAAGAGCCGGTCTCCCTTTGTGCATGCGCTCTTTGCCGCGGCGGTAGCCACCCTGCCGGAGCTGGGCTACGTCGGCGGCGGCGCCAGCAACGACAACCTGGCCTTCCTGGCCTTTGCCGTTTTCTTCAGCGGCGTTATGCGCTACCATCAGGAGGACAAACCGGACCTGAAAACTTATCTCCTGATCGGGATCGGTTTCCTGCTGGGCAGTTTTTCCAAAATGACCATGGCGATGATCATGCTGATCATGCTGATCGTGATCCTGATCATGAGCATCGTCCGGACGAAGAGCCTGAAGCTGATCGCAAACAGATGGTTCCTGATGACCCTGCCCTGCTACCTGCTGTTCCTGGCCTATGAAATCGTGATTTACCGCCGCTACGGCGGGTTCCAGCCTTCCCTGGCGGCAATCGCGCCGGTATTCTACAAGACGAGCGTTTTCTACGTGGCGCCGGAAAACCGGGCCCCGATGACCCTGCTTCAGTATCTGGCGAGGTTCGCCAGCGGCATCGGCCACAGCTGGTCTAGCATCTACAACGATCCGGGTTCCGAGTTCTCGCTGCGGATGCACAACGGCGTCTTCGGCATCGTCTACTGGATCCCCGTGGGCGTCTCCCTGGCCGCGGCGGCTGTACAGCTCATCCGGCGGAAAGCGGACCGGTACACGATCCCGGCGGCGGCGGGTTTCCTCGGGACGATGGCGTACCACATTGTCTCCGGCTGGAGCGGGTTCCTGAAGAGCGGTTACGCCGGCGGCGCCCAGGCGCGGTATTACCTGCCGCTGATTATCCCCTTCGCGTTCATCATGTGTGAGACCCTTCCCCCGCTCTTCCGCACGGAAAAGGCCAAGAAAGCCGGGGCGGCGCTGGCGGTGATCCTGATCCTCTGCCTGATCGCGGGGGACGTGCCGCGGGTGTTGCTTTACACCGGTTTCCCTGAATACTAAGAGGAGTATGCGCCCATGAAACTGATCATCCAGATCCCCTGCCTGAACGAGGCGGAGACCCTCGAGGTCGCCCTGAACGATCTGCCGAAGCATATCGACGGGATCGACGAGATCGAGTACCTGATCATCAACGACGGCTCCCGGGACGACACGGTGGAGGTCGCCCGCCGCTGGGGCGTGAACTATGTCGTGCACTTCGGCCAGAACCGGGGCCTTGCCAAGGGATTCATGGCCGGGCTGGACGCCTGCCTGCGCAACGGGGCGGACATCATCGTCAATACCGACGCGGACAACCAGTATAACGGCGCGGACATCGAGACCCTGGTCCGGCCGATCCTGGAAGGAAAGAGCGACATCGTCATCGGCTCCCGGCCCATCGACGAGACCAAGGACTTTTCTCCCCTGAAAAAGAAGCTGCAGCACCTGGGCTCCTTCGTGGTCCGGCGAGCCAGCAAATCCGAGATTCCCGACGCGCCCAGCGGTTTCCGGGCTTTCAGCCGGGAGGCGGCCCTGCGGCTGAACGTGACCAACGAATACACCTACACGCTGGAGACCATTGTGCAGGCCGGGAGGGAAAAGATCCCGATGGAAGCGGTTCCGATCCGCACCAACGGTGAGCTCCGGCCATCGCGGCTGTTCCACTCGATGTTCAGCTATATCAAAAAATCCATCCTGACCATCCTGCGTACCTACGTGATGTACCGGCCTCTGACCTTCTTCACGATCCTGGGCTGCATCCCGTTCCTGGCCGGCCTGGTCCTGGGAATCCGTTTCCTGGTGTTCCTTTTCCAGGGCAATTCCTCCGGCCATATCCAGTCCCTGATCCTGGCCAGCACCCTTCTGATGATGGGCTTTATGACCTGGGTCGTGGGGATCCTTTCGGACACCATCGCCAGTGAGCGCAAGATCCTGGAGGACGTCCAGTACCACGCCCGCCGGGCGGATTACCAGACTGACGGGAAAACCAAGGAAGAGAACGGAGGGAAAAACGGATGAAGGTCGTACTGCTGGCCGGCGGGTTCGGCGTAAGGATCAGCGAGGAATCCCAGTACAAACCCAAGCCCATGATCGATATCGGCGGCATGCCGATCCTCTGGCATATCATGAAGGAATACGCCTTTTACGGGCATACGGATTTCATCATCTGCGCCGGATACAAGCAGCATGTGATCAAGGAATGGTTTGCGAACTATTTCCTGAACAGCAGCGACGTCACCTTTGACTACCGGGACGGAAAGAACGAGATGACGGTATCCGCCTCCCGGGCAGAGCCCTGGCGGGTCACGGTGGTCGATACCGGCCTGCATACGATGACCGGCGGGCGCATCAAGCGGATCCGGCCCTATGTCGGCGACGAATCCTTCCTGATGACCTATGGCGACGGCGTGTGCGACGTGGATATCAACAAGCTGATCGCCTTCCATCAGGAACACGGGAAAATCGCGACGCTGACCGCGGTGCTGCAGGACCAGCAGAAGGGCGTGCTGGACATCGGCGGCGACAACGCGGTGAAGTCCTTCCGGGAGAAGAAGCAGGCGGATTCCTCCCCGATCAACGCCGGCTATATGGTCTTCCGGCCGGAGATTTTCGACTATATCGAGGGCGACAGCACCGTCTTTGAACGGGAGCCTCTGGAAAAACTGGCCGCGGACGGGCAGCTCATGAGCTATATGCACCGGGGCTTCTGGCAGTGCATGGACAACATGCGGGAAAAGGAAACGCTGGATAAGCTCCTGGCCGCGGGCAGGGCGCCGTGGAAGAAGTGGGAGGACTGAGCATGCTTCCTGAAATGGCCTTCTGGAAAGGGAAAAAGGTCCTGGTGACCGGCCATACCGGCTTCAAGGGAACTTGGCTGTGCCGGATGCTGGTGAACGCCGGGGCGGAGGTCACCGGCTACGCGCTGGTCCCGCCGACGGAGCCGGCCCTGTTCGACCTGGCGGGATTGAAGGACAGGATGACAAGCGTTATCGGGGACGTCCGGGACATGACACACCTGAAAGAAACCTTCGACGCCGCGCAGCCGGAGATCGTGTTCCACTTGGCTGCCCAGCCGATCGTGCGGGAATCCTATCAGGATCCGCGTTATACCTATGAGACCAACGTGATGGGCACGGTGAACCTGCTGGAGTGCGTCCGGCTGACGCCTTCTGTCCGCAGCGTGCTGAACGTGACCACGGACAAGGTGTACCTGAACAACGAGGAGCGCCGCGCGTTCCGGGAGGACGACCCGCTGGACGGGTTCGATCCCTATTCCAACAGCAAGAGCTGCTCCGAGCTGGTGACCCACAGCTATATCCGCAGTTTCTTTACCGGCCCGGACGCCCCGGCGGTTTCCACCGCCCGGGCGGGCAACGTTATCGGCGGCGGGGATTTTGCCCCGGACCGGATCATCCCGGACTGCGTGCGGGCTGTGCGGGACGGAAAAACCATCGCCGTGCGGAATCCGGATTCCGTCCGGCCCTTCCAGCATGTGCTGGAGCCGCTGGCGGTCTACCTGACCATCGCGCGGAAACAGTATGAGGACAAGTCCTTCGCGGACTATTACAACGTGGGCCCGGACGACTGCGACTGCCTGACGACGGGGGAACTGACGGACCTGTTCTGCCGCTGCTGGGGCGAAGGCGCCGCCTGGGAGACGAAACAGGAGAAGAACGCCCCCCATGAGGCCGGGTATCTCCGGCTGGACTGTGAAAAGATCAAGAAGGTGTTCGGCTGGCAGCCCCGGTGGCATATGGAAACGTGCATGGAAATGGTCTGCCGGTTCAGCAAGGTCTGGCTGGCCGGCGGGGACATCCCGGCGGAGATGGACGAAGAAATCAAAGAATTCATAATTCAGAATTCATAATTCATAATGATGAACGACTCAAAAGAGGAACAAAGATGAAACGCTGGAGCAGTGAACAGGAAGCCAGGGAAGAGATCAAGGCGCTGGTAGCGGAATACTACCATGACTTCAAGGAAAAAAAGCCGTGGCAGGAAGGCGACCGCATCACCTACGCCGCGCGGGTGTTCGACGAGCAGGAGATGTGCGCCCTGACCGACGCGGCGCTGGATTTCTGGCTGACCACCGGCCGCTTCGCGGATCAGTTTGAAAAGGACTTTGCCGCCTGGATCGGCGTGAAATACGCCCATCTGGTGAACAGCGGGTCTTCCGCGAACCTGATCGCCTTCATGGTGCTGACGGCGCCGGAGCTGGGCGACCGGCAGATCCTGCCCGGGGACGAGGTCATTACCGTGGCCTGCGGCTTCCCCACCACCGTGACGCCGGTGCTGAACTACGGTGCGGTGCCGGTGTTCGTGGACGTGACCGTGCCCCAGTACAATATCGACGTGACGAAGCTGGAGGCGGCGCTCTCCGCGAAGACCAAGGCAGTCATGATCGCCCATACGCTGGGCAACCCCTTCGACCTGAAGGCGGTGAAGGCGTTCTGCGACAGGCACCGCCTGTGGCTGGTGGAGGACAACTGCGATGCCCTGGGCACGAAATACACCATCGACGGGGAAACCCGGTATACGGGGACCTGGGGCGACCTGGGCACCAGTTCCTTCTACCCGCCCCACCATATGACCATGGGCGAGGGCGGCGCGGTCTATACCAACGACCCGAAACTGCACCGGCTGATCCTTTCCTTCCGGGACTGGGGCCGGGACTGCGTCTGCCCCAGCGGCCACGACAATTTCTGCGGCCACCGGTTCGACGGGCAGTTCGGCGAACTGCCCCGGGGCTACGACCACAAATACGTCTACAGCCACTTCGGCTATAACCTGAAGGTCACGGACCTGCAGGCGGCCATCGGCTGCGAGCAGCTGAAGAAATTCCCGGGCTTCATCGAACGCCGCCGGCACAACTGGGACCGGCTGAAAAAGGCGCTGGCGCCCGCGGCGGACCGCCTGATCCTGCCCGAGCCCGCGGAAAACAGCGAACCCAGCTGGTTCGGGTTCCTGGTGGCGGTGAAGCCGGAAAGCGGCCTTCAGCGCAACAACGTGACGAAGGATATCGAGGACCACGGGATCCAGACCCGGCTGCTCTTCAGCGGGAACCTGGTGAAGCATCCCTGCTTCGACCAGATCCGGGGCACGAAGGCCTACCGCGTCGCCGGTAGCCTGGAGGTCACAGATTTTGTAATGAACAACGCCTTCTGGATCGGCGTCTATCCGGGCATGACGGATGAGATGCTCGACCACATGGCGAAGACGGTCCTGGAAGCCGTGGGATTATAAAATAAGAAGAAACGCCTGAAAGGAACAGCAGATGAAACAGCGTTTGGCGGATTACGCGGCGGATTTCCTGGCCGCCCGCGGCGTGACGGACGTGTTTTCCGTCGTCGGCGGCGGGGCGATGCACCTGAACGACGCCCTGGGCCACCATGAAAAGCTCCGCGTGACCTACAACCACCATGAACAGGCCTGCGCCATCGCGGCGGAGGCCTATGCCCGGCTGGACAACCGGATCGCGGCGGTCTGCGTGACCACCGGCCCCGGCGGCACGAACGCGCTGACCGGTGTGCTGGGCGGCTGGCTGGATTCCATCCCGATGTTCATCCTCTCCGGGCAGGTCCGCTACGACACCACCGCCCGCTTTGCCCTGAAGGCTGCCGGCGCCGCCGTGCGCGCCATGGGGGACCAGGAATACGACATCGTGAAGTCCGTGACGCCCATGACCAAATACGCCGTCATGATCGAGGATCCGAAAACGATTCGGTACCATCTGGAGCGGGCCTGGCACCTGGCGACCACCGGACGGCCCGGCCCGGTATGGATCGATATCCCGGTCAACTACCAGGGCGGATATTTCGAAACGGAGGAGCTGGAAGGCTATGACCCGGCGGAGGACGACGCCAAGCTCCCGCCGGAGGTGACGGACGAGGTCATCCGGACCGTGCTGGCCAAAGTCCGCGGCGCGAAGCGGCCGGTGTTCCACGCCGGCTACGGCATCCGCCTTTCCGGCGGCTACGCCGCTTTCCGGGAGGCGCTGGAGAAGCTGAATATCCCGGTGGTAACCTACTGGAACGCCGTGGACCTGATCGAGGACGATCACCCGCTGTATACCGGCCGGGCGGGCAACATGGGCGACCGCCCCGGCAACTGGGCGATCCAGAACGCCGACCTGATCCTGGCCGTGGGCACCCGGATCTCCATCCGCCAGGTGGGCTACAACTGGCAGACCTGGGCCCGGGCCGCGGAAGTGATCATGGTGGACGTGGACGAGAATGAAATGAAGAAACCCACCCTTCACGTGGACCTGCCCGTGTGGGCGGACGCGAAGGATTTCCTGGCAAAGCTCGCCGCCGCGGCGGAGAACACCGTCTTCCGGAACGAGGCCTGGCTGGCAAAGTGCCGGGGCTGGAAGCGGGATTACCCCGCCGTGCTCCCGCGCCAGTGGGAGGAGAACGGCGAGACCGCCAACGTCTACGCCTTTATCCGGTATCTGAGCTCCCGCCTGCCGGAGAACAGCCTGACCGCCGTGTCCAACGGCGCCTGCTGCGTGGTGGGCAACCAGGCCTACGTCATTCAGAAGGGCAGCCGCATGGCGAACAACAGCGCCGTGGCGAGCATGGGCTACGGCCTGCCCGCGGCCATCGGCACCTGCGTGGGCGGCGGCCGGCGGGACACGGTCTGCCTGGAAGGCGACGGCAGCATCATGATGAACCTGCAGGAACTGCAGACCATCCTGACCAATAAACTGCCCATCAAGATTTTCCTGATTAACAACAGCGGGTATCATTCCATCCGCATTACCCAGACCAACCTCTTCGGCCACCATACGAAGGTGGGCATCGGGCCGGAGAGCGGGGACCTTTCCTTCCCCGAATTCAAAAAGATCGCGGAGGCCTTCGGATACAGGTATTACAGCGCCCGCAGCAATGCGGAGATGAAGGCCGTCGTGGATGAGGTCCTGGCCCTGGAGGGTCCGGTCTTCACCGAGATCTTCACCGATACGAAGCAGGTATGGGAACCCAAGAGCAGCACCAAGCGGCTGGAGGACGGCACCCTCGTTTCCCCGCCGCTGGAGGATCTGGCGCCCTTCCTTCCCCGGGAGGAACTGGAAAGCATCATGGAAATCCCGCTCATGCCCGAAAACTGAACCGGAGGTACACACATGACCATTGGCAGCGCCGTTGTGAACGGCTCCCTCGGCACCATCGGCATCGCGCTGGTGAAACAGCTTCTGGCGAAGGGCATCAACGTCTACGCCGTCGCCTGGCCGCCGGAGGATGAGCGCCTGGACCGGATCCCGGAAGGGGCGCAGGTCGTCCTGTGCGACATGCGGGACGCCGCCCGCCTGCGGGGACTGATTCCCGGGCCCGTGGACGCCTTTTTCCACCTGGCCTGGATGGGCCCCATCGGCGCGGGGCGGGAGGACATGCTCCTGCAGACGCAGAACATCCGCTGCGCCATCGAAGCGAACGAAGCTGCCCATGCGCTGGGGGCGCAGGTGTTCGTCGGCGTGGGCAGCCAGGCGGAGTACGGCCGGATCGAGGGCGATGTCAAAGCGGACGCTCCCTGTTTCCCGGTTTCGGGCTACGGCATGGCCAAGCTCTGCGCCGGGGAGATGACCCGGTCGGTCTCGCATAAACTGGGCATGCGCCACGTCTGGGCGCGGGTCATCAGCGTCTTCGGCGCCTACGACGGGCCGCTGACGGTGATCTCCGTAATCCTGGACAAGCTCCTGAAGGGCGAAAAGCCCGCCCTGACCGCCGGGGAACAGCAGTGGGATTATATCTACGCGGACGACGCCGCGGACGCCCTGATCTGCATGGCGGAAAACGGGAAGGACGGCGGGATCTATCCCGTGGGGAGCGGACAGTGCCGGCCCCTGCGGGAATATTTTGAAATCCTGCGGGACGCGGTGGATCCGGACCTGCCGCTGGGCCTGGGGGAACTGCCCTATCCGCCGGGCCAGGTCATGCGGCTGCGGGCGGACATCGGGCCGCTGCAGCAGGACACAGGATTTGAACCGAAATACACCTTTGAGGAAGCCGCAAAGATCGTCGTAAAGGCATATCGGGAAAGAACGGCGCATTGACGGGAGAAAAGCGTATGGCAAAAAAGACAGTCAGCATCATGATCCCCTGTTATAACGAGGAGGAGAACATCGCGGCCATCACCGCCGCGGTGGCGGAGCAGATGGAACAGCTGCCGCAGTACGACTATGAGATTCTCTGCATCGACAACTGTTCCACGGACAACACCCGTCCGCTGCTGCGGGAGATCTGCGCGAAGAACAAAAAGATCAAGGCGATCTTCAACGTCAAGAACTTCGGACAGTTCAACAGCCCCTATTACGGCCTGTGCCAGACCGGCGGCGACTGCGCGATCTCCATCTGCGCGGACTTCCAGGACCCGGTGGAGCTGATTCCGGAATTCCTGAAATACTGGGAGGAAGGCTATCAGATCGTCTGCGGCGTGAAAAAGAGCAGCAAAGAGCGGAAAATCATGTACAAGCTGCGGACGATGTATTACAAGCTGATCAAGAAGTTCTCCGCCGTGGACCAGATCGAGCACTTTACCGGTTTCGGCCTGTATGACAGAAGCTTCATCGAGGTGCTGCGGCAGCTGAAGGACCCGACGCCCTTTATCCGGGGCATCGTGGCAGAACTGGGCGGAAAGCGGAAGGAAGTGCCCTACGAGCAGCCGCTGCGCCGGGCGGGCAAGACCCACAACAACTGGTACACGCTCTACGACGCGGCGATGCTCAGCGTCACCAGCTATACCAAGGCCGGGATGCGCATCGCGGTGTTTGCCGGGCTGGGCATGGCGCTGATCAGTTTCCTGGTGGGCCTGGTTTACCTGATCATGAAGCTGGTGTACTGGGACCGGTTTGACGCCGGCCAGGCGCCCACGATCATCATCGTGAGCCTGATGTGCTCGATCCTGCTGGCGTTTATGGGATTCCTCGGGGAGTATATTTCCGCCATCAACATGCGAATGATGCACCGGCCGCTGGTGGTGGAAGAGGAACGGATCAATTTTGACGAAGAAAAAGAAGACATGGTAAAATAATTTGTTGTCAACAGGACCATCTCCATGACAACCAAGATATTGACAAAGATTACAAATAAGGGAGGATCAAAAACATGACGATCATCGTAACCGGCGGAGCGGGATTCATCGGCGGAAACTTCATCCATT
>CAZUXV010000076.1:0-12819 GCA_964624445.1 uncultured Oscillospiraceae bacterium | reverse complement strand
CGTCTGGCTCAGTGCCTGACGGTCTGTATTGACAGAGATGAATTCAACGCCCCGCAGGCCGGCGTCCACCATGCGGTTCACGGCATTGTTTCCGCCGCCGCCGCATCCGACTACCTTAATCGTTGCAAAGGTGCTCTGTTCTTCATTCTGGAATTCAATCATGTTCTTAACCTCCCAACAGACTTCGGAAAAAGTCTTTGATCTTTCCTCCTGCGCCGGCTGCCGGCTGACGCTGCTGCTCGATCGTATCGATAATCAGGTCCATCAGTCCGAGTGCGCTGGAGAAACAGTGGCTGTTCAGCTTGGTTGTACGGCGGGGCGTTTCCTGTACCGGACGTCCGAGCCGGCCGGCGAGGTATTCCTTGCCGCCGCGGTTGAAGCTCAGTCCGCCGCCGGTCAGGAACACGTTGGACCAGCTGCCCAGCCCGCCGAAATCATCGTCAACCGATTCTTTGATCTTCGCGCAGATCTCGTCCAGCGCCTTGCAAAGGATCGGCTTGACCTGATCACGGGTGAAAGCGGTGCCTTTCTGCCCGTCTACGCCGGGAACTTCATAGGTTTCTCCCGCAGTTTCGATACCGTAGACAAACTTGCGTTTGATATCCTCGGCAGCGTCAAGGGAAATGTCCAGTTCTTCGGCCAGTGCAACGGACAAGTCGCCGCCGCCCACATCCAGTACCTTGTGATAGATGATGGCGTCGCCCTCGACGCCGATGATCTCGGTGTTCAGATAGCCCATATCGATCAGGACGGACGTATGGTCGCGTTCCTGCTCGCTCAGATAAAGCATGGCTTCGCCGGCTGAAGTGGAATAGAAACCGGTTACCACGATCCCCAGATCCGCCATGCGGTTCGTAACATCGTCAATAAAGAACCGGTTGCCGACTGCGAAGCTGATGAAAGCGGTCATTTCCCGCCCCTTCATGCCTACGGGCTCAAGGGTCTTCTTCCCGCTGTCGACCATGAACCAGGCCGGGCTGGAATGAACCACAACGCCGGGCACATTGGCCAGGTTTTCCGCCGCCATGCTGAATGCTGTTTTAACGTCGGAGGCGGTGACCCGGGGGTCGGTCCCCTTCAGCGGAACGGTAACCTTCGTGGCGTAAACATGCGTAAACGCACCCGGAACACCAACATTAATTTCTTTGATCTTGCTTCCGGATTGCTCTTCCGCGTCTGCAATGGAGCGGCGGATCGCCTCATCCAGCATTCCGGGGTTATTCCATCCTTCTTCGAGATAACCGTCATACTTTGTTACGCCGGCGGCCGTAATGTCACAGCGCTGGCTGCCGCTGTTTTCAGCAACGAGCGTCACGATCTTGCTCGTACCGAAATCAATGGCTGCAACCGTTGTTTTCATAGGTTTCTCATGCCCCCTGTTTTCCGGATCCTGTCAAAAGATCGCGGTCAGTTACTACAAAATAATACACACCTTAAAGAATTATACCCTCTTCAGGCTTTTTTTGCAAGAGTTTTCAACTCTTTTATTACATTTTCTCGTTGTTTTTGTAACAATTTGTTTACGGCGTATAGATCGGCGCTTCCGGATTGGTCACACTGATTGTTCCGCCGGAATAATTCTGCTGTTTCAGTTCTTCCCGGACAAGCAGCAGACTCCTCAGCTTGGCATGGAGATTGTTTCTGTCTCCGAGCGCGGCGGTGTATCCGTCTCTCGTGAAGAGCAGGATCGAGCTGGTATTGCTGATGTCGGCTTCTTTGATCTGGTCGATACAGCCAAGCACCTTCATCTCCAGGAACAGTTCGGTAAAAATGCTCTGCTGGGTTTCGCTCCCAAGGTTGATATATTGTCCAACCAGCGTATTGGACCGTACTTCAAGTCCCTTGATCTCAACCAGATTCTGCGGCTGTTCGGACGGGTTTTCGGATTCATACAGCACCATTCGGTTTTTATCCATCACATACATGATGCCGCAATAAGTCAGCCAGCAGCAGGGTTCCCTCTCCCGCACCGAGATGACCACCGTGCTGGGCAGCTGGGTGGCCATATATCTGAACTGCAGCCGGTAATCGGAGGTGATCCGCTCCTCGACCGTTTTTTCGTTCAGCGACAGGATATAATCGCCGCGGCGGATCCCGCTCGCTCGGATCACTTCTTCCGCAGAGATCGTGGAATTTCCGTTGACATAGATCTCTTTGATGCTGAAAACAGCAAACCTGAGAATCAGCACTAAAGCCACAATGAAAACGACGGCCCCGGCGATCAGGCGGAACGTGCGCGGTCGCGCTTTGATTCTTCCGGTTCTGTTTCGGCTGTCGTTTGCAGCAACCCGTCCGGGTAAAACCGGAGCTGTATTGTTTTTTTCAGGCGTATTCCAGAAATCACCTGCATGTTCGGTCACGTTTGCCGAACGGATTTCTTTCAGTTCAGGAGCGTCTTCCGGTTCTTCAAAGGGATTGTTGTTCAGCGGTGCCGGCCCGAACCAGGTATTTCGCTGCCAGTCGCGGACGCCGCCGTCGGGTCCGGAAGCGTTCCTCCGTTCCCCTGCGGTCCGCGGCCTGTAGTCCTGGTTCTGTCCGTCCACCGGCGTTTCTCCCCTTGTTCCGTAATCCGTTGAAAAATCAACGATTTAAAACAGACTTCGGTCTGTTTATTCCAATTCGTTTACAATCTGCTTAAACACCCGGCCGCGTTCTTCATAGTCCTTGAACATGTCAAAGCTTGCACAGGCGGGGCTCAGAAGCACGCACCATCCCTTGCCGGCAATCGATCTGGCGGTTTCCACCGCTTCCCGCAGGGAACCGGCGTCCGTCAGGTTGTTGAAGCCTACGCGCTCCAGGCTGTTACGGATCAGTCCGGCCGTCTCACCGATCAGCACGGCGTGACGGATCATCGGACTGTTGATAATCTCTCTGGAAAGCGGATCGAAAGACGTATGCTTGTCATAGCCGCCAAGGATGATCACCGTCGGCTGGCTCATGGTCTGAACCGCTTTGATCGTGGAATCGACGTTCGTTCCCTTGCTGTCGTTGATATACTCCACACCGTTCAGCTCCCGTACCGTCTCAATCCGGTGCTCCACACCGCGGAAGGTTCTCAGGCTGTGCCGGATCACCGGCACGGGAACATTCATTGCCGCCGCAACACAGACAGCGCCCAGTGCGTTCTCCAGGTTATGCGGGCCGGGAATAAACACTTCTTCCGTCGCACAGATCTTTTTTTCGCTGCCGTTGATCCGCATCATGATCTGCCCGTCCCGGACAAAAGCGCCTTCCTTGACTTCTTTTTTCCGGCTGAAAAAAAGCACGTGGCTCTTGACCTGTTTGCTCAGTCCGTCCAGCCCGGGATCGTCCGCATTGAATACAGCGTAGTCAGAGGCGGTCTGGTTGCGGAACATCCGCATCTTCAGCGCGGTATAAACTTCCATCGTGCCGTGCCGGTTCAGATGATCCTCCGTAATATTCGTCAGCAGCGCCACATGCGGATGGAACGTATCCGCCGTTTCCATCTGGAACGAGGAAACTTCGCATACGATCACGTCCTCTTTCCGGCTGACCAGGGATGCCAGCGAAAAGGGATATCCGATATTACCCACCACGTGGGTCACTTTCCCGTTGTTGGCGAAAATCTCTCCCAGCAGTGAAACCGTCGTGGTCTTACCGTTCGTACCGGTCACGGAAATCAGCGTTCCCCGTGAAAGCTGGGCAGCCAGTTCAAGTTCGCCGATCACATAGATGCCCGTTTCCTTAGCCTTGACGACAAAAGGAACCGTGTCCGGGATGCCTGGAGAAATCACCAGGCAATCTTTTCCTTCCAGCAGTTCCATGGCACTGCATCCGAATTTGCGTTCCACCTGCAGGCCTTCCAGCGGCTTCAGCTGCTGTCCGAGTTCTTCTTCCGTTTTCGAGTCGTTGACCGTCACTTCCGCCCCCGCCGCGCGCAAAAGCTGCGCTGCAGCGACGCCGCTCCGGGCCATACCGACAACCAGCACTTTCTTCTTCTCAAAATCCATATTCCCTTGCTCCTTAGATCGACTGGCATACGCCGAGCACGGCAATCAGGCTCAGCAACAGGGTGACCCCGGCGTACATGCTCACGATCTGTGTCTCCGTATATCCTTTCTTTTCAAAATGATGGTGGATCGGGCTCATCAGGAAGATGCGCTTGCCGTGGGTCAGTTTATAGTAGTACCGCTGCAGGATCACGCTCACACTGCTCATGATCGGGGTAAAGAAGATCAGCAGCAGGAGCAGCGGCATTCTCAGCAGCATGGCCATAGCGACCGTTCCGCCGCCCAGCAGCATGCTTCCGGTATCGCCCATGAAAGTTTTCGCCGGATAACGGTTGAACCGGAGGAATCCGATGCAGGCTCCGGCCATGCTCATAGCGAAAACGCCGATGGTTGCCGTGCCGCTCACAGAGCTCCACCTTCCGTTCAGCTCGGAAACCACGATCAGGATCATACAGATTACAGCCCATGCCGATGAACTGATGGCGGTGACGGTTCCGAGCAGGCCGTCCAGCCCGTCCTGAAGGTTGCTGCTGTTCACGATAAAGATCACCAGCAGCGTCATCAGCGGGATATAGAAGATGCCCAGGTCCCATTCCGTTCCCGTAAACGGGATCCGGATGGCGCTTCCGACCCGGGGAGAGAAGTAGCAGTATAAGCTGAAGCCCAGTGACACGATCACCTGTCCGGCAATCTTCTGCCACGGGCTCAGTCCGTCATGACGTTTTTTGACAGCTTTGATGTAGTCGTCCGCAAAGCCCACAGCCATGCTGAGAAAAGAAACAAGCAGCAACGGGAACACAAAGTCCCAGATACCGTCCCAGTTTCCGGGATGGCAGATCAGGCTGCCCAGCAGGATACCCGCCGCCATCATCAGACCGCCCATGACAGGCGTGCCCTGCTTTTGCTGATGGCTGGGGCCGAGTTCATAGATCGTCTGGCCGAAATGCAGTTTCTTCAGGTAGCGGATCAGCCTGGGGCCGATCAGGAGGGCTGCTGCCAGCGCGATCAGCGCTGCGCCGATCATCCTATACATACTGTTTCTCCCTTATCCCTTTTCTTTCTGGATTTCCAGCAGCAGGTCGCTGACGATCACTTTTTCGTCGAAGGGCCGCTTGATCCCCATGATCTCCTGATAGGTTTCATGGCCCTTGCCCGCCAGCACAATCACGTCTCCCTCTTCTGCCATCCGCAGCGCACGGTTGATCGCTTCCCGGCGGTTTTCGATTACTTCATACGGTTTGCCTGTCGGTTTGATGCCCTTTTCGATCGCGGCAAGGATGACCATCGGGTTCTCTGTCCTGGGATTGTCCGACGTCAGGATACAGTAGTCCGCCAGTCGTCCGCCGATTTCACCCATCATGGGCCGCTTGCCCTTGTCGCGGTCTCCGCCGCATCCGAACAGGGCAATCACCCGGTTCCGCGTAAACTGGCGGACCGTTTTCAGGATGTTTTCAAGCGCATCCGGAGAATGGCTGTAGTCCAGGATGACTTTGTAGGGCGTTCCGGTCTGCAGAACCTCGATCCGGCCAGGCACCCGGGTAACCGCTTCCAGTCCGGCCTTGATCTTTTCGGGTGTAATACCCATGATCAGCGCGCAGCTTGTCGCCGCCAGCGCATTATAAACATTGAACATGCCGGTCATCCGCATCTGGATCGCGATCTGGTTCATACCGTGGAGCTGCACGTTGAAACGGGCTCCTTCTTCGGTGATCTCGATATCCCGTGCGAACACGTCGGCGTCCACGCAGATTCCGTAGGTAATGTAGGGACAGCTGATTCCGTTCTTCAGTTTCTCGGAAGTTTCGTCATCGGCGTTCATCGCGGCATTCTTCACCATTCCGCTGGTAAAGAACTGTTTCTTGGTCTCGAAATACCGCTCCATGGTATAGAAATAATCCAGGTGGTCCTGACTCAGGTTGGTGTAACAGCCCACCTCGAAGTTCATTCCGTCCAGACGGTTCATGTCGATCGCGTGGGCGGATACCTCCATGCAAACGACCTTGACGCCTTCATCCGCCATCATACGCAGCATTTTCTGCAGTTCGATGGGATCCGGCGTGGTCAGCTTGCTGTCCAGGTGCTGCTCTTCCACCACAGTACCCGTGGAGCCGATAATACCGCATTTCAGCCCGGCTTTTTCGCATATGCTCTGAAGCAGATAGGTTGTTGTGGTTTTCCCTTTGGTCCCGGTGATTCCGATCATGCGCATCTGGCGGGAAGGATGGCCATAAAACGCCTCCGCGATTCTGGCCATGGCAGCGCGGCCGTTATTCACGCGGACCTGCGGAACGTTCATCTGAACAAAGTGCTCAACGATCAGTGCAACGCAGCCGTTTTCCACCGCTTCCCATGCATAATCGTGCGCGTCGAACCGGGCTCCGACAATGCAGAAGAAAAGTCCTGCATCAGCCTTGTCCCGGCTGGAGGATGTCAGTTCCCGGATCTCCGTATTCATATCTCCGCGGGTTTCCTCAACATAAGGAAGCTCCGTCAGTAATTCCCACAGTTTCATGCCTGTCCACCTCTTCGTTCAGGTTGGTTCAGCTACTGAATAGCTTACCACAAATCCGTTTTCTTTTCCACCCGGTGGAAATACGAAATGGGAGACCGATCGTTTTCAGTCTCCCGCATTGGAAGTCAATCTTCCCTCCAGATCAGCGTTCTCAGCAGCTTTTTCAGCACTTGAGAATGTCAGTTGCGCATTGACCGGAGCCGTCAGCCGGATGGTCCTCGCGCCGTTGGAAGAGATCAGGTTCAGTTTGACTGCTTCCGTACAGACGCTGGAGCTTCCAGCCTGCAGTTCGATCTCTGCCTGGAGCCGTTCATTTTTTGTTTCCAGGTCCCGGATGGAGGAGTTCAGTTTTGTGATCGTCCTCCCTCCTGCCCCGATATTCGTCATATCAACGGCCAGAAACGCCAGCAGCAGTACGCCGACAATAATCAGCGCCGTGACTGCCGCGCTCCACCGGATTCCTTCGGATGAGATCAGCCGTTGCCTGGGCTTGGTTTCCTCAATCACCGGGATCCTGTTGCTGGCTGATAAGCCGCCTGTCCAGTCCTGTGTCTGGTGGAATGATGGAAGAGAGGCCGAGCACGTCATCCTGGACCGATGAATGTCTGCCTGCTGCTGACGGAAGTCTTCACGTTGAAACCGTTTTTCCTGCCAGTTGATCATGCCGTCCTGCAGCCTGTTCCTGACCCTGGCAGTCATTTCAGTCATTCGCGCTCACCTCCTTTTTATTCTTTGGGTGCCTCCAACCCAGCAATCATTTCCAGAAGCTGGGGCAGTTCGTTCTTGAATTCATTCCAGATATCACCGCTGTCGGAAACGGCAGCCACACGAACGTGGTCGTTTGCGCCGGTGATCTCCATATCCCGCTCTTCGTGAAGGATCTTCTGCCGGATGTTGGCCGGCAGGAGCACCCTCCCCTGTGCGTCGCAGGTCTGTTCGTCAAAGCTCAGCGCATAAAACTGTTCAAGGTACCGGTTCAGCGCCGGATTCAGTTTGCCCAGTCTTTCATAGGTCTCGTTCCGTTCTTCCCACTTTTCCGTCGGGTAGATGGCGATGGACCGGAAGTCAAAGGACGGGGCCACGCAGAACGTCTCTCCCAGTTTGTCCCGGAATCCCTGCGGGATCACCAGCCTTCCCTTGCTGTCCAGGCTGTGGCTGTATGAGCCGATGAACCTTCTGGCCCTTTGTTTTTCGTTCTTTTCAGGGGTTTCGGCGTTGTTTACGGAGGTTTCATTTTTTGAGCCGTCCATCACACCGTCCCCCTTCTCCACCACTTTTATGCACGATTTTGGGATGATCTTCCCTTTTTCCCCACAAATTTAACACAAGAATGTCTTCCCTGCAAGCCCTGATTTCAAAGGTTTATGGCCGGCATTTATTCTGTTGTTAACTTATTTATAATATTTTTGTAACTTTTATGTAATATTTAATGGGCTGTTTGTGGTTTGTGCCTGTGACAGTCTCTATATTTTGTATATAAAAACGGACAAGCTCCATCTCAGGGCTTGTCCGCTGTTATAAATGTTTCAAAAAATTAATTTTTTACGGAAAGATTTTGATCGGGCTGAACCCGATGCTGTCACAGGAAACCAGGCGATACCGGACACCGCGGCATTCTCCCGTAAAGCCGCTCTGGATTCCGGCTCCGTGAAGATGGCCGTATACCGCCGTGTGTACACCGTATGCTTCCAGCAGTTTTGTAAAGATTGTATCCGTCTCCCCCGCCAGCAGCGGTGGATAATGGGTCATCACGATCAGCGGCCGACCTGCCGCCCGCGCCGCCGCGTCATCCAGCGCCAGGCGCAGCCGCTCGGCTTCCCGCCTGTAGATCTTTTCATCCTGTTCGTTCAGCGGCGTTTCTTTTGTGGGAATCATCCATCCTCTGGTCGCGCAGACCACTGCGTCTCCCAGATCCGCCGCATTGTGCTGCAGGGCCGTCATGCCGGCCGGCAGCGCTGCGCGGACCTGACTGATGGAATTCCACCAGTAATCATGGTTCCCTTTGCACAGGATCTTTTTCCCCGGAAGCCGTCCGATCTCTTCCAGGTCCGCCCGTGCCGCCTCCAGCTGCATTGCCCAGCTGATATCGCCCGGGATCAGTACCGTGTCTTCCGCTGTGACCAGCTGCTGCCAGTTTTCCCGGATATGAAAAAAATGCCTGTCCCATTGGGGGCCGAACACGTCCATGGGCTTATCGTCTCCCCCGGACATGTGCAGGTCCCCGATGGCAAACAGGCTCATAATCTCTCCTTGTCAGTCAAACGGAATCGGATCGGTCAGACTTCTTCTTCGTCTTCGTCGTCTTCCGCGTCCCTTTCCTCATCTTCCCGGACGTCTTCCAGACTCATTTCCTGGTCGATTTCTTCGAATTCGTCCGTCTCTTCCTCTTCCACTTCGGGAATGATCTCGTCCATACCGCTCACGTCGTCCATATCGCCGATGGTGGAGGTATCGACATTTTCATTTTCCGTATCGGGCTCGTTCTCTTCCGTGCTGTTGCTCTTGTTCATCTCACGCAGGCAGAACAGGCAGACGTCTTTGCCCGGCAGAGCAGGTTCTTCATTGCAGATGCTGCACAGCTCAATCTCTTCTGAGCGGGATTCCCCTTTCATTTCCTGCAGGCATACTTTGCAGTACTTTTCATCTTCCCGGATATAGTTCAGGTCGCAGCGGGGACATTTAACCAGATTCATTGGCTTTTCCTCCTTGATTTGGGAGTTTTTCCCACTCTCTCGTTCATCAGTGACACAAACGGCACATTTTTCAACACTCGCATGTGAAATAAGGGGATTTTTGCCCCTCTCCTTCCACTTTCGTGGAGCTCTCCTCCACTTTTGCGCCGAATGCGTGCCGTAATCCACGGACATGGATTATACTCCCGAAGGTTCCTGTATGCAATAGGAAAAAACTGTCTTTTGGAAAAAAAGCAAAACTTATGCTTCTGCCGGGTGGAGGATTCCGTCCAGCAGCTTCAGCAGATCATCCCGGCCCGTTCCGTCTTCGCCGCTGAAGCAGATGATCTCCCAGGGCTGCACGCTCAGGGCCCGGCAGATGGGCGCCAGGTATTTGCTTCTCGCGCCGCGGCTGATTTTGTCCGCCTTGGTGGCAATCACGGTAAAAGGAATCTCCGTTTCCCGGAGAAAACGGTTCATCTGTTTGTCATCTTCCGTCGGTTCATGGCGGATGTCCACCAGACAAAGCACATGCTGAAGCTCATCCGCCTTGGCGAAATAGTCCTGCATCATTTTGCCCCAGCGCTGTTTTTCCTGCTTATCGACCTTGGCAAACCCGTACCCGGGCAGATCGACCAGATGGAATTCTCCGTTCAGCAGAAATACATTCAGCAGCCGGGTCTTGCCGGGGGTGGAACTGGTCCGGGCCAGCTTGTTCCGCCGGCACAGCCGGTTGATCAGGGTGCTTTTCCCGACATTGCTCTTTCCTGCCACCGCGATCTGGGGCAGGCCCTTCCCCGTAAACGGCCCGTAGTCCGCCATGGACGTAATGAACTCTGCGCTCTTGATCTCCATCATTCTGTCTGCCCCTCCTTTCGGTATTAAATCAGCGCTGTCTTCAGCACTTCCTTCACGTCTTTAACCTCAACGATCCTGAACTGTGCCAGCACGTGTTCCGGAATCTTCTCCAGGTCCTTCCGGTTCTCTTCCGGAATGACCAGCGTGCGCATTCCGGCACGGTACGCCGCCAGGGTCTTCTCCTTCAGTCCGCCAATGGGCAGCACGCGGCCCCTCAGAGTCACTTCGCCCGTCATGGCGACGTCCTGGCGCACCGGTTTCCCGGTCAGTGCGCTGACCAGCGCCGTTGTCATGGTCACGCCGGCGGACGGTCCGTCTTTGGGCACTGCGCCTTCCGGCACGTGGATATGGATATCGATTCCCTGGTAAAAATCTTTCTGCAGCCCCAGCTCTTCACTGTGGGCGCGGACCCAGCTGAATGCTGCTTCCGCGGATTCCTTCATCACGTCGCCCAGCTGACCCGTCAGTTTCAGCGTTCCCTTGCCGTTCATCGTGCTGCATTCTACTTCCAGCAGCTCGCCGCCGACGGAAGTATAGGCCAGTCCGTTCACGACGCCGACCCGGGGTTCCTTCTCCGGGGGCTCGCGCAGATAGCGCGGTGCGCCGAGCATTTCCTGCAGCCCTTTCCGGGTCACGGTCATGGACCGTTTCCCCTGGTCGAGCATCCGTACGGCCGCCTTGCGGCACAGTTTGGCTGCCGTCCGTTCCAGCGTCCGTACGCCCGCCTCGCGGGTGTAATCCTCAATCATCCGCTTCAGGACTTCGTCACCGGCCTTCAGGGCGTTCGGTTTCATCCCGTGTTCCCTGATCTGCTTGGGCAGCAGATGCCGTTTCAGAATCTGAAGCTTTTCCTCTTCCGTATAACTGGGTACTTCGATCAGTTCCATCCGGTCCAGCAGCGGAGCGGGGATCGTTTCCGTATTGTTGGCGGTGGTGATAAACATGACCTTGCTCAGGTCAAAGGGCAGCTCCAGATAGTGATCCCGGAATGCGTGGTTCTGTTCGGAATCCAGCACTTCCAGCATGGCGGAAGCCGGGTCTCCCCGGAAATCGCCGCTCATCTTGTCAATCTCGTCAAACAGGAATACAGGATTGCACGTTCCTGCCTGTTTCATGCCGGATATGATCCGGCCGGGAATGGAGCCGATATAGGTCCGGCGATGTCCGCGGATCTCCGCTTCATCCCGCACGCCGCCCAGGCTGACCTGGACAAACTTCCTGCCCACCGCTTCGGCGATCGCCTTCACAATACTGGTCTTGCCGACGCCGGGCGGGCCTACAAAGCAGAGGATCGGACCCTTCATGTCCTTCTTCATCTGCAGCACGGCAAGGTATTCGATGATCCGTTCCTTCACGTCGTCCAGGCCGTAATGATCCCGGTTCAGGATCTCCCGTGCCCGGTTCAGGTCCAGGTTGTCTTCCGTCTCTTTGCCCCAGGGAAGATCCAGGATCCATTCGACATAGGTCTGGCTCACGGAGCTTTCCGGACTGCCCGGCTGCATCCGTGCCAGCCGGTCCAGTTCCTTTTCGCACTTGGCCCGTGCTTCCTCGTTCAGCGGCGTTTCGGCCAGCCGTTTGCGCAGGTCGGATGTCTCCATTTCGTCCCCGTCGCCGAGCTCCGTCTGGATCGCCTTGATCTGCTCGCGCAGATAGTAATCTTTCTGGTTCTTTTCCACCTGTTTCCGGATCCGGGCCTGGATCTGCTTTTCCGTATCCGCCATATCGGTCTCGCGCATCAGAATCGCGCAGACCTTTTCCAGCCTGGTCACCGGATTCAGTTCATCCAGGATCTCCTGCCGGTCTTCCCGCTTTGTCAGCACGTTGGCCGCCAGCAGGTCCGCCGCTTCGCCGGGCTTCTCGATCGCGTGGATTGATTCCACCGTGTCCTGACCGACCCGCTGGGATGTCCGCGCGTATTCTTCAAACAGGTCCTGGGCCGTGCGCAGCAGCGCTTTTGCTTCCGCCGACCTCACAGCCTTGTCTTCGCTGATTTTGATCACGGCTTTCATGCACGTTTCGTCGCCGGTCATTTCCTGGATAATGCCGCGGGAAGCGCCTTCCACCAGCACGCGGATATTTTCACCGGGCAGGTTCATCACCTGCTTGATCTCCGCAATGGTCCCGACCTTGCACAGGTCTTTCCATCCGGGATCTTCCGTATCGTCGCTTTTCTGGCTGATCAGGAAGACCTTCTGCTGGTCCATCATACCCTGTTCCAGTGCGGCCAGGGACTTTTTTCTGCCTACGTCAAAATGCAGGACCATGTTCGGAAAGAGCATCAGGCCCCGTAAAGGCAGCACAGGCAATTCGATTGTCTGGTTCTTTTTCATATTTTCCTCTTTGTTTATATCAGGAAGCGTCCGTTTCGTCCTTTTTCTTTTCCGTTCTCCTGGACGTACGCTTGCCCACTCCGGAGATCAGTGTCGGCTTTCCGCCGTTCACGGCTTCCTTCGTAATGACACACTCGTTGACGTCCGTCATTCCGGGCAGGTCAAACATCGTATCCAGCATCGCGTCCTCAATGATTGCGCGCAGACCGCGGGCGCCGCACTTGCGGTCAATGGCCTGTTTGGCGATGGAACGGATGGCATCCTCTTCAAATGTCAGGCGGATGCCGTCCATATCCAGCAGGGCTTCGTACTGTTTGCACAGCGCGTTTTTCGGTTCGGTCAGGATCCGGACCAGCGCGTCCTCATCCAGTCCTTCCAGCGTCACCACGATGGGCAGACGGCCGACGAATTCAGGAATCAGGCCGTATTTGGTCAGGTCTTCCGGCCGCACGTCTTTCAGGGCGTCCGTCCGGGTG
>CAZUXV010000075.1:0-12834 GCA_964624445.1 uncultured Oscillospiraceae bacterium | reverse complement strand
GCCGGTTTCCTTTCCTAAGAAACATTCCGGTGCCATAAAACGCGAGATCCGGTTCTTTGCGTTTATGCTGATCTCTCCCAGTTTATAATCCCCATAATGTCCGCGGAAAATGGTGTCCGGTCCGAGTTTCCCTCCTTTGATCTGATGCTCCTCCAGGATCTCCAAGGCTTTGCAGATATCCCTGCCGAGCCGGGTAATTTCCGTCCCGCTGAATGTTTCAGACGCTGCCAGCTCGCGGAGATCCTTCAGCCGTTCTGTCCGGATGAAAACATCGTATCCGGGCATGTCTTTTTTTTCCAGGATCCGGAAATCTTCAACAGCCAGGATGTTTGTATATCCAATCAGAGACATGTACGCGTCATAGCCGTCCTGATATTGTTGGAGTTCATGATATAGATAATCCCGGATCACGCTTCCATCCGCGTCACCAAACTCCCGGCAAATCTGCTGTAATTCCTGTTCATCCCTCGGGATTGAAATATGCGTCAGAACTTCACTCGGCTGAATGGGACCTGTTATGTTCTGCACTTCATACAGGTCCTCATCCCCTTTTTGTTCGAGTTTCCGGACAATGTGCCATTCCTGAAAAACATCACCAAACCGCTGTTCTAATTCCTCAAACATATTACCCATGTTGTCTTTTCCTCTCCCTGATCTTTATTGTGAAACGGAGGGACGTTCCTTTTCGTTTCATCTGTCACGCCTCCCCCTTTCGAGCCATGGAGATTGCATTATTCACAGGCGGGGAGGGTGGGTTTTCAGATCAGGGCAGCCAGATCGGTGTAGTCATAGCTGTGGGCTTTGGCCACGTTCTGGTTGGTGAGATGGCCCAGGTAGCAGTTGACGCCGGATTTGATCACGGGATTGGCTTTGGCGGCCTCTTCCAGGCCGCCTTTGGCGATCTGCAGGCCATATTTCAGGGTGGCGTTGGTCAGGGCGATGGTGCTGGTACGGGGGACCGCGCCGGGCATATTGCCCACGCAGTAGTGGACCACGCCGTCCAGGGTGTAAACCGGATCGTCGTGGGTGGTGACGTGGGAGGACTCGCCGCAGCCGCCCTGGTCAATGGCCACGTCCACGAAGACGGCGCCGGGTTTCATTTCCTTCAGGTACTGCTTCTTGAAGAGCTTGGGGGTGGAGCCGCCGGGAATCAGGACGGAGCCGATGACCAGGTCGACGTCTTTTAATACGCGTTCGATGTTGGAGTCGGTGGAGACCAGGGTCTGGATGTGGGCGCCGAAGAGGTTGTCCAGCTGCTCCAGACGCTTGAGGTTCACGTCCAGGATGGTCACGTTGGCGCCCATGCCCACGGCGATCTTGCAGGCGTTCATGCCCACGGTGCCGCCGCCCAGGATCACCACGTTGGCTTTCGGGGTGCCGGGGACGCCGGCCAGCAGGATGCCTTCGCCGCCGAAGCGCTTTTCAAGATACTTGGCGCCTTCCTGGATGGAAAGCCTTCCGGCGATCTGGGACATGGGGGCCAGGCAGGGCAGGGAGCCGTCCGTTTCCTGGATGGTCTCGTAGGCCACGGCTTTGACTTTGCCCTTCAGGAGGGCGTCCATCTGTTCCTTGTCCGCGGCCAGGTGGAGGTAGGTGTAGAGGATCAGGCCGTCGTGGAAGAGGGGATATTCCTCTTCCAGGGGTTCCTTGACCTTGACCATCATATCAACCAGGTGCCAGACGTCGGCAGCGTTGTCGATCAAAGACGCGCCCGCGTCCACATATTCATTGTCGGTGAAGCCGGAGCCGATGCCGGCTCCTTTTTCCATGTAGACGTGGTGGCCTGCGGCCACATAGGCTTTCACGTTGTCCGGGGTCAGGCCCACGCGGTATTCGTTGTTCTTGATCTCTTTGACGCAGCCGATCTTCATGTTCATTCTCCTTCTGAAACGGAGGGACGTTCCTTTTCGTTTCACTTAGTTTATTGTTTTTCCCGGTAGGTGGGAAGGATCTCCCGGAGGGTTTCCTTGATGTCCCTGTGCTGTTCAATGGCGTTTTCGAGTTTCTGGAGGTACTGTTCCATGAAACAAAGGGACGCTCCTTTTCGTTTCATTTGATTTGTTTGGTGCTTAGTCTCAAGCGACTCCCTTAGCAGGGGAGCCCATTTGTTGTCATGGATACTTCTCCGGTAGCGTTGTTTTTATATACGTTCTTTTGCCATCCGGGTACAGCAGGTATGCCTGTTTGGTCTTATCGTCATATCTGGCCTGAGGCAGGCCCAGGATTGTGCGGATCTCTTCATCAATCCGGATGGCTTCCTTAAAGCGCCTGATAATTTCATCATCTGACAGGCCGCAGGTAAAATCGAGCTCGTTTTTGTCACGCTTTGTTTTGTTCTTCCCGGAATTCATCCTCATCGTCGGAATGGAAGATGGAAATGTTGTGTTCACCGAGATACCGGATAAAGTCTTCCTTACTCATACCGGCGAGCTGCGCGCAGTATCCGAGGGAGCATCTTACTGGATATATTCATTGAGCGCTTGAAGTTCAGGAACCGCTTCATGAACCCGTTTCATCAGAATGTCTTTGTTTTCGTCTTCCAGGATAAGACCCGGAATGTCTTTGCTGGTAGCAATCCAGACTCCGCCTTCTTCATCCCATTGGTAATCGATCTGGTTTTTCATTGCTGATCTTTCTTCTCCCAGTCTCGGATACCGAGTCTGCTCAGGATCTCTTTAGCTTTGTTGACGCCTTCTTCAGTGAGCCAGAGGCTTTTGTTGTCATGGCGATCGATGATGTATTCTTCCTCGTTCAGTTGATCCAGGGTATCCCAGTCGTAAGATTTCCAGGCTTTGAATTCTTTGGTCTCCCAGAAATCTGTTCTCTTTCCTCTCTGGTCAATGAAACGAGTCAGGTAGATCAGGACCAGGGTCAGGTCATGTATGGCTTGCTTAGGAGGAAGCTCGGTCATTGTCGGTACCTCCTGTTATTGAGTGAGAAAAAGATTTGGTAAGAAAAGCTGTTCTAGTGGAATGGGATTATACCCCCATCTTCCATAATCCATGGAGATTACAGTATTCATATACTGCAAGGATGGGTTCGGTGAAAACAAAATTGGCTTTGGGTTTGTCTCCTGGTTTCAGGTCTTTACGCTGAGAAACTGTTTGGATTTCTATATATACCAACACAAGCAACAATGAATTGCTTTCTTAAATCCAAATCGTTTCTACAATTATTTCCTTTTTTCTACTACATATCTCGTTTTTTCTACAACTGATTGTAGTTTTTCTACAACTAAATTCCTTTTTTGTACAATTGTTTTTGGCTATCGAAATGAGATATAGTCTGATTCTCCACAATCTGCAAGGACATAGTGGGTCTTTCTTCCAATACCCTTCTTTTCAACAAGCCCCCTGTCTTTCAAACGATTAATAGCTACCAAAGCGCCCTGAATCGATTTTATAGTTGTAATCATAACAACTTGTTTTGTTGTAATAAATCCGTTTTCTCGAATAAATTGGTATATCAATTTGTCAGATATGTTTTTAAAAGGGATCTCTTGTTCTTCAATGTCTGAGATGTCAAGCTGTTCATCATTAATCATGTAATCTTCGTTTATAATATAGGAAGTCCAGCGGCCTTTGCTGTCAGATACAAGCATCCTTTTCTCAACAAGCTTGTTTAACACTTTGCCTATGTCTGTAGGATGCAGGTCCAGAATCTGCTGTAACCGCTGATTTGAAACAGCATTCTCCAGATATGCTGTTCCCAGAATAATTTGCTCCTCAGGTTTTAGTTTCTGATATGCCTTGGTGCCAAATAGACCGGATAGATGGTCTGTGCATTCTTCTGGCATTAATGCAATTGTGAACAATCTTAAATCTACTTGTTGCAGATCTGTATCTTCATACAAATCCGGCTCACGCCATTTTTCTCCTCGCCACGCATCAAGGATTGTCGGAAATCCCGATCCCACGTTGTCGCCATAGCCAATCATGCGCAACATGGTTTGTATCTTCGGATTGCGTGCCTTGGAGTTTCCTCCCTCATAGATTCTCCTGATCGGCAGCTTCAAGCTCCCTGGGTTTGAGAAAAGGAAACCATTGTCTTCTTTTATAATCTTCAACACTCCGGAGATCATGTAATCCGAATGGATCAGCATATTGACAATACTCTCTCGGATTGCCTTGTGAACAGGCGTATCGTCGATTCTTGTCATTCCTTCAAGTTTAAATGGCCGTTTTATATCTCTTGTCAACTTCGGAAGAACCAGCCACAGAAAATTGCATAGATTATTTTCCCACATGCCGTCATATGTGAGCCGATCGCTCCAGCGGGTGTCTCCTTCTATTCCAGTTTTATCGATATAGTCCAACCGAATATGTTGAAGTATTCACGAACGGCTAATCCTTTTCCGAACATCAGCAAACCGGCTGCTGTTAATCCTTCCTCCTTTGTTCTTCTATCGACAATATATCCGCCCAGATTCTTCAGAAACTGTTTATCGTCGTCCTTGTTCCATACATGATCCGGATTCAGGGTAGCAAACCTGATTCGATAGGCTTTGAGCGTATCTGCATCGATATCATCCATGGAATATCCTTGTAAAAGCCCGCCGTCATTCCCATCGTCTTTAGAATCGCGAAACATCGCTCTGATTTCCGGTTCTTTGCAATGATAATCTCCTTCATGGTTCCTTTTGTATGTGCCACTAATAGGATTACCATTAATGTATAATGGTTTTTGCGTGTAGTCTGCCTGTGGTACTTTGATATAAATGATTGTGTTCCCGTTTATTTCGCATGTTCCGACATCTTCATCACGAAGAATGTTAGCACTTGCTTTATTGCTATTATTCACTAAATCCCAGAATTCTTTAATTTTGGTACCCGGATTGTTAATACTTGATACAGAAAAACGCCTGTTCGGGTCTTTCTCTTTGCGATGCTCTTCAATCCCCAGGAAAATAATTCCGCCCACTGTATTTGCGAACGCAGAATATGTTTCCCAGACAGAAGCAGGAAGTGCTTTGTCGGCTTTTTTGCACTCCAATGTTAGTCGTTCACCATATTGAAGCTGATCCAGTATTTCTGTTGAAGTCATTAAGTAGTTCTCCTATTGTCAATCCTCTTTCTGAGACAGAGGGAAGATCCTTTCGTCTCACTTTGTTTATGGTTTCTCCCGGTAGGTGGGGAGGATCTCCCGGAGGGTTTCCTTGATATCCCTGTGCTGTTCAATGGCGTTTTCGAGTTTTTCGAGGTATTGTTCCACAGTCTCCCAGTCGTAGTGGTCCTGCTTGGCGATGTAGATCCGGTCCCGTTCAGTGGCCTGGTCGTTCTCTTTGTCCAGGAGGAGTTCCTCATAGAGTTTTTCACCGGGACGCAGGCCGGTGACGGTGATTTCTTCCCGGCCGGTACCGTAGAGACGGATCATCTTTTCAGCCAGGTCTTTGATCCGGACCGGCTGGCCCATGTCCAGGATAAAAAGCTCTCCACCCTTGGCGATGGAGACCGCCTGAAGGACCAGGGAGGCAGCTTCGGGGATGGTCATGAAGTAGCGGATGATGTTTTCGTCGGTGATGGTTACCGGGCCGCCGGCTTTAATCTGCCGCTCGAAGATGGGAACCACGGAGCCGTGGGAGCCCAGGACGTTGCCGAAGCGGACGGCCATGAATTCGGTTTTGTTGTTGGGGATGGATGAGATGATGATCTCCGCCAGGCGCTTGGTAGCGCCCATGACGTTGGTGGGGTTCACGGCCTTGTCGGTGGAAATCAGGACAAAGCGCTTTACATTGCATTCGATGGCGACTTTGGCGGTCTTGTAGGTGCCGAAGACGTTGTTCAGGATCGCCTGCTCCGAGGAGAGTTCCATCAGGGGGACGTGCTTGTGGGCGGCGGCGTGGATCACCACGTCAGGTTTATACCTGCCCATGACCCGCCAGAGGGATTCTTCGTCCCGGACGGAGCCGACTTCAAGGATCAGGGTATTGGCGACCAGCTCCCCGTATTTTTCCTTCAGTTCGAAGAACAGATCGTACATGTAGTTCTCGGAGATGTCGTAGAGGACCAGCTTCTTCGGGGTGAAGGCCAGGATCTGCCGGCACAGCTCCGATCCGATGGATCCGCCCCCGCCGGTGATCATCACAGTCTTGCCCGTCAGGTACTGCTGGACTTCGCTCATGTCCAGGTGCTGCTCCGGCCGGCCCAGCAGGTCTGCGATGTTGATCTCTCTGGTTTTGCCTTCCTTGCCTTCCGTCACGCCCGTGTACAGGAGCACATGGGTGTCGGTGGCGATGCATTCGTTCAGGAGATCCGTCAGATCGCCCTTCGGGGTGGCGATGGCGATGATGATCTCGTCGATATTGTAATCGTCTACCGTTTTCCGGATGTCTTCCGTGGTACCGACGACGGGCACCCGGGAGATGGAAGAGTTTTGTTTTTCCGGATCGTCGTCCAGGATGGCGATGGCAGCGGCGTTGCCGTATCTTCCGTTCTGGATGTCCCGGATCACTGTGGCGCCGCCGTAGCCGGCGCCGATGACCAGGATGCGTTTGGCATCCTTATTCGTTCTTTTATTGTGGCCTGCTTCCCGGTAACGGATCAGGAACCGGGATCCGGCCACCAGGGCCAGGGTAATCATCCACTGGATCGCGTAGATCGGGCGGGGCATGAGCATCAATCTCATGCCGATCTCCCTCTCATGGGCCCGGAAGAGCAGGGAGATGCCCAGAGAGAAAAGGTAGGTAAAGCCGGTGCCGATCAGGGTGCCGGTAATCGCCTGGACGAAGGTGTCCGAGCTGGCGTAGCGCAGGATGGTCTTGTAGATACCGGAAATGAGCAGGCCCAGAAGCGTGGCAATGACCAGGACCGGCAGGGTCCGGGCTGTCTGCAGCAGCCGGTTCGAAGTGACGTTGGCAAAGAAATAAAAGGCAAGGGAAACGAACAGACCGGTCACGGCGCAGATTGCATCCAGGATCGGCCAAAGCAGTTTCTTTTTCATGGGTTCCCTTCTGTCTTTCAGTTGATTGCGTAGATTCCGTACTCACCGGCCTGCCAGATATATTCGAAGCCGGCCTCCTCGATCCTGACATAGCGTTCCGGGCCAAGATTGTAGGTCACAAGATACTGATAGTTCCTGGCTTTCATGTGTTCGAGCAAATTCTTCATGTCCATGTTGGTCAGGTATTGGAACGCGTCCAGGGCGTACTGATCGGGTTCGCCGAAGACCAGATCCCGGCCGTAGGGGGTTTTGATCTTCCCGGAATACTCGCGGATATAGGTGGCAATGTACTGATCCGCCACAATCCGCGGATTGTCGTCCAGTTCCAGCAGCGCTTCCGCGACTTCCGTGACCTCCTGCGGCAGTTTGTCCGCGTTTTTGGCCATCTTGAAGGTCGTCACGTCATTGTTGTAGATAAAGTAACCGGAGAGCACAACGATCCCGGCGGCCAGGAGAACCGTGATCAGTTTACCGTACCACTTCTTGGTTTTTTCCACGACCGCCGACGGAACGGCGGCGATCATCGGGATCAGGGGAAGCATCCAGAGCAGCCGCCAGTAGGCATAATCGTTGATCTTTTCCCATACAGTCTTTGTCAGCGGGTTCAGCACAACGATGGTCATCACAACTGCGGGAAGCAGAAAGAGTTTCCGCTTTCCCTTCAGCAGGAAAAAGCCCAGCACCAGGGCGATCCCATAGACCAGCAGAAGCCAACCGCTTCCTAGCGCCGCCATGACGGCATTAACCATCTCTTCCATCGCTTCACCTCATCAGTACGAAATTCACGATCTCAGAGTAATACAGATACAGTAAGCCACACAGGACAGAAGGGAGCACGGCCAGCACAAAAAGCGGAATCCGTTTCCAGTGTCGGTACGCAATAATGTGATATGCGCCGCAGGCCCCGATCATGATGGCTGCAATCGAAATACCCATGCCGGACATCAGACAGGCGGCGCAATCAACCACGGCAAGCAGCAGCCAGTCTGACACACGGTTGTCTTTGTTCACCCGGATAAAGAGGCAGAAAATCAAAGGAATGATGACGGCTGCCACTGTCGCTTTTCCTTGCCAGATCCGCACCAGGGAGAACACGGATTGGGTGAAGACCGTTCCGGCATAGAAGAGGTTAATCACTGCGACCAGCAGCAGGAATGCGGCCCGGGCATCCTTCTTCTTGAACAGTTCATCCGCCAGCATCCAATAGATGCCGTACATGACCAACAGTTCCATCGGGGGATATACGGTATGGGCAATGATCGAGACGCGGGTATTCAGGATCAGCCGGGACAGGATTGCATAGAGCATCGGGAAAGGAGAGGTCACGTCTTTGATTAAATAGTACCACCCGACATTTTCACCCGTATAGAACTGATAGAAGAACATTTCCCCGGTTTCCAGAGCATCATTGGCCTGTGCCAGCCAGCGGGTATCGTCTTCATCCAGATGGATTCCCAGCAGATAGGTCAAAAACTGGTAAAGGATAACCAGGAAGGCGAGGCCCAGCAGGATCCACGCCAGAGGTGAGCGTGGTTCCTTTTTCTTCGGAACCACAGGCACCGGCTTTTTCAGCGTAATCACCAGGCGGTAAATCCCACCAGCAGCCAGCAGTCCATCGGAAGTGCAGTATGAAATATACAGCACAGAAAAGGAAACATGGAAAAAGACCATGGGAACAGCCAGCAACTGCAGGAGGGCAAACAAAACCATCTGTCCGAAAACCCAGGACCGAATCAGGCCTGTCGGCCTGATCTCCGGTTTGGTGACTGCCATCCCGGCCAGCAGGACAGGAATCTGGAGCGCCAGGTATAGAAGCGAAGGTACGATCGCCTGTTCCATTTCGCTGCCGCCTCCTTTGAAACGAAGGGACGTTCCTTTTCGTTTCACTGAAACGAGGAGACGTTCTTTTTCGTTTCATTTATTACTTCAGTTTGTTGTTTCTGTTTTTGACATGGCTCCGCCATCCGGAGCAGGGATTCCTGCTACGGGAGAAATGCGGTCCATTCTGCTCCGGCAAGCCACCGCGAGCGGACCAAAGTACGGGCAAAATGGGTAAACTTCACCCTATACTTATACAGAATAAATTTTACTATTTCTTCTATTATATGTCAACGAAAAGGGCATGAAACGGAGGTGAAACGGGGGGACGTTCCTTTTCGTTTCACGCTTTATTTCATGCCTGTTTCTGTGGTATATTGATGGCGGGTGATCGGCATGGCAAGAACAGCAAGAACATTGAGCAAATCGAACATTTATCATGGGATGCTGCGGGGTGTGAACCGGCAGAACATCTTTATGGAGGATGAAGACCGGTCTTATTTCATGAGCGTCCTGCGGCGCTGCAAGGAGCTCTCCGGTTTCCGTCTGCACGCCTTTGCCCTGATGTCCAATCATGTGCATCTGCTGATCGAGCCCGGGAATGAATCCCTGGAAACGATCTTCCGCCGGGTCGGCACCCGGTATGCCGTCTGGTTTAACCGGAAATATGAACGGGCTGGCCACCTGTTTCAGAACCGGTATATCAGCGAGAATGTGGAAACAGATCTGTACTTCATGACGGTCTTGAGATACATTCTCCAGAACCCGATGAAAGCAGGATTGGAAAGCCGGCCGGGAACCTACCGCTGGAGCAGTTATCTGGCTTATCAGAAAGGCATCGGAGCAATTACAGATACGGAATATGCCACTGCGCTCTTCGGCGGCCGGGAAACGCTTGTACAGTATCTGATCAAGGATAATGATGATGATGTGATGGACGAGGAAGACTTTGACTGGCGCCTTCGGGATGACGCGGCGAAAGAGATTATTCTCCGGATCACGCAGTGTGATTCCATTGCCGCTTTTCAGCAGCTGGATTCGGACATACAGAAAGAATACGCAAGGATGCTTTATCAGGAAAGGCTGTCCATGGGCCAGATTGCCCGCCTGACAGGCATGTCCAAACCCACCGTTTTCAGGGCCATCCGAAAGCAGCAACCGGAAGACGCCGTGGACGATGTCCCCGTCCTCCGCGAGTCCTCCTTTACTGACTTCGTCTGGTGAAACAGAGGGACGTTCCTTTTCGTTTCAATATAAAAATCAAACGAAAACAACACCACAACAAAAAGCGCATCCTGGTCAAAGGCCGGGATGCGTTGATTTTTCAATGGTTTCAGCGGGAAGAGAAATCCTCTTTCTCCCGGGTAAGGTTGGGGTTGTAGTAGGGATCGCCTTCGGTGAGGATTTTGTTCCATTTGCGCTGGAAGCGGTTGGTCTCCTTGACGAAGAAGGCTTTCTTTTCGGGGGTGTCCTCGTCGCTGCCGCGGCTCTTGCTCTCATAATGGACCAGTTCCGCCCAGGGGGTCCAGACGATGAGATAACCGGCTTCCCGGATTCGGAGGCACAGGTCCACGTCGTTGAAGACCACGCTGAAGGATTCATCCAGACCGCCGAGCTGATCATAGATTCTTTTGGGGATCATCATACAGGCAGCGGTAACCGCGCTGACGTCCTGGGCGTAGGTCAGGCGGCCGAAATAACCGGGCTGGTCCTTCGGGAAGTTTCTGTGCCAGTGGCCCGCCAGCATCTTGATGCCGATGCCGATGCCGGCGTGCTGGATGGTGTCGTCGGGATAGTACAGTTTTGCGCCCACCGCGCCCACGTCGCTGCGCTGAGCATACATGAGCATTTCCTGGATCCAGTCGGGGGAAAGTACTTCCGTATCGTTGTTCAGCAGGAGGAACTGTTCGCCTTTGGCGGCTCTGGCGCCTTCGTTGTTGACTGCGGAATAGTTGAAGGGCTTGTCGTATGTGACGATGCGGATCCTGGGGTTTTGTTTCAGGGTTTCGTAGTATTCAAAGGTTTCTTTTTCGGTGCTGTTGTTCTCGATGACGATGATCTCGTAGTTTCCGTAAGTGGTCTTGTTTTGGATTGAGTCAATGCAGCGCTTCAGGTCGTCCCTGTGGTCCTTGTTGGGGATCAGGATGGAGACCAGGGGCGTGGAAGTCAGTTCGTATTTCAGGCGATACATGGAGGGGAAAGGACCGTCCTCCACGGTGCCTTTGAGATGGAGCCGGTCCAGATGGGCCTGCACGGCCTTTTTGCCGGCCTCGATGACGTAGGGTTTGGCCTGGATGGCTTCCGCGGTGGAGCCTTTGTGGGCCCGCCAGTAATAGAGGATCTTCGGGATGTGGACGATGTGCTCCGCCTGTTCGGTGAGGCGCAGGATCAGGTCATGGTCCTGGCTGCCATCGAATTCAGAGCGGAAACCGCTGCCGGCTTTCTCCAGAAGTTCTTTCCGGAAAGCAGTGAAGTGACAGATGTAGTTGTTGGCCCGCAGGTTGTCCGGGGCATAGTCCGGTTTGAAGTGGGGGTTGAAGGCGTCCTTTGGGGTTTCATTGAAGGTGTTTTCGTCAGTATAGATCAGATCCGCAGGCCGGGTGGAGATGACCTTCATCATCTCAAAGAGGGCAGATGGGTGAAGCAGGTCGTCATGGTCGAACAGGGCGTACCAGTCGCCGGTGGCCATGCGGATGCACTGGTTAGTGTTGCCGGAGATGCCTTCGTTTGTTTTCAGTTTTTGGTATTGGATGCGGGGATCTTTGGCAGCTTCGCTTTCGCAGATCGTTTGGACATAGGCATGGCTTTCGTCGCTGCCGTCAGCCAGGCAGAGTTCCCAGTTCGGGTAGGTCTGGTTTTTGACGGAATCCAGCATCTGGGTCAGGTACTGTTCTTTGGTGTTGTAGAGGGGAACCAGGATGCTGAACTTGATTTGATCGGGGAACGTGGTGTTCTGCTGTGCCGTTCGCTCTTCCTCCGTCAGGAGGGTCTTGCGGTAGAGCTCTTCCCGGATGCGCAGTTCCTCCCTGTGCTCGTTGATTACCCGGACAGCTTCCTGCCGGCCGTCGGTAATCCAGTGTTTGACAAAGCGCAGGGACTGCCACAGGCGGTCGTGCTTTTTGAGGAATGTACGGATGGCGTTCACGGAAGAATCGTTTCCTTTCTTTACAAGCTCTGATCAGTATTGCTTTTGTTTTACTCTGCTTCGAGCATTAACAAAAGCCTTATGATATTCCCCGTCTGATACATTATATATTCGAGTAGAAGTTTGCTAGTCCTGTCATGATGCTTTGCATAATTATTCATGAATCTAGTATATTGTTCAATCAGATTGACCAAGTTTGCCGTTATTTCTTCTGGGATTCCATGACCTTTTAAGCATTTTCCATACTCCGGCGTTAATTTCTCTAATGATTTTTCAGAAACAAAATAATTCTGAAAGAATCGTTCTAGTGTTTTTCTAAACTGATCTGCAATTTCACTTGGTTCGTCTCCAGATGAATACGCTTTCAGCGCCTTTTTCCATTCTTTTTCAGTCTCCGGATATCGACTTAACCATAAAAGTGTATCTGAAACTAATTCTTTGTCAAATTCTGGAACACCTTTGGGGAAAATAAAAGCACCTTCATCATCATAAATAATCTCATATGGTATTCGATAGGCTTCTAATGTACCTACTATAACAGATTCCAACAATTGACATAGAAAATGATCTCCATCTTCTGTTATACATGTTTCTCTTGCTGAATTAATCAAAGCCACATACTTTGATATGAGCTCCTTCAAAGAGAAAGATTCACATACGCTATTTAATGCAAAACGTAATGGAGTCTGTTTGTTTCTGTTAAACAATTCATAGTCTACACCCACAATATTTACATATTGGAATAAATTGTCTTCTGTATAATATGCATCTAATTGCTGTGATAAATTTTTTACCCGATTAATGCACATTTGAAGTTTTGTATTATCATTAAACCCAATTCCTATCTGCTCTCGATAGTCAATCCAATTCATTTTTACTCCTATAAAAAGTCAACAGTTTTTAGGCTGTTTGTTGTTCATTATCCACGCAAC
>CAZUXV010000074.1:0-12836 GCA_964624445.1 uncultured Oscillospiraceae bacterium | reverse complement strand
AAGCTTTCTTCCGTGCCTTCTCCAAATCCGCTGAGTTCCGGAACGAGTCGGACGAGGTCACCTGGCTGTGCGCGATCGCGAAAAACTGTTTCGTGGACGAAACACGCCGCCGGAACAAGACCGGCCCGATCCCGGAAGAACTCCCCGCCTCCGGCAAAAGCATCGAGCAGCAGGTCACGGACAGGGATTCCTCCTTCCGGATCCACGCCGCGCTCCATACCATGGACGAGCCTTACCGGGAAGTCTTCGAGCTGAGGATCTTCGGCGAACTGTCTTTCAGCCAGATCGGTACCATCTTCGGAAAGACGGAAAACTGGGCGCGGGTCACATATCATCGGGCCCGGTTGAAACTGCAGGAGAAAATGTCCAAATCTTGATTTGGGTAACATTTTCCCTGTTACAGGAGTCCGCGACCGGCAAGCCAAAGGCGCCGCCGGAGCGGAAACGACGATCACAGGAAAGGATGGACGAACATGAATAAAGAATGCGAAGTAATCCGCGATCTGCTTCCGCTCTACGCGGACGACGTCTGCAGCGAAACCAGCCGCGGACTGGTCGAGGAGCACCTTCAGGAATGCCCGGACTGTTCCGCCATGCTGGAAAAGCTCCGGTCCCATGAAATCGAAACCGGCCTGCAGGAGGAAAAGGAGCAGGTCATTGAATACCAGGCCAAGCGCTTCAGGCGCCGCAGCGCCACGGTGGGTTCCGTGGTCTCCGGCATCTTCATGATCCCCGTGGTCGTGTGCCTGATCGTGAACCTGGTCTCCGGCAGCCCCCTGGGCTGGTTCTTCATCGTGCTGGCCGGTCTGGCCGTCGCCGCTTCCCTGGTGGTGGTCCCGCTGATGGTGCCGGAGAACAAGCTCTTCTGGACCTTCTGCTGCTTCACGATGAGCCTGCTGCTGCTCCTGGGCGTCACCTGCTTCTACAGCCACGGCAACTGGTTCTTCACCGCGGCCTCCGCCGTGCTCTTCGGGCTGGCGGTCTTCTTCGGGCCCTTCCTGGTCCGGGCCAGGCCTGTCCGTGAGCGGATCGGCTCCTTCAGCCGCCCGCTGCTGGTGATTTCCGTGGACGTGATCCTGTTTGCCAACATGATGAACATGATCAGCCTGTGGACCAAGAGCATCTTTACCACGATCCTGGTCCTGCTGCTGTGCGCTGCCGGCGGCTGGTTGCTTTACAACGCAATTGAAGAGAAAAGAGGAGAAACCAAATGACCAAGTCCAGAACCTTTACCGTCGCCCTGATTGTTGTGCTGATTCTGCTGGCTGCTTCCGCCTGGCTGATGTTCGGCCGGACCGCCGCCGGCATGAGCTACCCGAACGCGGATCAATATACCGCCGGCAACACCACCGTCACCAGGCCCGTCAGCAACCTGTATGTGGACTGGACCTCCGGCCGGGTGAACATCGAATACCACGACGGCACCGGCGTCATCGTGTCCGAGACCGCCAACCGCGCCCTGTCCGAGGATGACATGCTGCGCTGGTGGCTGGACGGGGATACCCTGCGGATCCGCTTCGCCAAGCCCGGCTTCCGCATCTCCGTGAACCTGGATAAGCACCTGACCGTTTCCCTGCCGAAGGGCACGGTCCTGAAGAGCGCCGACATCGGCACCACCTCCGGCGATGTGTTCATTCCGGCCCTGGCCGCCGACGACATCCGCATGGGTTCCACCTCCGGCAGCATCGACGCCGTCACCGACACCCGGAAGCTGTATGCCGTCTCCACCTCCGGCGACGTGAAGGTCCGGCAGGACAGCGATATCAATACCGTGGATCTGGGTTCCACCTCCGGCAGCATCTCCTGCACCCTGGGCGGCAGCGTGAAGAACCTTGAGGCGAATTCCACCTCCGGTTCCGTCAGCCTGAACGTGGCCGGCGCCGCCGAAGACGTGAAGGCCGGTTCCACCTCCGGCAGCATTTATCCGGACCTGGCCTCCGTGAACAAGGCGGAGTTCGGTTCCACCAGCGGCTGCTTCAGCGGTTCCGTCCGCGCCTTCAGGGAGCTGAAGATCCACACCACCTCCGGCAAAGTGGACGTGAAACTGCCCACCGAGCCCGGCTTCACCTGCAAGGTTGATTCCGCCAGCGGCGACCTGACCGCCGCCCTGTCCCTGACCAAGGACGGCAATACATACACCTGCGGCGACGGCAGCGCCAAATGCAGCATCGACACGACCTCCGGCGACATCACCCTGGGCAGCATCGACTGACATTCCGTCAGGCAACGGGAACGGCAGACGCCGTTCCCGTTTTCTGCTGTTCTCAATCATCTTTCAACCGAAAAAAAATAGATTGGCTTCACCGGGTATTCACGGTCTTTTCACACAACGGGGATAGGATACAGTTGACAGATCAGCATGAAAGGACGGAGGATCATGACGAAACGGGAACTGGTCGATAAGATCGAAATGGCGCTGGACATGGTGATCGCCGTCGGCGGGCGGATGTTCCGCATCGTCCGGGACGAGGAAGACTGGCTCACCATTACGGAACGCCAGCACAAAGAATCGGAGAAGCACTACTCCGATACCAATCAGCTGATCTCCCGCTACAGGATCGACGGGAAACCGCTCCGGGACTGCCTGGAAGCGATCACCATCGTGAAATACACCGCTTTGCTGGACGCCTGAAAAGGCGTCCCTCTTGTTCTGTGCGGAAAAAGCGGTATAATGGAACTACCAATTCACAGGAGGAAAATGAAGATGAACGAAGTGTATGAGTTTCTGAAGAAGTGCGGAACCTATTACCTGGCCACTGTGGAAGGAGACCAGCCCCGGGTGCGGCCCTTCGGCACCGTGGACATCTTTGAGGGCAAACTGTATATCCAGACCGGCAAGGTCAAGGCCGTATCGAAGCAGCTGCAGGCCAATCCGAAGGCGGAGATCTGCGCCTTCGCGGAAGGCACCTGGGTCCGCGTGGCCGGCGAGCTGATCCGCGACGACCGCGTCGAGGCGAAAAAGCACATGCTGGACCAGTACCCCGCCCTGCAGGCGATGTACTCCGCCGAGGATGACAATACCGAGGTCCTGTATTTCAAAAATGCGACGGCCACCTTCGCCTCCTTCGGCGGCGCTCCACGCACCGTCACCTTCTGATCACCGGATATATGACCCGCAAACCCTTGATATACCATATGTGGCGGTTGACAGAAATGTTACGGATTTGTAAAATATAGGATGAACCTGTATGAAAAATCTGTATTGGAGACGATGAGCATGAAGTCAACCCGCATCATCCTGATCCTGACCGTTCTGATGATCGCCGCGGCCGTCCTGCCTGCCGCCGCCCTGTCGGAAGACTACACCAAGCCGGATCCGGCAAGCGTCGCCTGCGCCTGGTGGGATACCTGCCCGCCGGTGAAGGTCATCAAGCAGACCCGGGTAGTCTACCGTCAGTCCGAGACCCTGATCGAGTCCATCCCGGCGGAAGGCTACTGCTACACCGCGATCAAGCGCGTCAACGTCCGCTCGCAGCCGAGTATCTACGCGACGAAGGTGATGACGATCAAATCCGCGGGAACGGAATTCATCGTCACCGCCCGGGCCAAGAACTCCGCCGGCGAGATCTGGTACGCCGTGGAGCTGGCCAACGGCACCCTGGGATATATCCGGTCCGACCTGCTCAACACGGATCACGTGATCCTGATGGGCGATCCCTACGCCTATGAAGGCTGGGTCGGCAACCGGGACGCCGCCGCCTCCGAATCCGGATCCGATGTGGTCAAGATCGCGACCCCGGCGGAAGCCCCCGCGGCCACGCCCAAGGTCATCTGGGTCACCCCGGAACCCCAGCCGACGCCCACCCCGATCTATGTGTATGTGACGCCTGAACCCCAGGAACAGGTCACGCCCCAGATCATCTACGTCACGCCCGAACCCTCCAAGGATGAAGGCTGATCAAACGACAAAACAAAACTGAGGAGCTCATAAGAGCCCCTCAGTTTTTTATGTCCTCTCAGAAGATCCGCGGCAGGAAGGAGCGGATGCAGCGGCGCCACACCGTCCAGTCGTGCCCGCCCGGGAAGGTCTCCCGGATCATGTCCAGGTTCTTGTCCTCCAGGTATTTGTCGTCCTTGTCGAAGGCTTCCCAGTAGGTATCCTCCGTGCCCATGGCCCGGTAGAACACCTTGAAGGCTTCTTTGAACTTCTCCGGCTCGTGGAGCAGTTTCATATAGGGCAGTTCGTCGTCCGGGTTCCACGGCGCCCGCAGGAAGCCGCTGAACAGGCCCGCGTAGCCGAACAGGTCCGGATGGGACAGCGTCGTGATGCTGGTATGGAAACTGCCCATGCTCAGGCCGGCCATGGCCCGGTTCCATTTGTCCGTCAGCACATTGTAATGCTTTTCGATATAGGGCACCAGGTCCTTCACCAGGATGTTCGGGAACAGGGAGGGATCCCGGGGCTGCTCCTCCTTCGTTTTCGCCATGCCGTTGCCCATGACGATGATCATTTCCTTCATCCTGCCTTCGGCCAGCAGCCGGTCGGCGATCCGGCCCACATGGCCCTGAAAGACCCAGCCGGTCTCGTTCTCGCCGTAGCCGTGCTGCAGATACAGCACCGGGTACTTCTTCGCCGGGTCCCAGGCCGGGGGCGTCCACACCAGGCAGATCTCCGTTTTCCCGGTCACGGAGGACTCAAAATACCGCCGGGTCACCGCGCCGTGTTCCACGCCTTCCAGGTCGTCCCAGCCTTCCATGTCCTTCACGGGCACGTCCACAAAGTTCATCGGGCGGCAGCAGCCGTAGCCGATCGGCAGGTACGGGCAGAGCACGTCCGCGCCGTCCACCTTCAGGAAGAAATACAGGAAGCCCCCTCCCATGTCAAAGGTTCCTTCCCACGCGCCGTCCCCCGCGGGCTCCAGCGGGAAGATCGTTCCGAAGCGGTCGATGACGACCTCTTTGGCGTCCTTCGCGATGATCCGGAAATGCACCTTTCCGTCCGGCAGGACTTCCGCGCCCTGTATGCCGTCCCGGTTCGGCTCCCCGAAATACGGGTCAAAAGAAACCGTAACATCCAGCGGCCATTTCTGCTGCATAGTGATTCCTCCTCTGCGCCTGTTGATTCTGGTTTTCCGTCCGATAAGTACGAACAATTTATCTGCCTTTACTTTAGCCCAAACCGCCCCGGATTGTCAATGAAAACCGGTATCCGGCGGATTATTTTTCAGGGCCGGGAAGAAACCTCGCATACCCGGCGTTTTTTTGGTATAATCGGTACAAACCGGACAGGCAGGAAATAAGGAGGGTGTTTTCAATGGCCAAAAGAATCTTTTCCTTTTCACTCGTGCTGGCGCTGCTGATTCTGTGCGTAACGCCCGTGCTGGCCAACACGACCATGTATGTTTACACGGATAACCGGAAGCCCCTGAACGTGCGCTCCGCGCCTTACGTGGGTGACAACCTCATCGCCACGGCTCCCTACGGCGCCGCGATCAACGTCATCCAGCTGCAGGACGACGGCTGGGCCAAGATCCAGTGGACGCCGAGTGTGGTCGCCTATGTCCAGAGCCGTTATCTCCAGTGGACCCGGCCTGACCTCTCCACCCCCGTCCCTGCCACGCCGGCCCCCACGCCCGTACCGACCGCCGTGCCCTACTATCCCACTGCCGCGCCGTACTACCCGACGGCCGAGCCCTATTCCTACTATACCGATTCGCTGGCCACCCTGAACGCCGAGTTCCGCACCGCCCGGATCGTCACACCCTTCACGATCATCGTCCGGCCGGCCCGCTCCAGCGGATGGGTCAATATGCGCTGGGCGCCCAGCAAGGATGTGGAAATGATCACTACCTACCGCAACGGCGTGCGGCTGACCGTCATCGCCGAAACCCAGAGCTGGTACCAGGTTGTCGATCCGGATTCGGAAGCCACCGGCTTCATCATGAAAGCCTATACGACCCGGGTGAACTGATCCCGGCCGTGATTCAAGGAGGATACTGATATGAAGAAAATCATCGCCCTGTTATGCGCCCTTCTGCTGCTGACCGTTTCCTGCGCCTCCGCCAAGGGCACCATCGTGGAATTCCAGGACAAGCTCCTGCTCAACGGCGCCCTGCCCGCAGGCTTCAGCTATTCCCAGATCAGCCTGGATGAAAGCACGCTGCTGGGCAATCTCACTTCCGACGATCCCGCCGGGGTCTCCTATGAGATCTGCATCAGCCTGTCCGACAACGCCAGCTATATCGCGGCCGAAAGCCCGAAGGACCTGAGCGCGGACGAACTGAACCTCATCAAGCAGTTCTTCGAAAACGAGAGCAACGTAATCTTTGACACACTTGTTACCGCCTCCGGCGACAACCTGCTGGTTATCCGCGAAACCAGCGGCCAGTTCCTGGACTTCTATACCGTCTGCCTGGGCTATGAAATCGAACTGACCCTCTTCCCCGCCGACGGCCAGCTCCTGACCGAGGAACAGGTTCAGCAGGGCCTGGACTATGTGAAGACCCTGGACATCGTGCCGATTCGCGGATAAAAAAAGGTCTTGACATTATTTCGGTACCGAACTATAATACAATTGTTCGGTACCGAATTTTTATGTTCATGACGCTGAAAGGAGCGATGCTGTATGAATCACCTCGATCACGACGTGATCCTTGCCTCCCTGAAACTGGCCCGCGCCATGCGGCGCTGCCCGCCGGAGCGCGGAGAGGCCCCCTTCCCGCCGGCCGTCGGCCGCCTGCTGGCCTGCGCGGCGGAAAACCCGGGCGTATCTTCCCGGGAACTGTGCGAACTGCTGGACGTCCGTCCATCCTCCCTGAGCGAGATGCTCGCCCGGGCCGAAGCGGACGGCCTGCTCACCCGCACCGCGGATGAAGCGGATAAACGGATCCAGCGGATCACGCTGACCGAAAAGGGCAGCCGCCTGATCTCGGAGCTGAAATCCGCCCGGGATGAAGACGCGCGCAAAAAAACCTCCTGCCTGACGGAGGAGGAAAAAAAGCAGTTCTGCGAGCTGTGCAACAGACTCAGCGAGCATATCGAGCGCCTTGCCCTGGACCTGCCGGAAGACCGCAGGATGCCCCCGCCGCCTCCCGGACCCGAATTCCCGCATCCGGGACCGGAGCCGGACGGACCCCGTCCGTTCCCGCCCCGCGGGCCGAGATACAGGTGCTGATTCCCGTTACCGGGCCGTTCTGACGGCCCGGCCTTTTTCATTGACCCGTTCCGCCCGGAACGGTTATTCTTCCTTCTTCTCTTCTTCTTTTTCTTCGTCTTTTACTTCTTTCGTTTCCGGTTCCTCCGGCTCTTCTTCCGGCAGTTCGGTGACCTGCATCCGGGTCACGCGGAAGCCGTCCATCTCCGTCACCGTGAACTGGTGGCGGCCCAGAGTGAAGCTGTCGCCCACCTCCGGCACCTTCTCCAGCATCTCCGCGGCCCAGCCGCCCACGGTATCCGTGTCGTATTCGTTTTCCGCTTCCAGTTTGTCCAGCAGCTCCTGCAGCTGCATGTTGCCGTCGATGATCAGGGTGCCGTCGTCCTGTTCCACGACCTCTTCGTTCACTTCGTCGTGCTCGTCGTAGATCTCGCCCACCAGTTCTTCCAGCACGTCTTCCATCGTCACGATGCCTTCGGTGCCGCCGAACTCGTCCAGCAGGATGATCAGGTGGGTCTGGGAGGAACGGAACTGCTTGAGCAGGTTGCCGATGGGCAGGCTCGCCGGGGCGAACACCGGCTCTTTCATGATCTGCGTAATATCGGTGACGCCCTCGTGGGTCATCTTGTAGAAATCTTTTTCATGCAGGATGCCGACGATATGGTCCAGGTCCTCGTGATACACGGGCACCCGGGAGAACCAGGTATCCCGGAACACGTCCGCCGCCTCGTCGATGGTGGCCGTGTCCTCGATGGCGGTCACGTCCACCCGGGGCGTCATGATGTCGGCCGCGTCCTGGTCGTTGAAGACGATGGCGGAACGGATCAGCTCCACCTCTTCCTCTTCAATGTCGCCCTCGGTCTGGGCCTCGTCGATCATCGTCATCAGTTCGTCTTCGATCTGGGTCTCTTCCGGCTCCGGCTTGATCAGCTTGCCCAGCAGCTTCCGCCACAGGCCGAACAGCAGGTCCAGCGGGCGCAGGATCATCATCAGGAAGCTGATCACCGGGCCCACCGCCATGGCGAAGCGCTCCGGTTGCTGTTTGGCCAGGGTCTTGGGGCCGACCTCGCCGATGAACAGCACCAGCACCGTCATCACCACCGAAGCCAGCGTGGTGGCCAGGTCTTCCTTCCCGGGCAGGATGCGTGTGGTGAACAGCAGGGTCGCGATGGCCGTGCCCACGATGTTCACCAGGTTATTCCCGATCAGGACGGTTGTAATGAGACTGTCGTATTTTTCAAGCAGCGCCAGCGCGATCTGGGCCTTTCCCTTCCGGGGACCGTCCACGGTCTTGAGTTTGACCCGGTTACAGGCGGAATAGGCCGTCTCCGTCGCGGAGAAAAACGCTGAAAGCAGGATACACAGGATCAGGGCAAGCCATAGGCCCATGAAAACAATCAATCCTTTCGAAATCAAAAAACCGTACTTGTCTGTTCCGCACCCGCGAAACAAAGGGATTATAACATGGAACCCCTTGATTTGCAACAACGGCGGCGGTTGTATATTCATGCCCGATGTGATATCATGTAGGATGTATGAGTTCAGTTCTCTGACCGTTCCGCCGCGCGCGGGGCATGACGATAAAAAAGAAGGTGTAGCCTTGACTCCAGTCCTGAAGGGCACCGCCGGGAAAAAGAATCATTTTCTCGCCTGCCTGGTCTTTTCCGTCTGCTGTATTGTCCTGAACTTTGCGCTGCGGAACCTGGCGGCGCTCATCGGCGTCCCCCTGTACCTGGACAGCGTCGGCACGATCCTGGCCGGCGCCCTGGGCGGCTACCTGCCCGGCGTGCTGGTGGGCTATTTCTCCAACCTGCTCCTGAATCTGACCAGCGATACGGCGCAGTTCTACGCCGTCATCAGCATCCTGATCGGCGCCCTGGCCGCCTTCCTCCACCGGAAAGGCCTGTTCCGTTCCTTCGGCAGGGCGCTCTGTTCCGTCCCGCTCTTCGCTCTGATCGGCGGCGGGATCGGTTCCGTCCTGACCTACTGCCTCTACGGCCGGGGCGAAGGCGCGGAACTGAGCCTGAACCTCGTCAACTTCTTTGAGCAGCAGGGACTGCAGGACGTCTTCCTGCGCCAGCTCTCCGCGGACTTTCTGCTCGACCTGGCGGACAAGCTGGTCACCGTGGTCCTTGCCTTCCTGATCATCCGCAGCCTGCCGGACAGCCTGCGCGCCAGCCTGTACCTGCGCATCTGGCAGCAGAACCCCCTGGCCCGGGATGAACGGCGGGCGTCCCGCTCCTTCAAGGCAAGGCTCCTCTCCCTCCGGCCGAAGTTCATGATCCTCATCACGGCGGCCATGCTGATCGTCGCCGTCATCACCACCACGATCGGATACAGGCTGTATAAAAACAGCATCTTCGAAAACGAGGCGAAAATGGGTGCCGGCGTCACCCGGACCCTCGCCTCCTTCATGGATCCGGACCGGGTGGACGAATACCTGGCCCTGGGGGACGCCGCCCCGGGATACCGGGAAGCCGATCAGGCCATGGCCCAGGTCCGGGACAGTTCGGAAGACATCAAATACGTTTATGTCTACCAGATCCGGCCGGACGGCTGCCATGTGGTCTTCGACCCGGATACCGCGGACGAACCCGGTTCCGACCCGGGTGCCGTCATGGAATTCGATCCGGCCTTCGCCGGCGAGCTGGAGAACCTGCTGGCCGGCCGGGAGATCAAACCGGTCAACAGCAACACGGAGGAGTGGGGCTGGCTCTACACGATCTACACCCCCGTGCGGGACAGCTCCGGCAAAACCGTCTGCTACGCCTGCGTGGACATCTCCATGGATAAGATCATGAACGACATGGCGTCGTACCTGACCAAGGTGCTCAGCCTCTTCGCCGGCTTTATCGCGATCCTGCTGGCCGCCTTCCTGCTGCTGGCGGATTCCGGCATCATCCAGCCGATCAACTCCATGGCCCTGGCCTCCAACCGCTTCGCCTTCGACAGCGCGGCCCGGCGGGAGGAAGGCCTGCATCAGCTCCAGGCCCTGGATATCCATACCGGCGACGAGATTGAAAACCTCTATGACGCCATCACCCAGACCACCGCGGACTCCGTCCGCTATATCGCCGAGTCCCAGGAGAAGAACGCCACCATCGCCCGCATGCAGGAGAACCTGATCCTGGTCCTGGCCGACATGGTGGAAAGCCGGGACCAGTTCACCGGCGACCACGTGAAGAACACCTCCGAGTATACCCTCATCATCATGAACCAGCTGAAGAAGGAAGGCGTCTATACCGACCAGCTGACCGATGAGTTCATCCGCAACGTCTATCATTCCGCGCCGCTGCACGACATCGGCAAGATCCGTGTTTCCGATACGATCCTGAACAAGCCCGGCAAGCTGACCGACGAGGAGTTCGAAATCATGAAGCTCCATACCGTCTACGGCCGGGACGTCATCGAGAACGCGAAGAAGGCCACCCCCGACGCCGCCTACCTGAATGAGGCGGAAAACCTGTCCCTCTATCACCATGAAAAGTGGAACGGCAAAGGTTATCCCCAGGGCCTCTCCGGCGGGGACATCCCGCTCTCGGCCCGCATCATGGCCGTGGCGGACGTGTTCGACGCCCTGGTCTCCAAGCGCAGCTACAAGGATCCCTTCCCCTTTGAGAAGGCCATGGACATCATCCGCGAAGGCGCGGGCAGCCACTTCGATCCCAGCGTGGCCGCCGCCTTCGAGCATGCCGAAGCGGAAGTCCGCAAGGTCCTCTCCGGCCGCCGGGGAGAAGAAAAATAAAACCGTTTATTTCTCTGTTTTCGTGATTTATCTTTTCTCTGCCATGTACTACACTGTCACTGACAGATACCAAGGCAGATCTGCATCCATCATTCTGAATGATGAATTATGAATTGTTCTGAAAGGAGGAAACCGTATGGATCCGTTCACGCTGAATCTCATTATGATCATCGGCTTTGTGATCGGCTCCGGTCTCATCATCGTTGAGGCTTTCATCCCCGGTTTCGGCGTTGCCGGCATTTGCGGCGTCGTACTGGAGATCGTCGCCCTGCGCTGCTGCTGGCTGCTGCACGGCACCGTTCCGACGCTGCTTGCCCTCGCGGGCATCCTGCTGCTGATCGGCCTGGCCGTGTTCCTTTCCTACCGCAGCGCCATGAACGGCAGGCTCAGCAAAAGCCACCTGGTGCTGAAAGACACCGAGACCGCCGCCGATGGGACGAAGCCGGATCACTGGATCGGCATGGAAGGCGTCGCGGTCACCGCGCTGCGTCCCGCCGGCCAGATCGAAATCGACGGCACCCGCCTGAACGCCGCCAGCACCGGGGACTTTATCGAAAAAGGCTCCCCCGTCCTGGTTACCGGCCGGGAAGGCGACCACTACGTCATCAAAAGAAAGTAAGTAATTTGGAGGAGGAAAGAATATGGAAAACACTATCCTGATCCCGATCATTGTGGTGATCGTCATTATCGCGCTGGCGATCTTCCTGCACTTCGTGCCCATGGGCCTGTGGATTTCGGCCCTGGCCAGCGGCGTGCATATCCCGATCAGCGCCCTCGTCGGCATGCGGATCCGCCGCATCCAGCCCCAGCGCCTGGTCTACCCCCTGATCAAGGCCAACAAGGCCGGTCTGAACCTGACCATCAGCCAGCTGGAAACCCACTACCTGGCCGGCGGTAACGTCGACCGCGTCATCAACGCCCTGATCGCCGCCCAGCGCGCGAACATCGACATGGCCTTTGAAAAGGCCTGCGCCATCGACCTGGCCGGCCGCGACGTGTTCCAGGCTGTCCAGATGAGCGTTACCCCGAAGGTCATCGAGACCCCCGTGGTCGCCGCCATCGCCAAGGACGGTATCGAACTGCGCGCCAAGGCCCGTGTGACCGTGCGCACCAACATTGAACGCCTGGTCGGCGGCGCCGGTGAAGAAACCGTCATCGCCCGTGTCGGCGAAGGCATCGTCACCACCGTCGGTTCCGCCGAAACCCACAAGCAGGTGCTTGAGAATCCTGACCTGATCAGCCGTACCGTGCTGGACAAAGGCCTGGATGCCGGCACCGCCTATGAAATCCTCTCCATCGACATCGCGGATGTGGACGTAGGCCGCAACGTCGGCGCCCAGCTGCAGATGGACCAGGCCGAGGCCGACCGCCGCATCGCCCAGGCGAAGGCGGAAGAGCGCCGCGCCATGGCTGTCGCCCGCGAGCAGGAAATGAAGGCTTCCGTGCAGGAGATGCGCGCGAAGGTGGTCGAGGCCGAGGCCGAAGTGCCGCGCGCCATGGCGACCGCGCTGCGTGACGGCAAGCTTGGCGTCCTGGATTACTATCAGATGAAGAACACCATCGCGGATACCGAGATGCGTGAATCCATCGCCAAGGCCAGCGCCCCGCAGACCGCTCCCACCGAAGCGAACCCCCGCAGCAAGAAGTAAGACATGTTTTATTACAGTAAAGGAGGTGTCAGCATCCGATGAATTTCTCACCCCTTTTCATCGTCCTGATTATCTGGCTCCTCATAGCCCCGGTCCTGTCTGCGGCCAAAAAGCAGCAGGCCAAAAACGCGAAGACCGGTGCGGCGAAGCAGCCCGGTGCCAAGGCGCCCAAAAAGCAGCCTGAAACCGGCAACAGCACCCATGTGACGCCCGAGCCCGCCCGGCCCACCGTCATGCAGCCCTCGATCACCTTCACCGAACACGATGATTCCGTGTACCAGGGCAGCATGAACGCCGTCACCGGCGAAGGCTACGACCCCTGCCACGATGAGCAGCTTGCGCCCCTCAC
>CAZUXV010000073.1:0-13056 GCA_964624445.1 uncultured Oscillospiraceae bacterium | reverse complement strand
AGCCATCGACTTTTCTGCCGGTGTCTTCTTCGATAACCAGTACGGTCTGGCCGTTCTGGGTGGCCTGGGCCGCCGCGGCGATACCGGCGCCGCCGGCGCCGACTACGACTACGTCAGCGGTCACTTCGACGGGTTCGCCGGCAGTGTGCTCAATCTTGTTTGCTTTGAAGGCGTCCAGATTGGTGCAGGCAGCCTGCTCGGCGGCATCGTTCACGATGGTCTTCAGCGCGCGGCTGGTAAAGGTGGCACCGGAAACGGTGTCTACACCGGAACCGTTGGCCTGGAGCATCTCAGGGATCATGATGTCATAAGCGACATCGCCCACATGAGCGGTCTCGACAGACGCGGTGATCTCAATATTCTCGAGCTTTGTCTCGGAGAAGGTCACATTGGCTGTCACATTGCCGTTGTAGCCGTAAGCAGTGGCTTCGTAGGTGCCGGCGGTGAAAGCAATATCACCGGCAGGAGCGGCTTCCTCGCCGCCCGCAAGCGCCTTGTTGGCAGCTTCCACGATAGCGGTGCAGGTGAAGGTCGCGCCGGTGTTCACATCCACGCCTTCCGTGCCATTGTTTTCCCGAATGGCGTCAAGCACTTTCAGGACGCTGTCTTCAGGCGCAACGGGGAAGGTTTCGCCGGAGTAGTCCGCCTCAATGGCGGTGATCACACCGTCTTCAAGGGTGATGGTCACAGTCACCTCGCTGCCGAAGCCCTGGGCTTTACCGACCTTGGTTTCCGTTTCAGCGGAAGCCACGGCCAGCATGCCGAAGACCAGGCAGAGGGACAGGAGAAGGGCAACAAGTTTCTTCATAGGGTTCCTCATCCTTTCCAATAATATATTGGTCCTGCGAATCGACTGATCCGTACCCGTAATTGTAATTCTTTGGAAACGTTTACGTCAATCGGTAACGTTACCAATATTTTACGGAATCGGTATCTTTTTTTCCGGAATGGCAAGAAACGGACAGGATCAGACAAGAACAGAGGAGACGGAAAGTTCAGTTGCCTGAACAGGGTAAACAGGATATAATAGCGTCAGTCTGAGTAAAAAAGGAGGGGGAACGGTGAACAAAAAAACGAAAAAAATCGCCCTGTTCGGCCTTCTGACCGCACTGGCCCTCGTGCTCGGACTGATGGACCGGGCGATCCCTCTCTCTGCCCTGCTGGGCGGCATGGTACCGGGCGTGAAACTGGGCCTGGCGAACACGGTTCTGCTGTACGCGGTCTACCTGATGGACTGGCCGAGTTGCATCCTGCTGATGCTGACAAAGGTCGTCCTGAGCGGGCTGATTTTCGGATCCCTGTCCGCGATCTGGTTCAGCCTGGCCGGCGGTGCGCTGAGCCTGGCGGTGATGTTGCTGGTTCGCAGAAACCCGTCCCTGGGTGCCCTGTGCATGGGCATCCTGGCTGTCGCCGCGGAAGCGGTGCTGCTGATTACCAGGGGACCGGTCAAAGGTCAGCTTTTACTGTTTGCGATTCTTACCGGTACGGGTGCGCTGGTCTGTTTTGTCCTGTGGTACCTGATGAAACGTGGCGTACTGTGCAAAGTACAGGGCACTTCCGTAGCCGGAGCGGTAGCGCATAATACCGGACAGGTGATTGCCGCCTGGTTTGTGGTCCGGACGCCGATGCTGATGAACACTTATCTTCCGGCGCTGATCGGCGTGGGAATCATCGTCGGATGCCTGACGGGCGTCGTGACGGACCGGGTGTTCAAGGCGTTGAAAGTTAATTCAGAATTCTGCGATCGCCGTTAACAGCGCTGAAGCGCTGACGGCTGTAGCATGGCAGTTGTTACCCAAATCGAAGATTTGGACAACTGCTCAACAATTCATAAATACAGGAGAAGCTGCTTGAAGAAACGAAGTTTAATTACTCTGTTAGTGGCTGGACTACTGCTGTGCGGGGGATGCTCGGCGCAGAAGGATCTGCCGAAACAGACCGAAGTCGGATACTATCTGGATACGGTGATCACGCTGACCGCCTATGTGGAGGATCAGCAGGTGCTGAAAGACGCACTGGAGGAATGCGGACGGTATGAAAACCTGCTGTCCCGGACGGTGGAAGGCAGCGACGTATGGCGAATCAACCACGCGGAAGGCGAAACAGTGGAGGTGTCGGACGACACGGTCGCCATCCTGCAGTGCGCAAAGCGGATCAGCGATCTTTCCGGCGGCGCCTTTGACGCGACCATCGCGCCGGTGTCCACGATGTGGGATTTTACCTCCGGAAGCGCCGTGCTTCCGGACGCGGAAGCGATCACCCGGGCCGCAGGGCTTGTTGACTATACAAAGATCCGGATTGAGGGAAACCGCGTAACGCTGCCTGCCGGGATGATGATCGACCTGGGCGGTATTGCCAAAGGATATATTGCGGATCAGATCAGAACCTATCTTGAAAAGCGGGGCGTAAAGCACGCCATCCTGTCCTTCGGCGGGAATGTGGTCGCCATCGGAACCAAGCCGGACGGTAGCCAGTGGACTATCGGGATCCAGGATATCGATAAGGGAACCGGTACATCTATGCTGAAAACCTGGAGCAGCGGCGGGTCCGTGGTGACCAGCGGGATTTATGAACGGGGATTTGATCTGGACGGCGTAAGGTATCATCACCTGCTGTCACCGGAGACCGGCTGGCCGGTTCAGAACAAACTGGCCTCCGTGACGATCATTTCCGAAAGCTCCATGGAAGGCGACGCCCTTTCCACAGCAGCTTTTGTGCTCGGTCTGAAAAAAGGAACGGAGCTGATCGAAGGCATGGAAGGGATCGAAGCCGTGTTTATTACCCGGGACAGGGAAGTAACCTGCACCTCCGGGGCAAAATACGATTGGATCGAACAGGCAAAATAAGATGAAGAACAAGAAACTGATGATTCTCCTTGCGACGGCACTCTTCCTGCTGACAGGATGCGGACAGACGGAACCGGTCGCCCCGGCAGAAACGAAAGCGGCGGAAACTGTTGCAGAGGAACCGGCAGCGGAATCCGTTACGGAAGCGCCCGCGGCTGAAACCACAGTGCAGGAGCCGGCAATGGAACTGCCCGCGGAACAGACCACGGAACAGCCCTTCCTGGTTCAGGTTACGGACGATGACCCGTCCATTGCCTATGTACTGGTGAGAATGCCGGAAGCGATCGGCCTGCTGCCGCTGCCAGTGGAGGGAGAGTATACCAGGACCATCCGCCAGGTCATGGCTGACGGAACGGAAGCCGTCAACGTGCTGCATCTTACGGCAAACGGTGTCTGGATGGAAGACTCCAACTGTGAAGGGCATGACTGCATCCTGGAAGGGGAAGTGACACTGGAGAACCGGGAGGAACGGGTGCTCTGGAACATGATTATCTGCCTTCCGCACCAGCTTTCACTGGAGCTGATTACGCGGGAAGAAGCGGTTCAGCTGACAGGCCGGTAAACATTTTTCCGGGAAAAATGAAGGAAACCGGTCTTTGGATCGTCTAATTCTCCGGGAGGAGATTGATCCATGAAAAAGACTGTATGTTCTGTTTTGATTCTGATTCTAATATGCCTGTTGTGCGCAGCCGCAGGCGCGGCGCCTTCCGTTACGGACGGTGAAACGACCGGATGGATCGCTGAAAAAAACTATCTGTTTCTGCAAAGCCCCAACGGGACGGTCGCCCAGTTGTCCATGGAAATCAGCGACCTGATCGGGATTATGGGGGATGAACTGATCTGCCTGGGCGGAAACGATCAGGTCATTGCCGTAAAGACAAACGGCTCCGGCAGCCGGATCGTACCCGAAGCGGAAGCGGAGGCGCTGAAAGAGCCCCCGCTGAAAACAGACGAAGACGGAAAGCTGCTGCTGAACGGACAGCCGGTTTCGGAAAAAGCCGTCGCCGCGGCGACCGACGGCGTATATCTTTATTATGTGGAAAAAATCGGCCTTTCTTCCTATGTCATGCGGACAACCCCCGTCGTGAACGACGGAAGGCTGGTTCAGCCGCGGAGCAGGGACGCTTACGTCGCCTCTTTTTCGGACAAAGCGGTAACGGAACCGGCGAATCTGACCGTCACCCGCGAAGCACTGACCCTGACGGATACAGCGCACAATGTGACTGTGATGAATCTGCTTACCGGAGAGATGACTACCTATCCGGCGTCGGCAGGCTTGACAGCCGCCGCCTGTATGCAGGGTAACATGCTGTACCGGTATGAGCTCACGGAAGACGGGCGCTGGGTGCTTGAATCCGCTTCTGCAATATCCGCTCCGACGCCTACGCCGACGCCCGTCCCGACGGCTACGCCCAAACCTACTGCGAAACCCACGTCCTATTACGACGATGACGGGACGATCTATTACGGTGCCTATGGAAACAAGGTCCGGAAAATCCAGGCCAGGCTGAACGAACTCGGCTACCCGATCTGGGGCATCGACGGGAAATACGGTGAAGAAACCCAGCTGGCGATCAACCTGTTCTGCGACGCGATCCATGTCCGTGAGCACCGGTATATTACGAGCAGGGTCCAGAAAAAACTCTTCGCCAAGGACGCGCCGTATTATGATCCCTATCTTCCGCTGAAGAAAGGCGACCAAGGCGTCAGCGTGTATTATATGCAGGCACAGCTGAAAGCACTCGGATACGACCCGGGGAAACTCGACGGAGTCTACGGAAAGAATACAGTGGCGGCGGTGGCGCTTTTCCAGATGGATAACGGCATGTTGCACGGCCCGGGGGACAAAGTGCTTCCCGGCGAGGAGGCGCCCCGTGAACTGCTGGAGATCCTGTACGGTCCGGAACCCAGCCCCATGCCCACGGCTGAACCGACCCCCACGCCGGAACCAACCCCCACGCCGGCACCTGTTACCCAGACGGATCTGTGAATGAATAAAAGTACAGCGGCTGCTTTTACAGCAGCCGCTGTTTTTCAATGGCTTTGAGCGCCGCGGTGATTCCGTCGGCAGCTGCGGAGACGATGCCGCCGGCGTAGCCGGCGCCTTCGCCGACCGGATACAGGCCCCGGAAATCTTCAGCCTCACCCAGGGCATTCCGGACGATCCGGACCGGGGAGGAAGAGCGGGTTTCGGGTCCGGTCAGGACTGCATCCGGATTTGCGAACCCGGGCAACTGGGCGTTCATGGCACGGATCCCTTTCTTCAGGTCTTCGACCATCCAGGCGGGAAGAACGGCACGCAGGTCGGCTGGCACGGTGCCGGGACGGTAGGAGGGAAGTATTTCACCGAAGGAGACGGAAGCCCGTCCTTCGAGGAAATCCCCGACGCGCTGAGCCGGAGCGATGAAGCCTCCGCCGCCGGCCTTGAAGGCGGCTTTTTCGATGCTGCGCTGCAGCACAAAGCCGGCCAGGGGATGATCATCACCGAAGTCTTTGGGCCTGACCCCGACCAGCAGCGCGGAATTACTGTTGACGCCGTCCCGGGCATGGAGGCTCATGCCGTTGGTGACCACGCCTCCGGGCTGTGACGCAGCGGCAATCACTTCACCGCCCGGACACATGCAGAAGGTATAAACGCCCCGGCCGTCCGGCGTATGGCAGATCAGCTTGTAGGAGGCGGCACCGAGGGCAGGATGCCCGGCAAAAGCGCCGTACTGGGACCGGTCGATCATTTCGCGGGGGTGCTCGATGCGCACGCCCATGGCAAAGGGTTTCTGCTCCATTCGCAGACCTTGGCCGAACAGCGTCTGAACCGTGTCCCGGGCTGAGTGGCCGATGCACAGCAAGATCGTATCCGTCAGGAATTCCTGCCGATCACCGTTATGACGGAGGACTGCACCTTCGATATGTCCGCCCCGGAGGATCAGTTCCTCCAGGCGGGTTTCAAACCGGACTATACCGCCCAGACGGATGATTTCACTCCGGATGGAGGCGACGACGCCTTTCAGACGGTCTGTGCCGATGTGCGGTTTCTGGTCAATCAGGATTTCCTCCGGGGCTCCGTGAGCGACGAAGGTTTCCAGAATGTGCCGGACATGGGGGCTTTTGACACCGCAGGTCAGTTTGCCGTCGGAGAAGGCGCCTGCGCCGCCTTCGCCGAACTGGACGTTTGAATCCGGATCCAGATCACCGTTTTCCTGCAAAGCAGCAACGTCCCGCGTCCGCTCGTCCACAGGCCTGCCCCGGTCGATCAGAACGGGTCTCATGCCCGCCCGGGCCAGGGTCAGGGCGGCGAAAAGCCCGGCGGGACCCGCGCCTACGACAAGGGGCGGAGTTTTCAATTCATCATTTATAATGCATAATCCAGAATTATGATTTGCTTTCGTGTTCTGGATGGGAGTAAGGTTTTTGTTGTGTTTCAGGACGGATTGTTCGTTTTTGAGCTTCAGGTCGACGGACACTACAAAATGGACGTCCTGCTTGTTGCGGGCGTCGACGCTGCGGCGGGAGATTGTAAAGGAAAGAAGCTGATCAGGGGAAAGCCGGAGCTTTTTCAGGAGAATCAGCTTCAGGGAGTCCTCCGTGTAGTCGAGGGGAACGGAAAGGTTGGTCAGTCTGAGCATGTTGTCTCTTCCTCATGCCATCTTAATGACGCGGGATCCGTGAAGGCTTTTTCCGGGTAGAAAACTTTGGTCAGTTCGAGACCGTGGGCCGGAGCGGTCATGCCGAGGGCCAGGCGGTCTTTTGTCTCAAAAGCCCGGACGAAGGCGTCCGTGCCAAGTCTGCTAAGCCCGATCTCCGCGGCGGTACCGGCGATGATCCGGACCATGTTATAGAGGAAAGCGTTTCCGGTGACGGTCAGGATCCATTCGTTTCCCCGGATTTCGAGATCGACCGAACGGATCGTGCGGACTGTGGTTTTCGCGGTGCCGCCCGCCGCCTGGAAAGCGGCGAAGTCATGTTTTCCGGGAAGGGCTTCCAGCGCGGCGCGAACCGGCGCTTCGCTCAGCGGTACGGGAATATGCCAGTGGGTATTCCGGCGCAGGGCGCTGCCGTGGCGGGCGTTCCAGATCCGGTAGGTATAGGTCTTTCCGGTGGTCAGGAAACGGGCATGAAAATCCGCGGGAACTTCCCGGCCTTCTGTGACGCGGATATCCGGCGGGAGTATGGTGTTCAGCACAAAGGGATACTTTTCCGGCGGAATGCTGCTGTCTGTATCGAAATGAACCTGCTGGTCCAACGCGTGGACGCCGGCATCCGTTCTGGATGATCCGGTCACGGTAACCGGATGGCCACAGGCGGAGGACAGCGCCTCCTCCAGCACCTGCTGGACAGCAAGTCCGTTGATCTGGCGCTGCCAGCCGGCATAGGCGGTGCCGTCATATTCCACTGTCAGCAGGATCCGCTTCAAAGGAATATCCCCTCCAGTATAATCAGCGCCAGCAGCACAGCCATCACGCCGCAGGCGATCCAGTCGTTCTTTGTGATTTTCAGTACGCGAAGCCGCGTCCGTCCGTCCCCGCCGTGGTAGCAGCGGCTTTCCATGGCCATGGCCAGGTCACCGGCCCGGCGGAATGCGCTGACAAACAGCGGCACCAGCAGCGGTACCATTGCCTTGGCACGGGAGATCAGGTTTCCGCTTTCGAAATCCGCGCCGCGGGCCATTTGGGCCTTCATGATCTTATCTGTTTCCTCCAGCAGGGTAGGGATGAAACGAAGCGCGATGGTCATCATCATGGCCAGCTCGTGGGCCGGAAAATGAATCTTCTTCAGCGGCGCAAGCAGAATTTCAATCGCGTCGGCAAGGGATACAGGGGAAGTGGTCAGCGTCAGCAGGCTGGTGCCGATGACCAGAAATACCAGCCGCAGGGAATAAAAGGCAGCCTGCATGAAACCTTCTTTCGTGATCCGGATGATCCAGAACTCCACCCAGAGCGTATCGCCCGTGGTAAAAAGCAGGTTCAGCAGGAACGTCAGGATTATGATCAGGCGAAGTGGCTTCAGCCCGCGCAGCAGCATGCGGAAAGGAACGTTGGCCAGGCGGGAAGCCAGATAGACGAAAGCGAGGATCACCGCGTATCCGAGGAAGGTTTTTGCCATAAAGACGATGACGATGAAAACGATCGTCAGGATCAGCTTGATCCGGGGATCCAGGCGGTGAACCCTGCTGTCCACGGGATAATACTGGCCCATAGTGATGTTGTTCAGCACGCGGATCCCTCCTTCCAGAGGCGGAGCAGCTGTTCCTTCAGCTCCTCCGGCCTGAACAGGTCGGCGGGAAGATTATATCCCATGGCGCGCAGGCGGGCGCACAGGCGGGCCGCGTCCGGTACATCCAGCCCGATGGAGGTCATCATGTCCTCCCGGGCAAAGATCTCCCGCGGCGTCCCTTCGGCGACGATCTTTCCTTCGCTCATCACAATCAGCCGGGTGGCGAGACGGGCCATATCGTCCATGCTGTGGGAAACCATCAGGATGGTGGTATTCTCCCGGGAGTGCAGTTCCTCCAGCATGGTGAGGATTTTGTCACGGCCCCGGGGATCAAGGCCGGCGGTGGGTTCGTCCAGGATCAGGACAGAAGGCCGCATGGCCAGGACGCCCGCGATGGCGACGCGGCGCATCTGGCCGCCGGAAAGCTCAAAAGGACTCCGTTCAGCGTATTTCTCATAATCCAGATGAACGCAGTCCATGGCGTAACGAACCCGCTCCGCGATTTCATCGGCGGACAGGCCCTGGTTCTTTGGACCGAAAGCGATATCCTTCGCTACGGTTTCTTCGAAAAGCTGGTATTCGGGATACTGGAAAACCAGGCCGATGCGCTGGCGAAGCGCACGACGGTTGACATGTTCTCCGTTCAGGTCCTCTCCGTCGATGAGCACCTGGCCGGAGGAAGGCCTGAGCAGGCCGTTAAGATGCTGCACGAGGGTGGATTTGCCGCTGCCGGTATGACCGATGACGCCGATAAACTCACCGTCGTCGACCCGGAAGGAAACGTCGTCCAGGGCGACGGTGCGGAAAGCGCTGCCTTCGGAATAGCAGTGGGTCAGGTGGCAGACTTCAATGGGCACAGCCTTTCCACCTCCTCCGCAAGTTCTTCCACGGTCAGAATTCCGGGCCGCAGGGGCATGCCGGCCTCCCGGAGTTCGCCGGCCAGAGCGGTCATATGAGGAACATCCAGATGCATTTCCCGCATTTCGTCAACGCGGTCAAAGACTTCGGCCGGCGTGCCGGAAAGTTTGATCTGTCCGTCCGTGACGACCAGAACCCGGTCCGCCAGCGCGGCTTCTTCCATAAAATGTGTGATCCAGACGACGGTGATGCCTTTCTGGCGGTTGAGGGTGCGGATCGTTTCCAGCACTTCCTTCCGGCCGGAAGGATCTAGCATTGCGGTGGCTTCATCGGCGATGATCACGGAAGGTTCCATTGCCAGGATGCCGGCGATGGCCACGCGCTGTTTCTGACCGCCGGAGAGCATATGCGGGGCTTTATCGGCATAAGCGCTCATGCGTACAGACGAAAGAGCGCTTTCAATCCGGGGAATCATCTCTTCCGTAGGGACGCCGAGATTCTCCAGACCGAAGGCAACGTCTTCCTTGACGACAGTGGCGACGATCTGGTTGTCCGGATTCTGGAAAATCATACCGGCCCGCTGGCGGATCTCCCAGACGAGCTTTTCATCCCGGGTGTTGTATCCGCAGACGACGACATTTCCCTTCGTGGGAATAAACAGCGCATTCAGCAGTTTGGCCATGGTGGATTTGCCGGATCCGTTGTGTCCGAGGACAGCAACAAACTCACCCGGCTGAATCAGGGCGGATACGCCGGAAAGAGCAGGCGCAGCCTGCTCTTCATATGAATAGGACACATCGTTCAGTTGAACGCGGGTATCAGACTTCATCGGGTACTCCTTCGCGTTTAATGGATCGTCAGTAAGTGACTTCGATATAGTGGATCTGGGGGAAACAGAAGAGCCGGCCGGGCCAGACGGAAGTGCCGACGCCCCTTGAAATGAGCAGATCCACCCGGTTTTCCTTGAGCCAGCCGCTTTTATACCGGTCCGGTACGTCTTCATCAAGGCCGAGCATGGAAGAGAAGAACAGCATCTGGCCGCCATGGGTATGTCCGAAAAGTCCCAGATCGAACCAGCCGAGATTGCCGGACCCGTCGGTCATCAGCTGCGCGTCCGGGATGACGGAGGGGTTATGGCTGAGAAAAATAACATAGTCGTTTGACGAAACGGAGCGGGCCACGAGCTTCAGATCCGGCTGCCCCGCGATGAAATCGTCCACGCCGGCAATAAAGATCTGCCGGGCGCCGATGTTTACAGTGGCAGTTTTGTTGACAAGGGGCGTGACGCCGGCGTTCGTCATGGCCTCCGTCAGCTGGACGCAGGTAAAATCGGAATCACCCCGGTCTGTTTCACCGATCACGCCGTAGATCCCGTAACGGGAATGCAGTGTGTCATGCTGCTGCAGGGACTGGAAAAATTTAATCGCTGTCTGGTTATCCGTCGCATAATCCCCGCCGAACAGAATGAGGTCCGGACGGAGATTGTTGATTTTTGCGACCAGGCGGCTGACATCTCCGTCTGAAAACCAGAAACCGTAATGGATGTCGCTCAGGTAGACAATCCGGAGATTGTTTGCTTCCAACGGCAGATCGTCCGCTTTCAGTGACGTTTTTTCCGTCTGGATGAGCCGGGCCTCAATGAAAGGATAGCAGAAAACGATCACTGCCAGAATGAGGCAGAAGATCAGCCAGCGGCGGTGACGGCGGTTTTTGACCTGGTGACGGCCGCGCCGGAAAGAAGCGGAGGAAGTCTGCCACGGGGCAGATGAAACATGCTTGCCGCGATAACTGTTCATGGCTGCTTCCTCCTTTCGTCAGAGACTGTCTTCAGTGATTGACTGCATAACAGAAATATTATACACTAAATCCATGAATCTTCAAGGACTGGAGCGAGATAATGAACAAGCCTGAATACATTCTGCTTCCCCCTTCCACCCTGCTGAGCCCGACACCCGTCGTGCTGGTCAGCAGCGCCGACCCGAAACAGCCGGAAAAGCCGGATATGGTTACAGTCGCCTGGGCCGGAACAGTCAATTCCGAACCGCCTATGGTCTCGGTCAGCCTGCGGAAAGACCGCTGGTCTCACGGCCTGATCACCGCTTCAGGTGAATTTGTCGTGAACCTGGTTGACGAAAAAATGGCACGGGCGCTGGACTTCTGCGGCGTTCGCAGCGGCAGGGATACAGACAAGGCAAAGGAAACAGGATTAAGTTATATTCCTGCTGACAGGCTGGAAACCGCCCCGGCTGTGGCCGGAGCGCCGCTGAGCCTGTGCTGCAAAGTACGCCGGACGCTGGAACTCGGAAGCCACGATATGTTTATCGGCGAGGTCGTTTCGGTGATGGTCCGCAAGGACCTGCTGGATGAAGAGGGCAAACTTCATCTTGAAAAGGCCGGGCTGATTGCTTACAGCCACGGCCTGTATCAGAAGCTGGGGGATGTGATTGGCTTTTTCGGATGGTCAGTTGCCCGTGAGGATGTATTCGAGCGCCGGATGAAGGATTATCGCTGAACGTTTTCCCAGTCGGCACGCAGGATCGCATACAGCGCTGCGTCCACATATTCGCCTTTATTCACAATGCGGTCCCGCAGGATTCCTTCCTGCCGGAGACCGCATTTTTCCATGACCCGGCCGCTGGCCGGATTGCGAACGTCATGCTGCGCTTCCAGACGGTTGAGCGGCAGGGAAGAAAACGCCGCGTCAATCACGGCACCCAGCGCCTGGGTGGCGTATCCGTGATTCCAGTGTTCCCTGGAAAAACTGTATCCGAGTTCCGCGGAACGGTTTGTTTCTGAATACCAGATGAACCCGATGGTGCCGATGACGGCGCCGGTCTTTTTCAGGACGACAACCCATGAAGAAGGATATCCGGCGCGGATCCGGCTGCGGAGAAAGCGGACAAAGGACCGGGTTTCAGCCGGGCTGCGATGGGGTTCCCAAAGCACATACCGTGCGACTTCAGGGTCAGAGGCATATCGAAAGATATCTCCGGCGTCTTTCATGGCAGGCTTCCGGAGGATCAGATCGACCGTTTCCAGCGTCGGAAGACGGTAAAAAAACGCAGCAGGAGACATTGCACCGTCCGTGTTTTCCGGCACAGATAAGAGGCGGTTCCAGAAAAAACTCATACAGAACAGACCCTTTCGGGAACAAAACGGGCAGAGATCCCGTTTTTATGATTGATCACGTTCCATCCATTTCGACGGAGCGGGAAAGATTTCCTTCCGCCGGCCAGAATGCTGCATGCATTGACAGAAAAGTGAAGCAGCAGTACAATATATAGGAATAACTTTTAACATTTATACAAGATTTAGGAGGACCGGATTATGAAGAACAGGCATTCGTGGATCCTGAAAAAAGCGGCTGCGCTGCTGATCGCGCTGACGCTGCTGATGTCCGCGCTGCCGGCTGCCCTGGCGGTGACTCCCGACTGGAGTGAACTGCAGATCACTGTCAGCTGGATCAACGCCGCCACCGGAGAGACCGCTTATGCGAACGCCACTCCTGTATACGACGCGGAGGGCAATTTCTGGATCATGCTCCCTCCGGAAGCGCCTTTGGACGGGCTGACGATCTTTGTAACCCATCCGAATGAAGCATATCAGATCTGGCCCGCTGCAGGCGAGGCGCTGGGATATGTGACCGTTGTCGGCGACACGATGGACGGGATCAATTATCTGCCGATTACCGTTACCAATCCGGAAACCGGCAGTACGGAAACATACTGCCTGTATGTTTCACAGACAGCCCTGCAGCCGGCAACCGGCGAGCCGGCAGGTCCGGGAGAGCAGGAAGGTCCCGGAGGATCCGAAGGGCCATGGGAGGATCCGGAGGAAGCTGCGCGCAGAGCTGCCGAAGCGGAAGCAGCCCGGATCGCCGCCGAGGAAGAAGCAAGACGACAGGCCGAAGAAGAAGCAGCCCGGATTGCTGCCGAAGAAGAAGCAAGACGACAGGCTGAAGAGGAAGCGGCCCGGATCGCCGCTGAGGAAGAAGCAAGACGGCAGGCCGAAGAGGAAGCGGCCCGGATCGCTGCTGAGGAAGAAGCAAGACGACAGGCCGAAGAGGAAGCGGCCCGGATCGCAGCAGAGGAAGAAGCAAGACGGCAGGCCGAAGAGGAAGCGGCCCGGATCGCGGCCGAGG
>CAZUXV010000072.1:0-13100 GCA_964624445.1 uncultured Oscillospiraceae bacterium | reverse complement strand
TCAGAGGAGAATCCCCCACTTCAACGGTGAAACCGTAAGTGGTGGGTACTTCAATTCAGAACTTTGCGCATATATGCCACCGTTTTTTGTGCGCCGACATCCGCAGCGCATTGCGCCGCGTACAGGATGTCCTCGTCTTCGTAGCCTTTCTTTTTCCAGCGGGTAATAAGCCGGACAACCTCTTTACGCTCTTCATCCGTTAATAAAATATCCGGGATTGATATAATGCTACCTAGCAGAGCTTTCGCTTCACGGAGACCTGACATATACTCAGAAATCTTCTCCGGAGTATCCATCCCGCGCTCTTTCCACCGCTGAAGAACGCGCCGGATACAGGTAATCCGGGTGCGCGTTTTCAGCCGTTTTTTCGGGTATTCCTCCATTACATACTCTGCAGCAAGCCGGATCGATTCGGGAGGATACTCTTTCCTGAGCAAGGAAAACAGGCAGATCGCAGCCGGTGTCAGTTCTTTGCTCCCGGATGCGCATGTCAGGGTTTTATATTCTTCTGTAACAGCCATAAGTTCGCTGTATGTGCCAATCCCAGCATCATCCATACACTTTCTTGCATTTCTGAGAATGGCGTCCGTATACCGGAACGTCGGACTGTCTGTTGCCTGCTGACAGGCAAACAGAATATCGTTTTCTGAAAAACCAAGTGCAAGCCATTCCCTTATATATTGTGTTTCCATCTGCCCGGGATCCCGTTTTGCCTGACCAAATGTGTCAAGAACAGCGAGTGAGATACGATAACACGCTTCGTGTTCCGCGCCGGATGCGCCGGCCTGCTGCATGATAAAGTCCGTCAGTTCTGTCAGCTGTATCTGGTTGTTAAGGCTTAGTGCGGACTTAACCGCTTGCAGAACAAGCTCTTCCGAAAGCCCGGCTTCCTTTGTCCATGAAACGATATACCATAATTCGTCCGGTGAAACATTCTTATAATATGCCATTGTTTGAAACAGTCTGCCCGGAAACGCAGCGTATATAAGCTGATCCGGATGGCTTCTCAGAATGTCAGACATTATTTGGACGCCTCTGCCGGGGATTGATTCAGCAAGAGACAGTTGTTTCCAAAGCTTTACAGCCTTATGCAGACGGGCAGGCGGAACAGACTGGATATACAAATCTGTCTGAGGTATAGGATCATCGCTGTTATAGAACAAATCTATAATATCCAGCAAAAGCCTGCTTTCAAAGCGGGATTCCCCTGGCAGGGCTTCCAAAACAACCCCTCGGACACTGTTTTTCTCAAACAAGCCGAAAACCGGATCCAAACGAATTATCAAGACGCTTCAACCTCACGGATTACATCTGTGGCACGGTGAATACCCCATCCTGATCAGGTCTTCACGGGTGCCTGTATATTCTTTTCGATTCTGAACATAAATATCCTTTACGGAATCACAGTCCGGAAGGTGAAATTTGCCGCTTTTTACATTAACCACAAAATCAGAGTCCGGAGACATCGCCCGGTTTATGTCTGAAATGATCACGGGCGCCGTAAAAATACCGTCAAGCGGACCGGCCTCGCGGTCAGTCCGTATACTGATGTTCCCTCTTTCGTCAATATGGAAAACAACGGTTCCCTGCAAGTCTGTCCGGTAGGTTTCAGTTCTGAGTGACTTCAGCCGGTCCAGGACTTCCTGATGCGGATGCCCGTAATCATTCCCTGTCCCGCAAGATATGACAGCGTACTTCGGCTGGACTGCCTGCAGGAATTCTTTCGTGGAGGAGGACGAACTTCCGTGATGGCCAATCTTAATCAGATCTGAACGCAATTCGCGATTGCTGTCCAGAATCATATATTCCGACATGGCCTCCGCGTCGCCGGTAAAGATCGCGGAAAAGCCGTTGTACTGGAGGCGCACAACAAGCGACATATCGTTTTCATCCCATGCGTCGGGCCATGAGTGGATAATGTCAAGAGTTGCGGAGCCAAGATCAAGGCGGTCTCCCTCTGCGGCTCCTTCTATCGGCGTCCCCTGTCGGCTCGCATATCTTTTGATGTCTGAAAAAACAGCGGAATCCCAGTCAAGAACAGGCGAGATAATCTCCCCGACCGGAACACTGTTCAGTACGGCCGGTATTCCTCCGGCATGATCGTCGTGTGGATGTGTAAGGAGAATAAAGTTAATCTCGCTGATCTTTAATTCTTTTCTGATTAAAGAGTACAGATGGTTTGAATATGCGACAGGCCCGGCGTCAATCATGGCATACACTCCGTCGCACCCGATCAGGATTGCGTCTCCTTGTCCTGCAGACAAGAAACGGATTTCCAAATCCGCGAGCGCAAAAGCAGCGACAAGGGTAAAGCATATTGCCAGAACAACAGCCGTCAGTGCTTTCTTCACGGTAATTCCTCCTTCCTAACAGAATTGTATATTGAAAAACACGGAATCTGGTTTTTTACCTCAATAAAATACAAATTAATTTGCAATTTGCCATGCAGATTTCCTAATAACCAAACGCCAAGCCAACGAAAGCAAACGTAAAGCAACTGAAAGCAAACACTAAGCTACCGGAAGCAAAGCCAAGCAAATGAAACCAAACATTAAGCCATGTCAAAGCAAAGATAAAGCCAACGGAAGCAAACGGATCTCCGGCCTCAGTGAAGGACATTATGTGATTCGTGAGATTGAGACGCCTGAAGGTTATGTTAAAACCGATGAGGTGATCGTGATCGAAATCAACGAACAGTATATTGTCCCGGATCAGATGCCTCGGCTGTTGACACTCCCACCACTGAAGTAGTTGGATTCTTGCTTCAACGACCACTGCGAGTCTGGCAAACCAGCATCGACTTACACGATCTCCACAAGCGTTAAGTTCCCGTATGCCCTACGGTACTTCAAGAATCGATTAACGAGAGGAGGCTAAGGCGTGATTCAGGATATTGATTGCGGCGTTATGATCCCTGCGATGCACCGTCCCGCAATCCGGACATGTCCATCTCCGGACGGACAGGTCTTTTACCAGCGGGTTCTTTCCACCGCAGACAGAGCATATCTGACTGGAGGCAAAGAACCGGGGAACACGGACTACCTGCGCTCCATGCTCAAACGCCTTGTATTCCAGGTGCCTGATGAATTCGCTCCACGAAACGTCTGAGATCGCTTTTGCAAGACGGTGATTACGGAACATTCCACGCACGTTTAGATCCTCAACGGCGATCACTTGATTCTCGCTGACCAGCTTTGTGGATTCTTTATGCAGGAAGTCCGATCTTGTATTGGCAATCTTCTCGTGCAGTCTTGCGACGCGCAGCCGCTGTTTGTTCCGGTTGTTCGATCCGGCCTGTTTGCGGGACAGCCTCTTCTGCTCACGCGAAAGACGTTTCTGATACTTCGCGAGCGTCTTCGGATTCTGAACAGAAGATCCGTTGTTGTCCGTGTAGAATTCCTGAAGCCCGACATCAATCCCGATACAGCCTCCGGCATTAGGCTTCGGTATGACCTCTTCTTCTACGCAGAGGGAAACAAAATACCTGCCGGACGATGTGCGGGAAACCGTGGCGTTCAGTATCCTGCCTTCAAAGCTTCGGGAAAGCCTGATCCTGACGGGGCCAATCTTCGGAATGGTAATCCGTCCTTTCTCAAGGCGTATTCCATTCTTCTGATTGCGGGTACGATAAGACTGAAAAGCGTCTCGCTTGCTTCGAAACTTCGGATAACCGGCAAGCTTGCTAAAAAACGCCTGGTAGGCATGGTTCAGGTCTTTAACCGCTTCCTGGAGCGCCATGCTGTCACAGTTATTCAGCCACGCGGTCTCGGGCTCCGACTTCATGCCGGTGACTCTGCGCATGTTCTCATACTGGGATACAGAGCGATGCTCAGAAGCGTAAGTCTCTTTGCTGAACTGGAGGGAGTTATTGAACACATAGCGGCAGCACCCAAAGAAAGACGCGATTACGCGCGCCTGTTCCGGAGTAGGGTATATACGATACTTATATCCTTTCTGCTGCAGCATGATTACCTCGATTTCTGGGTAGACACATACCATTTGATTGTGTCGGAAGAAACGTTGCCGGCGGTAGACACGAAGAAGCTCCGCGTCCAGAGGTTTGGCATCTGTGAGAGCTTTGGAAACTCGCTTCGGAGTTCTTTGGACGAGCCGCCCTTAATGATCTTCATTATCTCGGAAGGGCTCAGGGTCGGCGGACAGCTCAGGAACAGATGCGCATGGTCTCGATGGAATTGTCATCATATGCCTCCAAGAAAAGATGCAGATTATTCACCCAACGGAACGATCTCCAGGGTGTCCAGGAGTTCTTCGGCAGCAAGAGAATCGTTTATGGTGAGCTCGTCATCGTCTTCTGAAGCTTTACGGACAACAAACCGAATGACATGGTTGTCCAGGATCGCTCCGATATTGATATCGTTAATATATTCACTGTCAAACGAAATAATGTAAATATCGCCATCCGTTGTTATGCCTTGAGAAACACACGCGCCCTCGTAGGCGTAGTTGTTATACAGGAACTCGACATACTCTTCATAGGGCATCCTGTTTATATTCGGATACATATATTTGCTGTGCTGGAAGATGTACAGTTCAACAACGGGCCCTGTCCCATCTGCTTTCTGGAAAGAAACAAACAGATCCTCCCCGTTTGTTTGGTCGTTGGATGCTGTTTCATACACACAGCTGTCGGGAATAGTACAGAGAATGGCATAATCCCTGTCTGTATGGATTGTGCCGATAGTGGTTTTGCATACTTCGCTGTTTTCCGCAAAAACACAATTTGATGCATACAGTAATACCGTAATACCGATAATAACGGAAACAATCGCCCGGAGAATCCTGCGACTACGGAATGAAAGAATGTCTGAATAAGTCATAGCTGGGCTCCTTTCAAGGATTTATTCAACCTAATAATACTTAAAAATATCGGTTTCCCGATACGCTTTTTCGATTTTTGCTTTTTAATTTATACTTTTGAATCACAGATCGCCAAAAACGTAAATAAATCCGGTGGCCCGGGCCAGATATGCCCTATTTTTAAGTATTATTTATTCAGCGATATGTTTTATCGCCCGCATAATGAGATGAAGGGAGCTGCTTATGATCGCCAGAAAAAGCCTGTTATGGATCAATGTGCTGTCGGTCATAGCTATATTGCTTTTTGCTGTTACTGCCTCCGCCGAGAACGAACAACCATCTAATAATTACTATCGCGTTGACGCTACATACAATAAAGACGCTACATCTGGGCTCGCGATGCGATACCCAGGCCCGGCGACGATAACCGACGAAGAAGCGAAGTCCATTCGTTATAACGGAAACATCTGCAAATCCCCCGTGTTGGATGTCGCTTTCAGTATGCTCGAAGAAGGGAACCCTTTCCTGGAAAGATACAATATCCTGACGTCTTCAAATATACAGCCGTTGCTGGGAAGCGGTATCCCATATTTCTTCGGAGGACGGGATATTAAAAAAATTATTATACAGGCTCCTGCCTATAAGACATGGATCTCCTGGCAGGACAGCAAGGTTTATTACAAGAAAGACAGGCGGTATTTCCTTGGCTTCGATTGCAAAGGGTTTACAGATTATCTGCATAAAACAGCCTGGAGCAAGGAATATAAACTCCAACAAAATATCAAAAAAAATCCCAATGACAGGATAGTAATAGACAAAGATTCATTTGGCAATAAGTATACAGATATGAAGGAAAGCCTTGAAATCGGGGATGTTGTCGCGGTGTATCATCCGAGCCTGCACACGACAACCTATATCGGCACGCTGGCGGATTATGGGTATACCGCAGATGAATTTCCGGACGATCCATCAATACTGGACTATCCTCTTGTTATTCATTGCGGATTAAACGCGGCGTATGCAGACTGGTTTTACCGGATCAAGGAAGAAAACCAGATATACCATCGGACCTCCGTACCGGACGGTGGCGTTTCCGTTTCCATACTCGGATACAGCAATAAAAACATGATAAACACGATCCGGCAGCAGAAGCAGGATACTTCATGGGTGCTGCTCCCGGATAATTCCTGGCTGACTGTGATTGGTCTTGAGGACGCGAATTACTGGGCAGCGTTCCGTTGACACTCTCACCACTGAAGTAGTGGGCTTTCCCGGCTCAACGATTGTAATTAATTGTTTCTTCCTTATTATATAGCAAAGAAAATCGTCTGGCGTCAAAGTAATATTATGATAGAACTCAAGCAAGGAGGATCGAAATTATATGAACTTTCTCTACTTCATGATGGGTGTTGCCGCGGCGGCGGTACTCGCCCTGCTTTATGTGCTTTTCGTATTTAAGGGCTCTGACGTCAGCAGAAAGAAAATCAAGGAAAAAGAGATCAAGGAAGATACCAGGCGTCATCTCCCCTGCCCGAACAATTTTGAGGATGTTTGTACCGTGTTCGCGCGTATCGTCTCGGAAGTTGAAAAAGTACACCCGGTTGAAGATAATGAAGCAGTCGTGGATGTGCGTATGGAGTCAAAAGGAGACGGGAAAGTTGTGGCAAAATTACTATATTCACGGGAGTCAGCGCCTGTTGCAGAAACAATCCGAACGGAATTGGGATATAAAGGATTGTGCGCCGGGGAATCCCTGATTACGGACGGAAAAGGCTGGTATGAGACCAGCAGCAAGCACACGAATATACATTATAAATGCAATGATGTAAAAGATTTCTTCAGTTTTTTCCGTGATAACCATAACAGCCCGGATTATATTCAGAGAATGATGCAGGATAAGGTTTCGTATTACCTGCCTGATAAAAGAATTGAAGAATGCCTTCTTACAGTAGATACCTCTGAAAACAGTATGGTATTCCTTCTGAAGGCGAAATGAGACAAACAAACCCGCGGCTGCAACCGTGGATTCATATTATCAGAAATCATATATCGTTTGATTCCGCGATAAACCGGTCATACGCTTCCTGAGTGTATATTGACCGGTTTTCTTTTGTATACGCTATATATAAGGCTCCATGAATGCCTATAGAATCAAGGTCGTCCTTGTAAACCCAAAAGACGCCGGGCTCCTGGACATGAATCACGCCTTTGGTGTCTTTTTCATAAACATCCGTGTAGATGCTGTCCAGAAAATAGACCTTGTCCCCTTTTACTTTTGCGATTGCCAGATAATGCCCGTGGATTCTTGATATCGGATTTTTCCCTCCGCCAACACACAAGCCGACCATTGCGTTATTGCGGCTGACTTCTTCAAGGGCTTCCTCAAGATCGTAGGTAATCTTATTCTCAACGCCGAGGCATTCAAAGAACGTCCTGTAATAACCGGCTGTGTTATGCCTGTTCCCGATTCCCTTGTTATTGCTTGATGTTATGTTAAGGATGCACAGCGGGAAATAACGGAAATAATCTTCGTTGCGTTTTATCTCAAAGGAACAGCGTTCAAAATAGCCCTGCTCGCGGGATACGTTTTTCGTGTCAATGCGAATCGGGAACAAAGATAAGTCCCGGATCCTGGGGAGATCTTCAAACGCTACCATGTTTACGAGAATGTTTGCCAGGGTGCAGGCGGCGCAGGCGCTGTCTTTGACGGTTGTTTTATAACCACCGCCAATGAATATGTCTCCGTACTCGGGGGAGTTCTGAGCATAAATCATATAGGTATCGCCTTCTATTTCGACAACCCCGTTATAGGATTCCGTACGGCTCTTGAGCGCTCTTTCCTCGTCTGTAACAGCAAACTCAGCCAATGATGCAGGCATCAACGAAAGCAACAGGGAGATTATCAGCGCAATGGACGCTATGCGAGAAAACATATTAAATCCCTTCAAACGGGTCTTCCTCCTCTTCCTTGCTCTGTTTCGGGACGGTTGTAAAGTTCCCGGACATCACATTCTGGAGATCATAAAAAGTTGTTGTATCTCCCTCGTAATTGAGTGCGGCAGGAGATATAACCTGTTTTATGGTCTGGCTCTTGCTTCCGCTTCCGATTAAACAGTAAATGCTGATAGGATAACCGCTGTTGAAGCATTCGTAAGTCAGATCGTTAATCATCTGCCGGATCTTGGATTCGTTTTTGCTGGACTCAGACATATAGAATTCCCTCCATATTAGTTGATGGATACAGGCAGTGTCCCCGGAATCATAATCCCGTTGTTGTCCGCCAGGTAAAAATCGTCCGTGGTGCTGTTTGGATAATGGCCGTAAACATAATATTCCATATTGCCGGAGGCATTGATCAGATAGTAAGTGCCGACCGCGCTGAATTCCTTAATCAGGTCTCCCTGCAGATCGGCAGGCGCGTTTACCTGTATTATTGTGCCGAAATCTTCATCCGCAGTCCGGATAAACGTATCGCCCGTGTCGTAATCCATACTTATCTTCATGTTCCGAATCGACTGAGACGCTTTTACAAAGCCGCTCTCTGTGCTGCTGTTTGACAGTCTTTCCAGATATACCCTGTATTGAGCTTTCCCCTGACTGTTCATATAAACATACACGGGATAATCAAGATACGGGTATTTGATTTCCGTATACTGATCTGGGATCTCTTGAGCCGGGGCGGCTACAGGCCGGGAATTCCCTGCGGCAGCAGTCATATCGGAATTGTCTCCTGCCGATATGTTCACAGTGTTAAATAACCTGCCGGCGGCCGAAACATAATTTGTATCAAATACAGAAGCCGTATATTTCGCGGCACGAACAACACCGCTTTCGTCCGTATACGCTGGTATGACATGGGCAACCAGAGACAGGGACGAGGGCGTATTCACAGGTTCATGTCCAGAAATCCAGAGTAAAAAAGCAAGGATGACTGCCATAGCAATAACAACGGCCGCTGAAAGCGCGGAACTGAGAACGTTTTTATTCGTTTCCATAGCCCGCCTCCGTTGCGTTAATCATGTCATGCCCTGTCCACTGAAACGCGTTGACTGCTTCTGAAGCGATATTCAGTAAAACAGCGTGGCTTTCAGATGCGTTATGGATTATGTCTGGCAATTCAAGATCGATTTTGATCTGTTTTGTTATCTGGTTTACCGCAATGTGATCAGATGAAAGCTGAAGATGAATTCCATTATGCGCTGAGATATACTCTTCGGAAAAACCGTACTGATCACCGTTCCATACCCTGTATATGCCCGGTTTATACTCGACAAGCACAAAAGAACCGGTATCTTCATACTTTTTGTTCAGAGGATTCAGTTCCGCTATTGTATAGTGCTTCTGTGTAAACGTTCTTGCGTCCGGATCCAACACCAGCTGCAGGTCCGCATATACACCGTCTGGCACTGTCTTGTCAGCCCATATATGTGCTATGGCAAAAAGCCCTGCACTTTTGGTCCTCATGTTTTCGCCGGCGGCAAAGGTGGCCCGGATATCAATAACATCGTTGCCGTTATAGGATCGCCCGATCATTTTCCCGTTGCCTGCAAAAACGATGCATTTATCCGCTTTGCCGTTCTGTTTATAAAGAAGTAAGTCCCCGGGCTCGGCGTATCTGTTGACCCAGTCTGTCAGATCATCTGACCGTACATAACGATCCGGTATGATCGTGATCCTGTCCGTATCCGCAAGAAGCGTCTCCTGAACCCATATAACCGACTCATTGTTCTTTGTGCTCTCCGGCGTAAAAATCCCATAGAACTTGAGATAAATATCCAACAGTTCGGTATATGAATACGGCTTGTCCTTGTCCGTCATCGACGCGACGGTGTTCAGCATGTATTGAACTGCACTGTCCTGGGCGGAATGAGGAATACTGTCCGAAAAGCTGTACGAATACTCCGCAACAGAAAAGGAATGCAACAATATCGCTATGGAAAGGATCAATACAAAGAGCGTTCTTTTCACGTATTCTTCCTCTTTTTGCCTTCGGTTTTTGTTACAGTCCTGTCTTTACACTTATTGAGGATTGTCGTAGGCAGGATGTTGATGCCAATGACAAGGCCGGACTTCGTCAGGATAATGCTGCGAATCACTCTGTCCTTCCCGGATACATCATAAAACCGGCCTTTGGCTTTTGCGTTTTCAATGATCCTCTCGGTGGTATCAAACAGACTTTGGTCAGCTTCTCCGGCGGAGGGCAGGCTTAAATCCGGCCGGAGTATTACAACTGAGATATCATCGTAATCAACCAATACCTCAGAACGGAGCGCTATCAGTGTCATGCGAACTTCCTCCCTTTATTCCTTGTACGGACTCGGTAAAGACCAGTCCCATCTGATGCACTTCGGATCACTCAGCTTCAGTGTCGTCTTGAAAACATGATCTCTGTGACCTTCAAGCTGCTCATACCAAAGGTATTCTCTGGGGAGCACCCGCCCTACATCCTTAAACCCGTTTTGTTCCAGGACGTACCTGATCGTCACATCCCGGATCAGATCGACAGCCCACGCTGTAACGGGGTTCCCTGTCAAGTACCCAGGGAAAATCGCCGGTGTGACAATCTCACTGACAGGCTTATGAAAAGCGTCTACACGGTTATATACGCACCAGATGATCGCCGCCCGCATATAAGTCGGGTTTTCACGATCTTCTCCGTACAGCATCTTCGCGAGCAGGATCTCGTCGTCCTCAGACAAGACATCCCGCACGATAGACTCTCTCATGGCGTCGTCTATTGTCCGCATAAAGACGTCTGCCTCAGACATCGCATATTGAATCTTCCGGTCAGTAATCGCTGAATTATCCACGGCAGAATTCTCGCCCGATGCGACAGCAGAAAAGGCCAGGAAAAACGTAACGGATACTATTGTTGAAACTATCGTCCGTAGTGATCGAAACACGCTGCACCTCCAGAAAAACTTCCATATATATTATGCTTTGAAATCGGCCTTTTCGAATCTGCGAAAAAATATTTTTTGTTATTACGACCGAAAAACGGACAGAATTATCGTATAATTGATAATAGAGATGTATGCTGGATCCAGAGGTGGTTGATGGTGTGACGGATCCGGGCATCTTCCCGACGATTCCTGAGTGAAGTGCTGTGTTTTCGCTGGACACTGTGCTTCATACGTCGGGTCGCCATCGAGAGGCGATTGTTCAGGGCCGGTGATCCGGGGAAGGCAGGGCGAGACAGCCCTGTTTTTTTTACGAAAAAACCGGCGGCGATATGAAAACCGCCTCACCGGCTGACAGGTTGCTTCGCAGAGTGAATTTACTCCAGCTCGTGTTTTTTTGAAAAAGACGTTATATCGAAGGAAGATACTTCCTCGTCTTCGGCGTCTCCGGGGAAGATGGCGTCTGCTCTTTCTGTGGTGGGAATTTTGAAACGCTCGACCTTTGACTTTTTTGCTTTCTGGATGCCGAGAATCTCGCAGACTGTGGCATCCCTCAGGAGTCTGTGCTTGATGGATTGCCAGGAATCGGACAACCCATATTCTTTTGCCCCTTTTCGACCGGGCATGCCGCTGAGAGTCAGCTGGTAAAGCATCTCACGGATGGTAGCCGGGTCTCCCTGCCCCTGGAAAGTACCGTCGCCAATCATCTCGTCTACACGAGCCATGAAACGTGCTATCGTGTCGTTTTCCAGGGCCGCCTCCTCGGGACCACGCAAATGCTCTTTCCCGGATTTTTCATGCACGGGTATCGGCATAGCAGCGGCGGGAGACTCGTCATCATCAATCGAAACGGGCATTCGACGCAGCTTCCACTGAAAATACATGTCGATAACGGTGTTGCTATAGCCGGATTTGTAATGAAGTCTGGCTTTTATGTCGTTGTAGCTAAGCCCCGTGCTTTCCGGATCAGCCGCATTCGCGTCAATGATCGCCTGTTCCAATGATGAAAGCTTTCTATACATATAAAGCTTATTCGCATCTTCTTCAGCAGGCAAATCCCTACTTTCGAACTGGACCTTGAAACCAAGATAGCTCATGTAGGAGGTGTAAGTAGCGCCTTTCAAGGGGTTGTACTTGGGCCAAAGCTCCATGCAGCGCATAAAAAACGAGTTAAAAGTCGTTTCGATAGCTGCCTGCCAATCGGACGCTGAGGAATCCTTTTTTCTTTTGGAGAGAGAGTAAAAAAACGGCGCGTTGAGGAAAAAAAGAATGTTCCCCGTGATGTTTTTCATCTCATCAGACTGATCCCTCATCGAGACGAGTTGGCATGTAATACGCTGCCGTTCGCTCTTGTACGCCTCGGTGGTCCATACGCTCGCGCATGGACTGAGCCCGATGCTCTGCAACAGACGGTCAGCGTTTACAGCACACTCAGCCAGAAGGGCGTTCCTGGAGGGTTCATCATTGTCGGACTCAACCTTTTCCCCGGAGTCAACCTCGCCCTGATATGAATCGGAACAGCTCTCGTCAGTGTCGATATGAGTATGAAATTTAGACATAGATACCTTACCTCCTTTGTGGTTGTCATCGCTTAAGCGACGGGTGTGAAAAGGGGCTGTATTGGATCGCAAGATGTTCGCTGCATCAATGCAATCTGGTTTTATCTAAATCCACATAAACACGATTTGCGGGGCTTGTAAAGTTAAAACTTAATCATTAGTACGTGAAAACGGAATAAGCAACAGAAAAAAACGGTAAAAGTAAAGGGAACAAAGGTGAAAGAGCTTAAAATGGCGCACAGATAAAAAAATCGATCGCCATGGATCTCAAAAAATTGATTGAAAAGAAATATTATTACATTGACAAATCCTACAAAGGAGATTGAGCCATGAAGAAACTTATTTCAATCATGCTGATACTCGCTCTGACCGTTAACGTCTGGGGCGGTGTGCTCGCGGATGTGAATCCCGAGACTGGCGAGTATGTGGAGGCAAACGAACAGGAGGACATTGCTCCGGAATCCGACGTCATTGAGCCGGAAAGCGATGACCAAACAGATCCCGCGGAGGAACCACCCGCGATCAGCAGGGACGACGCCCTGGCTGAGAACAGCGCGGTGGACATCTCTCCTGTCGCAGACGCGGCGGCGGGAATCAAGGCAGTGCTGCAGGAAGGCGGACACGCTTATTTCGCTGTGCAATACACGGCGGGATTTGTCGTATACGCGGATAAAGCGGCTTCGGAAGTGCTCTGTGAGGTAACCTCCGACCCGTTTGTCCTGTATACGGACCTGTGCGAAGACGGCATGCTGCGGATCTGGTTTGCAGACGAATCCGGCGCTGTTAAGAGCGGCTGGATCGACGCCTCTTACGGAAGCCTGGT
>CAZUXV010000071.1:0-13107 GCA_964624445.1 uncultured Oscillospiraceae bacterium | reverse complement strand
GCATGACAAAGCCCCTATCTCCTTTCGAAAATAGGGGCTTTGTTGACAGTCTGAACCGGAGGTTTTCCTCCGGTTTTTTTCATTACCAAATAAGGAGGAAAGCGTATGCCAATGACCCATGAAAACAACAAGTTGAACAACAAGATCCGGAAACTGGCCCCTGACGCCATCGACTCGATGGGCGATATGCTGCGGGATCCGAATACGCCGGCGCCGACCAAGGCGCAGCTGATCGGATTCATCCTGGAAAGGACGCTGGGCAAACCCGATACGACGATCCATCTGACGCAGACCGGTCAAACGGTCAAAGAATCTGAAAACCGCCTGATTGCCATCGCGGAAGAAATCAGGGCAGAGCAAGACACGGAATTCAAGATTCAGGATCCCGGATTTACAGAGGACGCAGCGGAAGAAGACAGAGCATCCCAAAACGATGAAAACGGAGGGTATGACACAGCATCAGGGGGCATGAATGCGGATGAAGAAGATTAATCCGGAAGAAGCTGTGAAGGAGATGCTGAAGCATCCGGAGCAGATCGGCATCCGGGTCGGGTTCAGGGATCTGACACCGCTGCACGGGATGTGGATAAGGGAGATTGTATTCGGTACGGAGGATTATACCCTGCAGGCGCACCGGGGAAGCTACAAGAGTTCCAGCCTCGCGGTGGCTATCGCCCTGATCATGATCCTGGATCCGACCCATAACATTATCTTTCTCCGAAAAGCGGACAGCGACGTGGCTGAAATGCTGCGGATGGTGATCAAAATCCTGAAGCAGCAGATCATGAGCGACATCAGCACCGTGATCCAGGGCATACCGGTGGAAATCGTAACGGAGAACATGGACCAGATCTCCACGAACCTGTGGACCTCCCCGATGGGCGCCCCGCAACTACTGGGACTGGGCATCAAAAGCTCCATTACCGGAAAACACGCCCAGTATGTGATCACGGACGATATCTGCAACATCCAGGATTACCAATCCGGGGCAGAGCGGGACCATACCAAACTGCAATATGACGAACTGCAGAATATCCGGAACCGGGGCGGAAGGATCATCAACCTGGGAACGCCCTGGCACAAAAAAGACGTGTTCCGGAAGATGCCCAACATCCACCGATATGACTGCTATACCACCGGGCTGATCAGCCCGGAGCAGCTGGCGAAGCTCCGGAAGAGTATGGCGCCGAAGCTGTTCGCGGCGAACTATGAACTGAAACTGCTGGCCGGAAGCGAACTGGTCTTTACAGAACCGCCGAAGATGGACGACAAGACCTATGAGTTTATCGATCAGAATCCCCTTTACGGGGCTACGGCGCATATCGACGCAGCTTACGGAGGAAGCGATTATACTGCCCTGACGCTGTCTAAAAGAGACAAGGAGACCGGAACGATCTATATGTACGGCAAACTGTGGCATAAACCCGTACAGCGGGTATTGCCGCTGATCCAAAGAGAGATCAAGGAATACGAATGCTGGAAAATCGTCTGTGAAAGCAACGCGGACCATGGATTCCTGAAAGACATATTGAGAAGCGACACCCTGTGCGCCCAGACCTATCATGAGAGTCAGAATAAGAAAATCAAGATCCTGACCTATCTTACACAATGCTGGCCCAGGATTATCTTTATGCAGGGAACGGACCCGGCGTATCTCCGACAGATCATGGAGTATACGGAAAACGCTGAGCATGACGACGCACCGGATTCCGCCGCGACCGTATGCAGGTATTACTGTACTTACAGATGGGAAGGGAAACCCGGATGAAGGGGTTATAAAGACATGCCCAGGAGGAGAAAAGATGTACGACAATGAACCGGTGCTGATCCCGGAGGCTCCGGGGAAGATCAGCATCAAAAAGAAGAACGGAAGCGAATATATCCAGTATCTGACTGAACGGAAGTACGATCCGGTCCGGAAATACAATATTCCCGAATGGAAGATCATCGGGATCCGGATTCCCGCACTTGCGGACATGATGCTGCCTAACGAAAACTATCCGAAGTACTTTCCGGGAGAAAGGAAAATGAACAAAGAGCAGAAAGCCACAGCGAAACGCTATGAGCAGAACAAAAAACAGTTCGTTATGCTGAGGGAACTGTTTGACCAGATGTACTATGAATTCCAGCTTCAGAGCAGGAGGAAACCGGATGATCCGGTGAACGCCTATAAAGCGATGAAGATCAACAGCATTCTGGAACCGCTGCAGACAATGATGGCCGGAGAAGCATACGGGAAGTATCTGGATCTGGTGAGCACAGACAACGGCACACGGAATGACGGAGAGGATCTTCAAATCCCGGAAGCACAATCCGGCAGAACCTACAGTGATGTGGCGCTGCTGCTGACACAGTATAAAGGCGCGATGAAAAGATACTATAACGAAAAGATGTAGCAGCAGTTCCACTCAAAACGGGTTCCACTCAAACAACATGTTATGCCTTGCCCGGACTGGAAAAATATGAGATAATTATACGAATAATTCAGAATTCAGAATTATATCAAGTGGATCCTCTGCCATGAAAAAACAAAAACAAACAGATAAGCAACAGGAGGTAATTGACTATGGCATTCACGTTTGAAAAGACCCCTCTGGAAGGCGTTGTAATCATTACGCCCCAAGTGTTCGGAGACAGCCGGGGATATTTCATGGAAACCTACAAGAAGGAACTGTTCGCGGAAGCGGGCATAACGAAGGAATTCGTGCAGGACAACGAGAGCTCCAGCTCAAAGGGTGTGCTGCGCGGGCTGCACTTCCAGAAGAACCATACGCAGGGGAAACTGGTACGGGTGACTAAGGGCTGCGTGTTTGACGTGGCAGTGGACGTCAGGCCGGGATCGAAGACCTTCGGACAGTGGACAGGCGTAGAACTGAGCGAAGAGAACAAGAAGATGTTCTATGTGCCGGAAGGGTTTGCGCACGGGTTCCTGGTGCTGAGCGATATGGCGGAGTTTGTATATAAGTGCACGGATGTGTATGACCCCACCTCTGAAGGCGGGATTCCGTGGAATGACCCGGAGATCGGGGTGGAATGGCCGAAGCTGGACATTGAGTATAAAACCAGTCCCAAGGACTCGATGCATCCGGCATTCAAAGATCAGGATTTCGGATGGGCGAGTAAGTATTAAGGAGCGTCGCTGCTTAAATAACGAGATCCCGGGAGAAGATCCCTCAACTGTGCACGGGATGACAACAAAAGGGGAAAGGAGGAAGAGCCATTTACGCGTACTGTTTATTCTGCCTGACGCAGCGGTGCAAGGTGATCGCGAAGCTGATGGAGATCCGCGGGGCGGAAAGGGCTTTTTCTCCGCAGATTATCCGGAAACAGCGGAAGCAGGGAGAGAACGTCAAGAAGCAGTTTGACCTGCTGCCGGGATATGTGTTCATTTACAGCGAGGAACGGCTGACGGACTACCGGTTTTTTTTCGGGATCGACGGAGCGATCCGGCGGGTCGGAAGAACCGAGACGGGATACGAACTGGCCGGGGCGGACCTGGACTTCGCGATGAAGCTGCTGGAGAAGGACGGGGTCGTCGGCGGGATGAAGGCCTGCCATATCGGGGACGAAGTGACGCTGGAGGATCCGCTGTTCAGCGGATGTGAAGGAAAGGTTACGGAGATCGACTATCGGAAAGAACGGGCCAAGGTGGCCTTTGTGTTTGACAACGCAAAACGGGAGATCTGGGTTTCACTGGACGAGGTCAAGCACCTGAACGGGCCGGAAGGGGAGCTGGTGTAAAAGATGCCGAGTCTGGAAGGGTATAAGAGCGGGCTGGATTACAGCTACGCGCCGGGAATCTTTCCCAGCATGGAATGCCTGACATACCGACCGGAAAAAGTCCGGCGTCTTTTGGTGCACTCTTCCGCAGCAGACCGGGAAGGCGTGGAGAAGCTTTGCGCCCTGGCGGAGAAACACCGGATCCGGATCGAGGAAGCGGACAAGGCGCTGGCGCGGATCAGCGGAAAAGAGAACTGCTATGCCGCGGCGGTGTTTGAAAAGTTTGAGGACGAACTGAAGAAAGACGCTTCACATATCGTGCTGCATAATCCAAGCGACTTCGGGAATGTCGGGACGATCCTGCGGACGGCCCTGGGGCTGGGCATTGAGGACGTGGCACTGGTGAGACCCTGCGCGGACGTGTTTGATCCGAAGACGGTCCGGGCCAGCATGGGCGCCATGTTCCGGCTGCGGATCCGGGTGTATGACGGGTTTAAGGAGTACAGGGAGCAGTTTGCGGAGCGGAAACTGTACCCGTTTATGCTGGACGCCAGCGTGCCGCTGCAGGAAGCGGTGAAGGAGAAGCCGGAGGTCTGGACGCTGGTGTTCGGAAATGAAGGACGTGGACTGCCTGCTGAATTTGCCCAAATGGGGCAGGCGGTGAGAATAGAAAGCAATGAGAAAGTGGACTCATTGAATCTGGGGATTGCGGCTGCAATAGGAATGTATGAATTCGTGAAGTGAGGAAGAACAAGTTGATTGCGGGATGAAACGAAGGGGACGCTCCTTTCGTTCCGCGCAAGGCGTAACTGCAAGGAGCGTCCCTCCGTTTCATGCCGTCCTTCGGTTCGGCGCTGACGATTGTTTTGATTGCTTAAGAACACACAGAAGGAAGAAAACAGAATGAGCAGAGAGAAGCAGAATCCACTGTTGGCCTCCGGGAATATCCGGCGGGCTTCCTTTGTGTGGAACCTGCTGTCCGCGGCGATGAATTCCTTCCAGACGATGCTGCTGCTGGTGTTCATTACCCGGTTCGGGACGGATACGGATTCGGCTTCCTTTGTGATGGCCTACGCGGCGGGAAACCTGCTGTATAACATCGGGAAATACGGAGTGAGGCAGTTCCAGGTGACGGACAGCGCCGGGCAGTATTCCTTCCGGGATTATGCCGCGGCGCGGTGGGTTTCCCTGGCTTGTATGGCTGTCGCGGTGGCGGCATATGTGCTCAGCGGTGTGTTCTTCCGCGGATATACGGCGACGAAGGCGCTGGTGGTACTCCTGATCTGCCTGTACAAGGGCATCGAGGCCGCGGAGGATGTGTTCCACGGAAGGATGCAGCAGCAGGGCCGGCTGGACGTGGCCGGGCGGATTCTGTTCATCCGGATCTTTTCCTTTGTGGTCTGCTTTGCGGCGGTATTTGTATTCACGCGGAACATCCTGCTGACAGCGGCGGCTGCAACCTGCCTGGCCGCGGTGCTGGCGGTTGTGCTGAACCGGAGCGTATGGGGAACCTTCGCGGAAGAAAAGACGGCGGGCAGCCGGGTGAAACAGCTGCTGCGGGCCTGCGCGCCGCTGTGCCTGAGCATGCTGCTGAATATGTACCTGGGGAACGCGCCGAAGTATATCATCGACGGCCGGGTGACGGACGCGGTCCAGACGCAGTTCAACATCGTCTATATGCCGGTGTTCGTACTGGTGCTGCTAGGGACGTTTATCTACCAGCCGGAGCTGAAGAGCCTGGGCGAGATGCGCCGGGAAAAACAGTTTGACGGGCTGAAAAGAAAGGCACTGCGGCTGACGGGAATCACGCTGGGTCTGACGGTTGCGGCTGCCGCCGGGGGATGGCTGCTGGGCATTCCGGTGCTGGAGTTTATCTACAAGACGCCGCTGGATTCCCTGCGGACGGAGCTGCTGCTCTTCATCCTGTGCGGCGGGATGATCGCCCTGACGAACCTGTACGGTATGATCCTGATCGCCTTCCGGCGGCAGGGGACGCTGACGGGAGTATATGTCCTTTCCGCGCTGGTGCTGTTCCTCTTCGGACGGCCGGTGCTGTCCGCCGGCGGGGTTCGGGGACTGACAATCTTCTTCACGGAGGTGCTGGCGGCACATACGCTGGCGCTGGCGCTGTGCTCGTTCTGCGCACTGAAGCAGGCGGGACAAAAATATGACCGGATCTGCATCAACGGATATTTCACTTCGGAGCCCATTAACGGGGTGCCGCGGTACTGCGCGGAGATCATCCGGCGGCTGGACGCGATGCTGCCGGAATGCGTCGCGGAGCTTGTGGTGCCGGAAGGGGCGGAGCATATTCCGGAACTTCAGCATATCCATGTGACAACCCGGGAAGAGCGGGGAAACAAAAAAGAGATGAAAGGACCGCTTTGGGGTACGGTGGTCTACGGCCCGTATGTCCGGAAAAAGAAAGCACTGAACGTGAACCTTTCCAACCGGGCGGAATGGGTGAACGGATCGCTGACCTGCCTGCACGATGTGATCAGCCTGCGGAACGACGCGTACGACCTGCCCCTGCCGGAAGATTACCTGAAAAAAGTTCAGAAGAAGTGGAAGATTAACCGGTGGTGGTTCCTGTTCAAGATCTTCGTGAAGCGCCATACCGCCGGTACGGTGGTGACCGTATCGGAAGCCAGCGCGGAAGCGCTGGAAGCCCAGGCAGGGATCGAAAAGGAACGGATTAAAGTCATCGGCGGCGGATGGGAACACGTCAGGGCGCAGGAAGAGGCGGACGAGCAGGCGGATCCCCGCCTGACGGGAGGAAACTATTATTTCTTCATCGGGAACCTGTATCCCCACAAGAATCTAAAATGGATCATGGACGAGGCAAAGGCCAACCCGAACAGCGTGTTTGCCGTGGCCGGAAAGATGCCCTTTGACATCGCGGAAGACCTGGGGCTGAACCTGCCGAACATGCTGTTCCTGGGCTATATCTCCGATGCATACATGAAGTGGCTCATGGCCCACGCGAAGGCGCTGCTGTTCCCCAGCCGGGCGGAAGGCTTCGGAATCCCGCCGCTGGAGGCGCTGAGCCTGGGGACGCCGGCGATCGTCTCGGATATCCCGGTGCTGCGGGAGATCTACGGAAACACGGTGCACTATATCGACCCGGACGACGGGACGGCGGACCTGGACGCGCTGCTGAAGGAGCCCACAGAAGACGCCGCCGGCGTGCTGGAGCAGTATTCCTGGGACAGGAGCGCGGAGAAGTGGTTTGAACTGATCCGGGGAAACCTGGCGGAGGGTACGGTATGAGCAGGGAAAAACTGATCTCCCGGATAGAAGGCAAAAAAGTGCTCTTTGTGAGCACGAAGAACCTGGATTACCTGCGCAACACGCAGGAGATCCGGCTGCTGAAGGAACACGCGAAGGAAGTCAAAGTGATCGCGTATCCGGACAAGGGATACGCGAAACGGCTGGTTAAAGTCTATGGTTCTCTGATGAAAACAAAGATCCGGGACTATGACATGAGCTTTATCGGGTTCGCGCCGCAGCTGACGCTGCCTTTCTTCCGGCGGCTGCGGAAGAAGCCGGTGACCGAGGATTTCTTCATCTCCCTGTACGACACGTTTGTCCGGGACCGGAAGAAGTTCAGGGAGGGATCCCTGCCGGCCAGGCTGCTGAAAAAACTGGATGAAAAAACACTAAAGCTTGGGAATACCGTGATCGCGGATACCAAAGCCCACGCGGAATACTTTGTGAAAGAACTGGGCTGCGAAGCAGCAAAGACCGAGGTTCTGTATCTGGAAGCGGATGAGGAGATTTATCATCCGATGAAGGTTGCAAAGGAAGCAGGAGCCCCCTTCCGGGTGCTGTATTTCGGCAGCGTGCTGCCGCTGCAGGGCGTAGATGTGGTGCTGGACGCGGTCAGGCTGCTGAAGGATGAAAAGGAAATTTCGTTTGAGGTCATCGGGCCGGTGCCGGAAAACCGGAAACCGATACAGGACAATCTGGAATGCATTCCCTGGCTGAGTCAGGAGGAGCTGGCGCAGCACATTGCCCGGGCGGACCTGTGCCTGGCAGGGCATTTCTCCGCGGAGATCGACAAGGCGAAGCGGACAATCCCCGGGAAGGCGTATATCTACCGGGCGATGGAGAAGGCGATGATCCTGGGGGATACGCCGGCGAATCATGAGCTGTTTGAAGCAGATGAGCGGACGGCCTTTGTGCCGCTGGGGGATGCGAAGGCACTGGCGGAAAAGATCAAAACATTCAGCGTTGCTCAATAAATTCGGGAAGTTGTTCAACTTGTGCGTACATATCTTGAAAAAAACAGATTTGTCTGGTATTATAGGAACAACCTAAGTGGAAGGATGTGTTTACTGTGGCTGAACAGCCCAAATATCTGCAGGTTGCGGATATCCTGCGCAAAGAAATCGCGGAGGGTAAATTTCGTGACGGACAGACCCTGATGACAGAAGAAGAACTGCGGATGCGCTTTAACGTATCCCGGCAGACGGTGCGCCAGGCGATTGCACTGCTGGAGGACGACGGTCTTGTGGACCGGCGGCGGGGCAGCGGTACCTATGTGCGCCACGGGCCGAGACGGCGGATTCAGGGCACGCTGCATGTAGGCGTCGTGACGACGTATATCACGGACTACATCTTTCCCAACATTGTCAGCGGGATTGAGAGCGTTCTGAGCGAGAACGGCGTGGTCATGAATCTGAGCGCCACGTACAACAACGTGAAGACTGAGCGGAACATCCTTGAGCGGATGCTGGACGGCCAGGTGGACGGCCTGATCGTCGAAGGCGCCCGGACCGCGCAGGAAAATGAGAACGAAGACCTGTACCGGAGGCTTGCGGAGCGGAATATCCCGGTGCTGTTTATGAACAGCTATTATCCCGGCATGATGAACGTGCCCCACGTGGTTATGGACGACTACGGCGGCGGACGCATCGCAGCGCGGGAAGTGCTGAGCCGTGGATACCGGCGGCCGGGCGGCATGTTCAAGGTGGATGACCTGCAGGGCAAGGAACGCCTGAAGGGTTTCCTGGACGAGATGCGGGCCGGCGGAATCTCCATCCCGGACGACCGGCTGCTGCTGTTCAGCACGGAAGAGCGGATGAACTGGCAGCACACTCCCGAGGGCAAAGCCTTTGTGGAGCGGCTGAAGCGGCATGAAGCGGACTGCGTAACCTGCTATAACGACGCCTTTGCATCCTCCCTGATGGGCATCCTGCAGCGGGAAGGCATGAAGCTGCCGGAGGAGATGGGCTTTATCGGATTCGATAACGCGATCTACGCGGAACTTTCCAGCCCGAAGCTGACCACCCTGGGTCATCCGAAGGAAGCCTTCGGATCACTGGTGGCGGAAAAGCTGCTGCGGATGATTTCCGGCGAGCGTGAGCGCAGCGTCAATATGGCCTGGAACCTGATCGAGCGGGAGAGCCTGCCGAGGGTGGAACGGCCGTGAGCGCGCTGATCCTCTGCGTAGGGAAGATGAAGGAGAAAGCGTACAGGCAGATGGCGGATGAATACCTGAAACGCCTGAGCCGGTACGGAAAATACGAAGAGGCTGAAATTCCGGACCTGCCGGAACCGGCGTCCGGATCCAGCGAGGCGCTGGAAGAGCAGATCAAAACCAAGGAAGGCGAAGCGATCCTCAGCAAGATCCGTGCAAGCGACCGGGTCATCGCGATGACGATCGGCGGGAAGCGCAGGTCGTCGGAGGAGCTGGCGAAGCATCTGGAAGAAATGAAGGTTGCGGGAGTCAGCCGGGTCGTGTTTGTGATCGGCGGGAGCCTGGGGCTGGGGAAGAATGTGCTGGAGCGGGCTGATGAGGAGCTCTCCATGAGCCCGATGACGTTTCCGCACCAACTGGCCCGCGTGATGATTCTGGAGCAGCTGTACCGGGCGGAGAAGATCAACGCCGGGGAAAGGTACCACAAATAATTCAGAATTCTGCGATCGCCGTGACCAAAGTTCTTTCAGAACTTTGACGGCTGTAGCATGGGAGGCATGGGCCGCGCTAAAGCGCGGATGCCTCCGCAACAATTCAGAATTATGGGAGACGAACATGAGTAGACGAAACAGATTAATCAGACTGTTCGTTTTGTTAGTAGCAGCAGTGATGCTGCTGAGCGCTTGTGCTGCCAGCGCGTCCGGGAAGAAAGAGGATAAGCCGGAAGTGACGGAAGAGTCCCTGGCGATGGACGCGGCGCAGGAGCTGGCGGATTATATCGATGAGCACGGGGAACTGCCGGAGAACTTTATCCGGAAGAAAGAGGCCGAAGCCCGGGGATGGAAGACGACATACCGATATGTCGGAGATCTCGGGGACGGAATCACGATCGGCGGGGACTATTTCGGGAATTATGAAGAGAGACTGCCGATCGTCAAAGGCCGGAAGTATTACGAAGCGGACTGTTATTACCAGGGCAGGCAGCGGAACGAATACCGGCTGATCTTTTCCACGGACGGGCACTACTGGTTTACCGGAGACCATTACGAGACGTTTGTTGAATTGTTTCCGACGAAAGATAATGAACAATAAATTGCCGCAGCGGGGAAGATTTACACTCTGTGGGTGATTTGTTACCCAAATCATAGATTTGGACAAATCAGCCTCCACGCGACCTGACGGCCTTGGTCGAAATGACAACAAGGGGAGGGCCTGAGGAAGAATGAAGAAAACACTGAAGATACTCGCCCTGGCGGGAGCGCTGACGCTGTGCCTGCTTCTGACGGGCTGCTACCAGCCGCCGGACGAAGTGAATAACGGCCTGCCGAACGGCGGCGGTCAGACAGCTGCGCTGTTTGACACGATGCCGCCGACGGCGACGGTGGCGGTGACACCGGACACGGTGGTGATTGAGACCCAGAATATCTACGGGCCGGACTACGGCAATACCCAGAACACACCCACTCCGACGCCGCCGGAAAGCGGCGGGAACGGCTGGGACAACTGGGGCACCCAGCCCACGGATACGCCGACGCCTACACCGGGACCGGGCCAGATGATCTATTTCAACACGCCGATCCCCAGCGACGGCGAGATCCAGCCCACGAACCAGGACGGCACACAGAACACCATTGCGGTGATCACGGACGAGCCGGCTACCCCGACGCCCACCCCGGCGCCGGTGACGCCTACGCCCACGCCCAAGAGCCTGCAGCGCGGATTTACCGGCAGCGACGCTGTGCGCGCGGTGCAGCGGCGGCTGAAGGAACTGGGATATTATAAAGGCAGCGCGGACGGCGACTTCGGTCCGGCGACGGAAACGGCCGTGAAGGAGTTCCAGAAGGCCAATGGCCTGACCGCGGACGGCAAGGTCGGGGAAAAGACCCTGGCAAAGATGAACGCGAAGAACGCGGTGAGTTATAAAGAGGCGCATGCCACGGCGACGCCGAAGACCACCGGAAAAGCTACCAGCAAACCGACGAACAAACCCACCGCCAAACCCACGGCGACGCCGAACCTGGAGAAGGACTATTACCTGGATATCGGCAGCAAGGGCAAAAAGGTGGAAACGCTGCAGCGGCGCCTGGTCGAGCTGGGCTGGCTGAACGGCGGCGTGACGGGCACCTATGACGAGCGGACCGCAGCGGCGGTGAGCGCTTTCCAGAAGAAGACCAGCGGCCTGTGGGAAGACGGCATTGCCGGACCGGATACCCTGCGGGCACTGTATTCCTCCAACGCGGCGCGGGGCTCCAATACTGCCAGTACCAACCCGGAAACCCTGGAGTACGGCAGCGAAGGCGCCGAGGTACGAAAACTGCAGCAGAAGCTGAAGGACCTGGGCTACCTGAGCGGCAGCGTGGACGGGAAGTTCGGCGCAGCGACGGAGGCGGCGGTGATCGCCTTCCAGAAGAACAATAACCTGACCGCGGACGGCAAGGCCGGCACCGCGACCCAGAGCAAGCTTTACAGCGGATCGGCCAAGAAGTCCACCGGTTCATCGGCGAAGATCGACGACGGCAGCAGCAACAGCAGCTCCGGCCGGGATACTTCGGACATTTCCTCCACGGGCTATATCACCCTGGAGCGGAACAGCAAGGGCGATCAGGTACGGACCCTGCAGAAGCGGCTGAAGGACCTGGGCTTCTACAGCGGGAGCGTGGACGGCAGCTATGGTGAGAGTACGGAAGTCGCCGTGATGGCCTTCCAGCTGATGAACAACCTGACGGTGGACGGCAAGGCCGGTCCTGCTACCCAGCGAGCTCTCTACGGAAGCAAGGCAAACATCTCCTACGGCAGCCTGCGGCAGGGAGACGAGGGCAGCACCGTCAAGAACCTGCAGTATACGCTGTATGAACTGGGATACTACGACGGCGCCATTGACGGCAAGTATGGCCAGACTACGTCGGATGCGGTGCGGGCCTTCCAGATCCAGAACAAGATCTCGCCGGTGGACGGCGTGGCCGGGACCAAGACACTGAGCAGAATGTATTCCAGCGACGCTATTGCAGCGACGGCCGCGAACGTGGAATATGAGACGGCCAGCGAAGGGATGAAGGGCGAGGTTGTCGTTGAGATTCAGGACTGCCTGGTGCAGATGGGGTATCTGGACGAAGTGACCGGCGAGTATGACGAGGCGACGGTCGCCGCCGTGAAGGCCTTCCAGAGCGCCAACGGGCTGACGCCTGACGGCAAGTGCGGAGAAAAAACGCTGCTTATCTTGTTTGGATATTAATGAAAAAGAAAGTATTTTCCCTGATCTGCTGTGCGCTGGTCATTCTGCTGTTCGCCCTTTACGGCGTATTCGGAATGGAACAGCGCACAACGGACGGGGTGACCCGGTGTCTGCTCATCGGATGCGACCGGTTTGTATCGATGCCCGGAACGGAGCCGGCAAGCGCCAACAACGTGGATACGATGGAGGCGCTGCTGGCTGATTTCCTGCCTGAGGGTACGGAGATCTTCCGGCAGGTGAACGGACCGGGCGATATCGATGGTTTTGTGCAGCTGGTAGCGGACACGTTCCGGGGCGCGAAGCAGGCGGATACTTCCCTGATCTATCTGAGCACCCACGGGGTGCTGAAGACGGAAGCGGGAGAACAGAAGATGTTCCTGCTGCTTTCCGACGGAACGGAGGAAGGAGCCCTTTCGCCGGAGACGCTGAGAAATACGATGGAGAAGATTCCGGGCCGGAAGATCCTGATCCTGGATGCGTGCCACTCTGGCGCGGTGATCGGAAAAGGATGGGACGGACCGAACCCCTTTGAAGGAAGCAGTTGTCTGGTGCTGTGTTCCAGCAGCGCACAGGAGGACAGCTGGTTCTGGAACACGGAAACGGACGAATACACCGGAACGGGATACTTTACCGCCGCCATGGACCGGGCGCTGCGGGCCAGCGACCCGGAACAGATCGACCCGGACGGAAGCGGGGAGGTCACCCTGAAGGAGCTGACGGAACGGCTGCGGGG
>CAZUXV010000070.1:0-13257 GCA_964624445.1 uncultured Oscillospiraceae bacterium | reverse complement strand
GCCAACAAGGTACAGGCCTGGCAGGAGGCGTAAGCCCCCGACAAAACGCTCCGGCTCATCGAGCCGGAGCGTTTTTCAATTCATAATTCATAATTCATAGTTTTATTATCTCAATCCTTTGTGTGTCAATAGGAACGATTCCCGTTGACTCATTTTTGCAAAATGCTTCCATAAAAAGAACGGTACAGCCTGTCGGCCATACCGTTCCCATAATTATGAATTATGAATTCTTAATTATGAATTAGACGATTCCCTGAGCGTTCATCGCATTGACGACCTTCTCGAAGCCGGCGATGTTCGCGCCGACCACGTAGTTGCCCTCGAAGCCGTAGCGCTTCGCAGCGTCGTCGATGTTGTGGAAGATGTTCGCCATGATGCCCTGCAGCTTCTGGTCCACTTCTTCGAAGGACCAGCTCAGCCGTTCGCTGTTCTGGGACATTTCCAGTGCGGAGGTGGCCACGCCGCCGGCGTTGGCAGCTTTACCGGGCAGGAAGACGACGCCGTTGGCCTGCAGGTAATCGGTGGCTTCCTGGGTGGTGGGCATGTTGGCGCCTTCAGCAACAACCTTCACGCCGTTGGCAACCAGGGTCTTGGCGTCGTCCAGGTTCAGTTCGTTCTGGGTGGCGCAGGGCAGCGCGATGTCAGCCTTGATGGTCCAGACGCCGCGGCCTTCATGATACTCGGCATTGGGCCGATAGTTCTTGTACTCTGTCAGGCGGGCACGCTTGACTTCCTTGATCTCTTTCAGGGCTTCGACATCGATGCCTTCCGGATCATAAACCCAGCCGGTGGAGTCGGAGCAGGTGACGGGCTTGCCGCCCAGCTGCCAGGCCTTCTGGATCGCGTAGGTGGCGACGTTGCCGGCGCCGGAGACGATCACGGTCTTGCCCTTCAGGCTGTCGCCCTTGCTCTTGAGCATTTCCTGGGTGATGTACAGCAGGCCGTAGCCGGTTGCTTCCGTACGGGCCAGGGAGCCGCCGTAGCTCAGGCCTTTGCCGGTCAGCACGCCTTCATAGACGCCGCGGATCCGCTTGTACTGTCCGAACATGAAGCCGATTTCACGGGCGCCGGTGCCGATGTCGCCGGCAGGCACGTCCGTGTCCGCGCCGATGTATTTGCACAACTCCGTCATGAAGCTCTGGCAGAAGGCCATGACTTCACGGTCGCTCTTGCCCTTGGGGTCGAAGTCGCTGCCGCCCTTGCCGCCGCCGATGGGCAGGCCGGTCAGGGAGTTCTTGAAGATCTGTTCGAAGCCCAGGAACTTGATGATGCCCAGGTTTACGGACGGATGCAGGCGGATGCCTCCCTTGTAGGGTCCGATGGCGCTGGAGTACTGTACGCGGTAACCGGTGTTGACCTGTACCTGGCCCTTATCGTCCACCCACGGCACGCGGAACTTCAGCTGCCGTTCCGGATTCACCAGGCGCTCGAGCAGAGCGTCCCTGCGGAATTTCTCTTCGTTGGCGTCCACCACGGGGCGCAGGGAGTTCAGGACTTCCTTCACAGCCTGATGGAACTCGGGCTCGTTGGGATTTTCCCGGATCACACGATCAAGGACCTCATCGACGTAAGACATGGATCATAACCTCCTTTGGTTTTTCATGCAATGAAAGAATAAAACGCCTTTAACGCATAACAGTTAAAGACGCCCTTGCCTTTACGGGTGAAAGTGTATGCCCGCCCGGCGCCTTTGTCAATGCGCCGGACGGGCATTTTCCGTATTAATATTGTTTTTTGTCACTCCTCGTCCGTGACCTTCTCCGTCGTATAGTTTTCGTTCATCCATACCGCCCGTTCGGCAATCCAGTTCCGCAGGTATTCCACCGCATGGTCAAAGCTGCCGGCGGCTTCCTTCTTGGTCGCGTTGTCCGACACGGGCCAGCGTTTGTAGTTCATGGCCACCGAAGCGCTGATCCGTTCCTTGTACTCGTCAATGGAGCGGATGATCCCGCCCGGCTCCGCTTTCCTTTCGCCCAGCAGGATCTCCACGGCGGGCCTGAAATCCCGCTGCCAGAGAAAGCCCGTCAGTTTCCGGAAGGATTCATGGTTATACAGGAGCCAGTACAGGTTCGTGTTCCGCCGGTAAACGGTCACATACGGCGTGCCCGTCGCCTCGCCCCGGTCCCGCATGTTCCCGAAGGCAAGGTCATAGTCCCAGGCGGGACCGGCATAGATCAGCGGGTCCACCAGGTCCGAGTCCTTGTACATATACTGGCTTCCGCCGGCCAGGTCATAGTTCTTGCAGAAATCCTCGATCAGCAGTTTCTGCGCGAAGGACGTCACGTCCAGGTACTCCTCGTAATGTTTCCCCGTCATCGGGTTGACGCCGTTGTCCATCATGACCGCGGTCTGCATCTCCGAAACCCGGGCCGCCAGGTATTCCGTCTGGGCCTGGCTGGGACAGGTCGGCTCCTTGATCCGGATGCTGAGCTCGTTCTTCGTCCGGAATCCCGGCCGCTTGTAATCCCTGAGCCGCGCGTGCTTCTCGTTGGTAAAGATATACCCGCCGGTAATGTCTTCCGGATCCGCCACCTGCGGATAATAGCGGATCAGCGGATAGGCTTCGGTCTTCGTCGTGTGAAGCTGTCCCGCATCAAAGGGTTCCGGGTTCACCTTCTCCGTTGCCTTCTCCAGGTTTTCGATGTCGATCCGGCCGCTGCCGATCTGGATCTTTTCCGTCATCAGATACAGGCCGTTGTAGATCCCATTAATCCAAACGTCCGTTTCCACGCAGCCCACCGCGTACCGGAGGCCGGCTTCCCGGCTCAGGTCCAGCATGATCCTGTTCCGCAGCTGGCTCACGTCGTTCCAGTTAGGCAGCAGCACCCAGGTTTTCCCCCTGCCCAGCCCGCTCAGGGCGGTTTTCTCCGCCAGCTTGAACTGGTACGGTTTCTTGGGATACAGGAACGTGTTGTTCCCCCGGCACTTCAGCTGCTGCAGCGCGCCGTTGTAGCTCACGCTTCCGTCCGCTTCCTCGTAGACCGCGCGGCCTTCGGTGATCTCATAATTCTTGCTCTGGTTGACCTTGGACAGCATCTTCCCGTCCACTTCCAGAAACAGCGCCGGGATCTCGCTGCCCTGCAGGATCATCAGATATCCGCGGCCCGCCCCGGCCCCGTTCCGGACGACGAGCTTCTGCCCCACCAGCCCGGTCAGGTCCACCGGTTCCCCGGACTTTACGTGGATCTGCTCATCGCCCAGCAGCAGCGTTTCCTCCCCTTCCATTTCCAGTGTGATGGCAGTCAGGTCCCAGATGCCGGGCAGGCTGACGGTCATCAGTTCGTTCTTCCACCGGGCGATCACCTTCGCGCCGCACAGGGACGGACATCCCGCCTCCATCCGCCGTTCCGTCATCGCGAAAGCGCTGCCGGAAAACAGCAGAAACAGGATCCCCGTTACGGCGATCCTGATCAGCCACTTTCCAGCCTTACGCATATCCTGAATCATCCCTGTCATTTGGTTTTACAGCCCAAAGTCCGGTTTCATTCAGTATACCACAAACAATGCGGAATTATGAATTCTGAATTTTGCTGATGAATTCCCGCGCGCGTTCCTCCGCGGGCTGTTCAAAGAACTGTTTCGACGGAGCGGTCTCAACCACCTTTCCGCCTTCCATAAACATAACCTTATTGGAGACGTTCCGGGCAAAATCCATCTCGTGGGTCACCACGAGCATTGTCATCCCGTCTTCCGCCAGGCGGCGCATCACGGACAGCACCTCGCCGATCAGCTCCGGATCCAGGGCGCTGGTGGGCTCGTCAAAATAGATGATCTCCGGATCCGTGGCCATAGCCCGGGCGATCGCCACCCGCTGCTGCTGGCCGCCGGACAGCTGGGAGGGATAGCTTTTGATCTTGTCAGCCATGCCGACCTTCTCCAGCATCTCCAGCGCTTTTGCTTCCGCCTGCTTCTTCTCCACGCCCATGCCGCTTGTCAGGCCCAGGGTCACGTTCTGCAGCACGGTTTTGTTCTGGAACAGATTATAGTTCTGGAATACAAAACCCGTCTTCCGCCTCAGCCGGGCAATATCCTTTTTATCCGTGCTGTGGAGATCGAACGGTTCCCCGTCGAAAACGAGGCTGCCGCTGTCCGCCTTTTCCAGGAAATTCAGACAGCGCAGGAAGGTGGTCTTTCCCGATCCGCTGGGGCCCAGGATCGCCACCACGTCGCCTTTCTCCACATCCAGGCTGATACCGTCCAGCACGGTCTGCACGCCGAAGCTTTTCTTTACATCCCGGATCTCAAGCATCATGCGCGGACACCTCCGTAACTGGCCAGGCGCTTCTCGCCTTTGCGCTGGATCCAGGTCAGGATCGTGCAGAACGCCAGGTAGATCAGCGCCACTTCAACATACAGCCCCAGCGACTCATACACCCGGCCGTTGATGACCTGGGCCTGGCGGAACATCTCCACCACCGTGATGGTAGCGGCCATACTGGTTCCCTTCAGCATGGAAATCAGGGAGTTGGACAGTGCCGGGAACGCCATGCGCAGCGCCTGGGGCAGCACCACATGCCACATGATCTTTCCGTAGCTCATGCCCACGCAGTAACCCGCTTCCAGCTGGCCCACGTTCACGCCTTCCAGCGTGCCTCGGATCGACTCCGCCATGTAAGCGCCCTCGTTGAAGCCAAAGACAAGGATCGCCGCGGGAAACGCGTCCAGCATAATCCCGACACTGGGCAGGCCGTAGAACACGATATACAGCTGCACCAGCAGCGGCGTACCCCGGACAATCCAGATATAGAACCGGCACAGCTGCCGCAGTCCGCGGATCTTCGCATACTGGATCAGCGCCACAATTACCGCGATGATCAGCGCCAGGACGAAAGAGATCACGGTCAGGGGAATCGTGATCTCTATGCCGGCTTTCAGAAGCTTGGGGAATGAATCCGTCAGGATTCCCCACAGCCGATCGTTCATACTATTCTTCCTTCCGAATGATCCGTTATTATTCGGCCTTGGTCATATCCACACCGAAATACTTCATGCTGATCTCAGCCAGCCGTCCGTCCTGACGGGCCGCTTCCAGCACGTCGTTGATGGCGTCCACCAGGCTCCGGTATTCTTCGCCGATGTGCAGCGGATAGGCCACCGGATCCCCGGCCAGCACCTGCACGACCTTGATCTTCGCTTCCGGATGCTCACGCAGGTAGTCCGCGATGGAGACCTGGGCGTTGATTGTAGCGTCCACACGGCCCTGTACCAGCATATCCATGGTTTCTCCCAGGGTATCCACCGGCACCAGCGTCGCGCCGTATTCCTCCGCCAGGGCGGCGTAAGTGCTGGAGGCGCTGTTGGCGGTCTTTTTGCCCTTCAGGTCATCCACGGTCTTGATCTCTTCGTTGTTCTCCGCGACCACCAGCACCTTGTTGGAATATACATAGGGGGTGGTGAAGCTGTAGCTCTTGGCCCGTTCTTCGGTATAGCCCACGCCGTTGCAGATGATGTCAAAACGCCCGGCGTCCACGCCGGCCAGCAGCGCGTCCCAGGGTGCTTCCTGGAACACCGGTTCCACACCCAGTCCCTCGGCGATAAGTTTTGCGATGTCGACCTCCAGGCCGGTCAGCTCGCCGCTTTTCTCGTCATGATACGTCCAGGGGCTCCAGTTGCCCTCCATGCCGATCACCAGGGTGCCTTTTTCCTTCAGCTTCGCCAGGGCGTCCTGTTCTCCCTCGGCCAGCGCCATCGTGCACACAACCGCCATGAGCAGCGCCAGTAAAACAGCAGTCAGTTTCTTCATGTTCTTTCGCTCCTTTATATTATTCATTAATAGTATCCAGCAGTTTGTGCAGCAGGCGGTACAGCTCAAACGCTTCCTCCTGCGGCAGGGTGATGCACTGTCCCACCTGGGCAGGGATATCCTTCACCTGCTCCCGCAGCGCCCAGCCTTTTTCGGTCAGCGCCACATACACCACCCGCTCGTCCACCTTGCAGCGGCAGCGGGTCAGCCATCCGCTCTCTTCCATCTTCTTGAGCATCGGGGTGACCGTACCGCAGTCCAGGTACAGCCGGTGGCACAGATCCCCGACCTTTTCCTTTCCCTTTTCCCACAGTTCCATCATCACGAGATACTGGGTGTAGGTCAGGCCCAGGGGCTTGAGCAGCGGCGTATACGCGCCGATCACCCGCCGGGCGCAGGCATACAGCGGAAAGCAAAGCTGGCTGTCCAGCTTCAGCTGGGGATACTCTTCCCGATTCTGTTCACTCATTGCAGCGTCTCCTTACAGGTTCCCGTCGATCCAGGCGGTCAGCTGGGGTTCCGGGCGGAAGCCCACGCTCTGGTCGGTAAAGGCGCCGTTCTTCAGCAGCACCAGGCAGGGTACGGAGCTCACGCGGTACTGCATCGCCAGTTCCGGGCACTCGTCCACGTCCACGCTGAAGAAGCTGACCTTGCCTTCATACTTCTCGGAGATGTCCTCCAGCACCGGCGCCAGCATGCGGCACGGGCCGCACCAGGTCGCGTTGAAATCCACCACAGCCACAGGCGCCTTCATCGCCTCTGTCGCAAATTCCTGGGTATTGACTTTCTTTACCATTTTACTTTTCCTCCTTATTGTTTTCTATCTAAATACGCTGCCGCGCTGATCGCGGCCACATTTCCTTCCCCGGCCGCCTTGATGTACTGATACGGCGTGCCGGCCAGGTCCCCGCAGGCGAACACGCCCGGCAGGTTGGTTTCCATTTTCCGGTTGACTTTCACATGGGCGCCGTCCGTCTCCAGCCCGGGCACCAGCTGTGCCGGCGCCACGGCCTCCCGCAGGACGAATACCCCGTCGGCGGGATATTCTCCTTCCGTGGTCTGCACGATAAGGCCGCCCTCCGTCTTCCGGATCTCCACGGGCTTTTCCCGGATCACTTCCACCGCCTCCGGCAGGTCCGTCTCTTCCGGATACACCGGGATGTAGATCACCCTGCTGCAGACTTCGCTCAGGAAGGCGGCTTCCGCTTCCTCCCTAGGGCTGTAGCCGATCACCGCCGCGGCCCGTCCGCGGTACAGCGGCGCGTCGCAGGTGGCGCAGTAGCTGACGCCCCGGCCCAGCAGCGCTTCCTCCCCGGGCAGGGGTTTCGCACTGACCACCCCGGTGGCAAGGATCACCGTCTTCGCCTCCAGCATTTCCTCGCCGGCCTGCAGTGCAAAGTAATCGCCCATGGCGTAGACCGCACCGATCCGCTTTTCCGTCACCGGGATTTCCATCTGATCCAGCTGGTCCCGGAATGCGGCTGCCATGTCCTCCCCCCTGATGAAAGGAAGGCCGGGATAGTTCCGGATCTCGTGGGCCTTGGCAACCTTTTCGCTCATCTGCCGGCTGCCCAGCAGGAGGATGCTTTTGTTCCGATTCTTTGCCGTCAGCGCAGCAGATACTCCCGCGGGACCCGTACCGATGATGGCGATATCGTACCGTTCCATGCCGTTCCTCCTTTAAATCCTTTTTGCAAATAATATTTTATCAAAGATAAACCAAAAGTCAATGCCTTTTGTCAAATATATTTTATTTCTTCCGACGTTCTTTCCGATGGTAACTATAATTATGAATTATGAATTATAAATTATGAATTCTTATGCTATAATACCCCCATCACTTCCGACAGGAGGTCCCTTATGCAGGACACGCTTCTCCTTTTCGATCTCGACGGAACCCTCTGGGATTCCGCTCCCGCCGTCGCCGAAGCCTGGAACGAAATCTTCCAGCGGGAATGCTCCGGCCTGAAGCCCCTGACCGTGGACGACATTCACGGCGTCATGGGCATGACGATGAAAGAGATCAGCCTTGCCCTGTATCCGGACGTCGGTATGCCCCGCCGGGACGAAATCTTCGATATCTGCTGCCGGTATGAGGTGGAATACCTTTACACCCACTGCGGCACCCTCTATCCGGATTTCCGCACCGTCATGGAAGCCCTGAAAAACCGGGGCTACGACCTGGCCGTCGTCAGCAACTGCCAGACCGGCTACGTCAAAGCCTTCCTGACCTCCTCCGGCGCCTCCGACCTGTTCATCGACTATGAGGAGTGGGAACGCACCGGCCTGACCAAGGGCGAGAACATCCGCCTGGTCATGGAGCGCAACCATTACGCCAAAGGCGTCTACATCGGCGATACGAAAAAGGACCGGGAGGCTGCCCTCCAGGCCCGTATCCCCTTCATCCACGCCGCCTACGGTTTCGGCACCGTCGACGCCGCGGACGGAGTCATCAATGCTCTGTCTGATCTGCCCGCTGAAATCTCCCGGATGCTTGGATAATCCTGTATTTCCGTTTTGCAACCGTTCCCTGGCGAGGCATGGGGCGAAGCCCCATAACCTAATATTCCCCGTCCCCACACAAATCAAGCAGCAATAACAAATTGTTACTGTGTGGGGAAGGGGGCAGGGGAAAAGGGTCTGTTTACACACAGTGCAGGATATGCAGATTTCTTATCTCCCCGTCTTTGATCCCGTCGTTGACCGAATACGCATGCTTTTCCAGATCCCCGCAGGTGGCTTCCGTCAGCCCCTGCTCCTGCAGCAGGTCGATCACCTGGCTCGCGATCCCTTCCATGCAGAAATACTTGTCCTCCGCGACCTGTTCCCCGTTGTCCGTCGTCAGAAGCCAGGTCAGGCTCCGGTCCAGGTCCTCGCCGCCGGGCAGCTCCCGCAGCGCGCGGAAACTCCACTTGTAATACGGCATATACGCCCTGTTCAGCAGAAACACTGCAGACAGGGTGTTTTTCACAAACTCTCCCACCGCCATCTGCGCCGCGCCGTCTTCCCCGTGCTTCAGGCATCGCCGGTAGTTATACTGCCCGCTCTGGGCCATCAGTAAAAGCCGTCCGGCCAGACGTTTGCGCCGGGCGTCCTCCGGCATCTCCATCAGCAGGTCCCGGCAGTCCGTCAGCAGCCCCGCGTCATCCCGGAACACTTCGCCGTTCACGGCTTCCGCCAGGGCGTATTCCGGCAGGCGCAGCCACTGTTCCATGGCCATCTGCTCCACCGGGCAGCCGATCTTCTCCGCAAAGTATTCGTCAATCCGGAACACACCGTGCCGCTGCCCGCCCACCGGCTGCAGCTTCTGGCGGCTGAATCCCTCAAACTCCGCCGGCAGCTTCGCGTAGGCCCTCTCCAGCAGGAACGCCGTGCGGCGGTCCACGATCTCCTCACCGGGGATAAACAGGCAGAAACCCGGTTCAAAATCGTGATCCCGGGAGATCTCGTCGTCAAACCCGTAGCATTCCGATCCGCTGCCGGTCAGCGCCGCGGCGATGATCTCCTCATACTCCGGAAACTGTTCCCGGATCATGGGTACGCCGTAGATTTCCCAGTACGCCCGCGCCAGTTCAAGCCCTGTCATTGATTTCCTCCGCTCTCTTTTTCAGTTCCGCCTCGGTCATAAACCAGCCGTAATGGCCGAACACCGGCGCGCACTTCTCGCACACAAAGGCATAGTATCCGTTCCGCGGCAGGCTTTCCGTGTTCAGCAGCTTCTCCGCGGTTTCCAGGTATTCCTCCACGGTATCCTCCGCCGCCTCCGGTCCCAGGGCTGCCTCCGCCGCGTCCGCCATGTTCAGCCAGGTGATGGCCTGCTCCAGCTCGCCGTATTCCTGCTTCTTCATGACCTCGATGGCCTTGCGGAACATCTCCGTCGCTTCCTCATACCGGCCGCAGACCGCCAGGGACAGCGCCATGTTGTTATACAGGCCGCCCAGCCGTCCGTCACCCTCCGGCAGATTCTTCTCATAGTTCGCCCGGGCGTTCTCGAAGAAGGCCAGCCCGCCTACCGGATCCCCGAAGGCTTCCCGCACCGTGCCCGCGTTCACCCAGGTGGTCCCGGCGGTCACCGTATCCTCCATGCCCAGTTTCTCCACCAGCTCCACGGCCCTGTCCGCGTGGGCAAAGGCTTCGTCCTGCCTGCCCTGCTTGCGGTAATAGCCCATGAGCTCGTTGTTCAGCATCAGCTGGCCCCGCTCGTCCCGGTTGGCCTCCGCCTCCGCCAGCCAGTATTTCAGGTGGCGTTCCACTCCCGGCCAGTCGTTCTTATCCTCATATTCCCGGAGCTTGTCCATGATCCGGCCCACCGGCACCGGCTGCGCCGATTCCGTTTCCCCCGGCTTCCCGCACAGTACGCACGTCGGGTCGATATAATCTTCTTTTTCCAGTTTCATTGTCCTCTCCCTTTATCCGCCCGGTCAGTGCTGAATCTGCCCCGCGTTCTCGGCTGCTCTCCGCTGAATCTCCGCCGCATGCTGCAGCAGGGTTTTCATCAGGGTGTGGTCATGGTTTGTCAGCGTACGGGTTTTTCCGTCCAGGATCAGTGTATGCTCTTTTCCGGGTTCACAGGCCGGCCAGTCCGGGATTTCTCCGCAGACCGGATCACCGGCTGACGCAAACGCGATCACCGCGCGGAACGCCTCCTCCTGGATCCGCTCCGCCAGTCCCGGTTCCGCCTCCGGCCCGTGCGGATACTCCACCAGGTCGATATTATGGAAAACATACGGAATATCACAGCAATGCCAGGGCGTATTCCCGCCGTCGATGGGCTGATCCATATTGAACAGATAGGACCAGGTACTCCGGTTCAGTTTGCACCGTTCCGCGATATAGTCGATTTCCGGCGCCCGGAAGATATAGTCGAGCCGCAGCAGGTCAATCAGTTTCCGCTCCGGATAGGTCTCCCTGAACAGCGGAATCAGCGCCTCTGCCGGTTCGTCTCCCCAGGCCTGCCGGATGATTCCGGCCTGCTCCCCATCCGTCAGCTTTTCCCGGTCCCAGGGCATCGGTACGAAAGAGGTGAACTCGCCGAACACGCTGCCGATCATCAGCGGAACCCGGCTTGTCTCCGGGCGGAAACCGTTCCGGACCGGTTCGCCCAGATAGTACGCGTTGGGATGGGGACTCCCGCCGATATACTTTCCTTCCTTTTGCAGCGCCGGGCGAACCTTCAGGTACGCTTTGGCAAGGGCGGCGTAGTCCGCCGTTTCCAGATCCCCGGCCTTGCGGACGCCCAGTTCCTTCATCACGGCCTCCGCCAGTTCCTTCCCGCTGCCCTCCGCGTCGGCCAGCACCGGGCCGATCACCCCGCTCATGATGATTCCCTTGGCATACAGCCCGTCGGCCGCGGGAGACTGCAGGAGCGTCGTTACCTTCGCCCCGCCGCCGGACTGGCCGAAGACCGTCACGTTGTCCGGATCGCCGCCGAAGGCGCTGATGTTTTCATGGATCCACGCCAGGGCGGCAATGATATCATCCCCGCCGGCGTTTCCGGAATTCTCATACTCCCCGCCGAAGTCCGACAGGTCAAAATAGCCCAGAACGTTCAGCCTGTGGTTGATGGAGACCACCACGGCATTCCCCAGGCGGCTCATGGCCGCGCCGTCATAGGCCGCCTGTTCGATGGCCGAACCGGCAAAGAATCCGCCGCCGTGGAGCCAGACCAGCACCGGGCGCTTTTCTCCGTCCGTCCCGGGCGTCCAGATGTTCAGGTTCTGACAGTTCTCATCCATCGGCCAGTAGCGGTGCGGCACATACAGTTCCCCCCTCGGGGCGTCGTTGGTCATCAGGGGGCAGACAAAGCCGTAACTGCAGGCGTCCAGCACGCCCTCCCAGGGTTCAACGGGTTTCGGCGCGTGAAAGCGTTCCGCCGTTGCATAGGGAATCCCCTTGAAAATATACAGTCCGTCATGCCGGTAGCCCTGGATTTTTCCCCCTGTGGTTTTCACCTGTGCGGTATTCGCGCTGCGTTCAAATGTATGAGCCATTTTCTTTTCTCCTTCTTCCGGCTTATGCCAAGCCGCGTGTTTTTCTGTCAGATGCCTGTATGGGCAGGCCTGTGTTTTTCGGTTTGGCCGGTTTCAGATATTGTGATCCCTGAATTGTTTCATCATCTCATTCGTAAGGCTCAGATCCGTGGGCTGAAGGACAATGTCCTCCCTTTGGACCCATTCGGCATATTTCAGTTCATTCCGGTCCATATGGATTTCTCCACTTCCGTCCGCTTCGCAGAAAAAACCCGCCAGCAGATCCTGGGCCATGCCCCAGGGCTGTGATTTGTAATACCGGATATTCTTCACCCTGATCCCGGTTTCCTCCATGACCTCCCTTGCTACGGTTTCCTCCAGCGTCTCCCCGATCTCGGCAAAGCCGGCAACCAGCGCGTTGTGGGCAAAGCCTGTCCGGTAGCGGGTAATCAGCAGGCAGTCTCCCCGGATTACGCCCACGATGACGGCCGGATTGATTCTGGGGTAAACTACATGGCCGCAGCGCCGGCACTGCAGGGCCCGCTCTGTTTCATGAAGGCTGGTTTCCCCGCCGCACCGTCCGCAATACCGGTTGTCCCGGTACCATCTCCACAGATGCCAGGCCGTAAAGGCACCAAAGAGTTCTTTTCCCCGGCCCTGATCCCGCAGTTCCCGGATCGTTTTGTATTCAAATCCCGGAAGTTCCGTTCCGGACTCAGGCGGTGCCAGGAACCAGTCGGCATCCCCGATGGAAAACAGAAACACCGCGCTGCCGGCCGTTGTTTCCTTTGCCGCAGGAAACAGGATCCTGCCGGATTCTATCCTGACATAAAGCTTTCCTTCATCGTCAAAAAACAGGATGTGATCGTCCGGACGCGGATCGCAGGTTTTATAGCTGTTGTCCAGCCGGTCAGGGGCAATGTCCTGTATCATCTTCCGGCAACTCCTTCTCATTTGATATGTGCCGGCGTCTTCCGATCCTGTCCGTTACGCCGTCCTCGTCATACGTTCTGACTGCAAACACATCTGCCTGTTATTTTTTGCCGCGAAGTGCCGTCAGAAGGCCGCGGCATCCGTCCTCAATCTGCCGAAGCACGCCCGTAAAGTCCCTGGTATACCACGGATCGTCAATCTCCCGTCCCGGTGTCCCGGCCCAGTCCAGCAGCATCGACAGTTTCCTGTCCGGATCGCCGCCGTAAATGTGCTTCATGTCCCACATATTCTCGTCGTCCATGCCGATGATATAGTCCCACTCGCCGTAGTCCGCCCGCGTGGTCTGCCGAGCGGCATGATGCTCACAGGTATAGCCCGCCGCCAGCAACGCCTTTTTCATCGGCGGATAGATGTCGTTCCCGATTTCCTCCCGCGTGGCCGCGGCGGACGCGATCTGCAGGTCCTTCCGCCCCGCCTCCCGGGCCATCTGCTTCAGCACCATTTCCGCCGCGGCACTGCGGCAGATATTCCCGTGACAGATAAACAAAATCTTCGTCATTGGTCAGTAAAGCCTCCTCCGGCCACGAAAAGCAACGTTTAGGCCACTCCCAG
>CAZUXV010000069.1:0-13978 GCA_964624445.1 uncultured Oscillospiraceae bacterium | reverse complement strand
TATAGGGTTCGTCCCCTTCTTTCGCGTTTGGATAAAGCTTTTCCATGCCTTCCCCGCACAGGCGGCGCAGCATGCTTTGGGCTGTCTCGCCTTCCGGTACGGGATAGTGCGGCAGTTTGGTCTTGCCGAACTCAAATTCGACGTTGCACCTCTCTGCGATCTCCTGTGTCCGGTCGATGGCGTCCGGCACCTGCCGGAAGATGGCCCGCATCTCCTCCTCGCTCTTCACATAGAGTTCTTCCGTCTCCATGCGCATGCGCTGTTCATCCGCCAGCGTCTTGCCGGTCTGGATGCACATCAGCACTTCCTGGGCATGGGCGTCCTTCTTCTCCAGGTAGTGGCAGTCGTTCGTCGCCACCAGCGGAACGTCCATCTCCCGGGCCAGTGCGATCAGCCGCGGCAGCACGGTCTTTTCCTCCCGCAGGTTGTGATCCATGATCTCGATATAGAAGTTCTTCTCTCCGAAAAGCTCCTGCATCTCCCGCACATAGGCATGGGCGCTCTCATCCTGGCCGTTCAGCAGCATCTTCGGGAGGTCGCCGCTCAGGCACGCGCTCAGGCAGATCAGGCCCTCGTGGTGTTCCCGGATCAGGTTGTAGTCAATCCGCGGCCGGTAATAATACCCCGTCAGGAAGCCTTCGCTGATCAGATACATGAGGTTCTGGTATCCCGTGTTGTTTTCGCACAGCAGGATCAGGTGGCTGTTCTCCCGTCCGGTCAGGCTTTTATCCGTCCGGTCCCGGCAGACGTACGCTTCGCAGCCGATGATCGGTTTGATCCCGGCGTCCTTCATCGCGGAATAGAAATCCACCGCGCCGTACAGCACGCCGTGGTCCGTGATGGCGCACGAATCCATGCCCAGCGCTTTCAGCCGGTCCACCAGCGAGCTGATCCGGCAGGCGCCGTCCAGCAGGCTGTACTCCGTATGCAGATGAAGATGCGTAAAGCTCATAATCCCCCCGGCGGCATCTGCCGCCCGTATATATTTCCAGTATGAAGTATACCATATTCAGCGCATGAAAAAAAGCGGTCAGCAGACCGCTTCATCACCCGTATGGTTTTATCCCAGGTGCACCGCAACCGCCTCGAAGGGTGCCTTCAGTTCTACGGTAAGCTGCCCGTCCCGCAGGGATACGGCGTTATCTTCCGAACACATGACCCGCAGGATCTGCTTCCTTTTCACCGGCAGGGCAACCTTCTCAGGGATCGTTCCGCCGAAGGTATGAATGACCGCCAGGCTTTCGTTCTCCGTTTCCCGGACCACTGCCTGCCAGCCTTCCGGATGCCGCCAGCTGCCCGGTACGCCGCCGAAGAATGCGCTCACGCCGTCCCGGATGATGTGCCGTACCTGACGGTAAAAATCCATTCCTTCTTCCGTTTTTTGCCACTGTTCTTCCGACAGGTGTATCACGTCGCCGGAAAGGCACATCACACCCAGGAAAGTGTTGATTATGGAGTAATTGATGCGGCGAATGCTGTCCTTTGCCTGCAGCACAGCCCAGATTTGGCTCTGGGCCGGCAGGATCACCCGGTGCAGCGCCGCGGCGATGATCGGGATCTCCACACACTCATGGGCGTCTGAGAAGGAAGCCATATCGGATACGGCCATCAGGGAGGGTTCCAGCCGGTGACCGCCGGAGGAGCAGTTTTCGATATACAGTCCCGGGATCGCCTCCCGCATGCGGCGGAAGAATCGCAGCGTCCCCTGCATATTCCGGCGAAGACCTTCGCCGAGGCTGTCCGGATCGTCGCAGCCCGTACCGATGCAATCGTTGTAATCCACTTTGATATAGTCAAAGCCGCATTTTTTCAGCAGGCCGATAACCCGATCCTCCAGATAGGCATGGACTTCTTCCTTCCGCAGGTCCAGGAAACGCCGGTTATCCGTATCAATCACCGTGCCGTGGCGGGTCAGGAGCATCTCCTCCCGCCGGAACAGATCGGATCCCGCGGCGCAGGTCTCCGGTTCAAACCAGAGGCCCGGCTTCATCCCGTGGGCGCGGATCATATCCGCCGTCGCCTTCAGTCCCTGGGGGAACATCTCCTTTTCCTCCGGAATCCAGTCTCCCCCGCAGTCCGACCACCCTTCACCGGCCTTCCGGTACCAGCCGGCGTCAATCACCAGGAACTCCGGTCCCCGGCCGTCCAGGCACTCCGCAATCTTCTCCAGGTTCTCATGGCTCGGGTTGCCCCAGGTGGTACAGTATTCGTTGAACATAACCGGCAGTTCAGCGTCCGGTCGGGGCATATTGTGCCGATGTATTGTCAGCAGCCGCTGTGATACCCGGTCCAGCCCGCCTTCTCCGGCAGTCAGGTAGGCTTCCGGCGTTTCAAAGGATTCTCCGGGTTTTACAGACTTCGCCCAGTGGCCGAAGTCCTCGTCCGGCAGGGAGGCCATCAGGTTCAGGCAGTCATCCCGCCGGCGGATCTCAATCTGCCACGAAGAAGGGCACGCCAGCTGAACCGCCCAGGTTACCCCGGCCTTCCGGTCCTCTACCGCCGCGAAAGGAAACCAGTCCCGCACGGGCATGGAGCCTCGCTGGCCGAACCGGCATACCCTCAGGGCGTGCCCGGTCCAGGAACGTTCCAGCATTGCTTCCTCGATGCTTTCCGTCTGCACCCGGCCTTCCGCGCTCCACATGCTGCGGATCCGATGCAGGAACAGCGTGCCGGCCGCGTCGCCCTCCGTAAAAGGCGTCAGCCCGCTCAGGTTCACGCTGGAGAGCAGATCCAGCATCACCGGCCGGTCGCCGTTATTCTCAAACACGGTGGAAACGACAACCGCCTGCAGTCCCTTTTCCCAGCGAACCTTGTGATGAACGGTCCGTCCCTTCCCGTCTGAAACGGTGGTGACGATGATATCCCCTTCCCGCTGCTGGCTGACGAGCTTCAGTGCCGCGGAGGCCGGCGTGGTGGCCGTGGTATGGCCGTTTCCGTAACCGTTTGGCAATTGGTCTCCCCGGACGTGGATCTGCACCAGGGGCTCGGGACGGTATTCTTTCAGCAGCGTCCGGTCCTTCATGGACGCGGGAATCAGGCTCATGCTGACGCATTCCTGTTCATCCGTATCATAGACCAGCAGCATATCGCCCAGGATGATTTCACTGAATCGTTTCATTGGGTTTCGCTTCCCTTTCTGTTGATCCATCCAGACTGACGCTCAGTTCGTTTCCATCATAAACCGCCTCCCGGATGGCCCGGACGCCGTCCGGCCGAACCAGCCGGATCGTCATCTGCACCGGCTCAAGCGGTTCACCCGCGATCCTGCCGAAAATCAGCCGTGCTTCCGTGTCTTTGTATTCAATCGGTATGCGGATTCCGGTTTCATATCCGTCTCCGGCGTCATCATACAGTTCCATCCTGCCGTCCGCGCCGCCGAACACCAGATACTCCCTTGCAGGAACAGGCAGATCCGCCGCGCACTGCGCTCCCTCCGCCACAGGCAGGATACTGCCGGCGCGAACCAGCACCGGAAAACGGTCCAGCGGAGTGGATATACTGATTGTTCTGCCCCCATGATAACAAACCGATGAAAACAGGTCAAACCAGCGGCCGTCTGGAAGCAGTACCTCCGTCCGTTCTCCCCCGTCAGCCAATGCGCGTGTCACCGGTTTGATCAGTAAGGCATCTCCCAGCATATACTGGTCAGCAGTCGTACGGATAGCCGGTTCTTCCGGAAACGCCGTCAACATGGCCCTGATCATCGGCAATCCATCCCGGCAGGCCTGCGCTGCCGTGGAATAGAGATACGGCATCAGCCGGTACCGAAGTCTGATCGTCTCCCGGATACACGTATATTCCGGGCTTTCATCCCTTCCGAACTGCCAGGGTTCACGGGGCGTATCCGTTCCGTGGGACCGGAACACCGGCAGCATGGAGCCAAACTGGAACCATCGGATGTACAGTTCCCGGTACCTGGGATCCCGAACCCCTTCCGGATAATCTCCGCGCCAGAACCACTGTTCCTGCCGCCCGACAAAAAACGCTCCGATATCCAGCGTCCACCAGCAGATGCCGCTGCAAGCGGTCCGGATCGCCTCGGTAACCTGTTTCCGCAGCACATCCCACCGCGCTGCAATATCCCCGGACCATAGGATTGTCCCATACTTTCCGGAATCCAGTCCGCCGCTTCGCGCCAGCAGCACCGGCCGCTTATCCGGATAATCCTTTCTCCAGTGCTCATAAAGGCCCCGCACATGAACTGCGCCGTAATCATTCATTATTTCCGGGTCCATGCGCAGCGCGGATGCTTCTGTCAACAGCCGCATACGCTCGTCCTCATCCCGTTTTTCGGAACCGCACCAGTCCGGATCTGTAATCGGTTCGCAGCTGTCGCACCACATCGCGTCGGCGCCGCCGTCCATCCAGAATCGCCTGCACTGCTTCCAGTACAGATCCCTGGCTTCCGGAAGGAATGCGTCATAAATCCGGCTGCCGGGAAGGAACAGGCCGGCCTCCAGGAACTCATCGCAGTCCTGTCCGCTGGCTGTGTTCGGCCAGACGGATACCATAAAATGGACATTCATCCCGTGCAGCCTGTCCGTAAGCCCGGGCACATCCGGAAATCGTTCCGGATCCGGCATTTTGTCCCCCCAGCAGCCGTCGCGCCAGCTGCACCAGTCCAGCACGATGCAGTCCAGGCCCAGCCCGCGCCGCCTGAATTCAGCCGCCGTCTCCGTCAGTTCCTCCGCGGTCTTGTATCGCTCTTTCGACTGGATATAACCGAAGGCCCACTTCGGCAGCAGCGTCGGTTTTCCGGTCAGCGACAACAGGATTTTCAGTACCTCCGCGCAGTCTTTCGCGCGGATCACAACATAGGAGACCTCCTCCGCAGCGTCCAGTGCGAAAACAAAGCCGTCCCCTTTCCCGGTGTACCGCATGGCGCAGCCGGCTTCGATCAGGAGTCCCCAGCCGGCACTGCTCATCAGAAAAGGAACAGCAATCTTCATATTATGCTGATAAAGGCGTTCTTCCCGGCAGGCATAGTCAAAAATACCGTCCTCATGCTGGCCCAGGCCGGTCAGGATCTCCCCGGCGGAACAGGCAAAAGTCAGCTCCGCGCTCCGGCTCGTTTTCACCAGGCGTGTTTCCCCTTCGTCAAACACCACCACCTCACCGTTCGCGGTCTGTCGAATATCTCCGTCTCCCGCCCGCGGATCCAGCCGGTAAACAGGCCGGGAATCGCTGCTGAACCCTGTCTGGGTCAGGAATACCTCTTCTGCGTCTTTGAACGTAATCGGCCGAAAAGCCGCAGAATCTTCTGCGGCCAGAGTGATCCGGGTCACTCCCGGTATGATTTCGTTTCTTTTCATTCGGTTATCCTTTCACAGCGCCGGCAGTCAGGCCGGTCATAAACTGTTTCTGCATGCAGAGATACAGTATCACGATCGGGAAGGAGGCAAGAATAACGTTGGCAAAAACCAGGTTCCATTTGGAGGTGTAGGCTCCGATGGAATTGTAAATTCCCAGGGTGATCGTTTTTCCCGCCGTGGATCCGAGAATGTACATCGGGTTCAGGAAATCATTCCAGATCCACATGCCCATCAGGATAATGACCGTTGCCGTACACGGCTTCAGCAGGGGAAAGATGATCCGGAAAAAGATTGTGATCGTGCTTGCCCCGTCGATATAGGCGGATTCGTCCAGCGTGACCGGAATGGAGTTGATAAAGCCCGTGTACAGGAAAATCGTCGTGCTGAAATACGTCCCGCCGTAGAACATCAGCAGCCCCCATGGGGAATACATCAGGCCCAGCATACTCAGGGTCTTGATGCTGGGTACCAGCGTTACCACCGGCGGCACCATGATCCCGATCAGTGCGAATCCGTAAAGGAATTTGCAGATCCTGTTCTTCCGCCGGATGATGATGTAAGCAGCGGTGGATGAAATGAAGATCAGCAGCAGCAGGGACGAACCTGTGATCAGAATACTGGTTCCGTACAGGGACAGGATTTTGGATGAATGGAAAGCCTCAGCAAAGTTTTCCATCGTAGGATGCAGGGTTGGAGACAGCGGCGATTTGATGACGTCCTGGTAAGGTTTGACGGAATTCACGATGGCAATATACAACGGAATCAGGTAAACCAGCGCCAGCAGCACAGTCAGGATGCTCCGCGTTCCGTTTCCGATTTTCTTCCCGATGCGGGTTCTTTTTGTGAGCGTACTCATATCAGTATTCCACCTCCCGTTTCCTGGTAATACTGATCTGGATGACTGACACAATCACGATCATGATAAACAATATCAGGATAATTGCGGAGGAATAACCGCGCCGGTTATATGAGAAGGCCTTTTCCACGGAAAGCAGGGTAATCGTCTGCGTCGAACCGCCGGGGCCGCCGCCGGTAATCACCTTCACATGGTCATACTGCTTCAGTCCGCCCGCGAGGGAGAGGACGCTGTTGATGGTGATTCCCGGCATCATCAGCGGCAGGGTGATTCTGAAAAAGCGCTGGATACCGTTTGCTCCGTCCACCTCCGCCGCTTCCATTACTTCCTGGGGAATCGTGTTGAGCGTCGCCACATATATTACCATAAAGAGGCCAAGACCGTTCCAGGATATGATGACCGACATCATGACGATCGTATGCAGCGGCGTATCGTAAAAATCCACCGGCGGAATACCGAACAATCCAAGAATCGTATTGATAACGCCTCCGTCGGTCTGCATCATGTACGACCAGATAAAAGCGACCACCACGCTGGACAGCACTGTCGGTACAAAAATCGCACTTTTCGCAAAAGTGCAGACGCGGTTCTTTTTATTCAGGACCACGGCAAGGAAAACACCCAGCACATTGTAAATCAGCACCGTGATCACCGTGATAATCAGCGTGACCTTCAGTGCATTGTAAAAACTCGCGTCCTGAAAGAGCCGGACAAAGTTCTTGAAGCCGATCATTTTGTAGTTTTTGCTGATGCCGTCCCAGTTGGTGAAGCTGTAGAACAGGCAAAGGCCCAGCGGGATGATCATGAAAACAGTGTAGATCAGGTATCCCGGCGCTGCCAGCAGGACGTCATGCAGTTTGTTGTGCTTCAATTCGGTCCGCCTCCTTTAACATAAGGGAGGGGTATTCCCCGGGAATACCCCTCCCCATTGCAGTTTGTACCAATATGGGTTGGATTACTGGGCGTCTTCAATCGCTTCGTTGGCGATCTCCCACTCGGCGTCGATAGCATCCAGTTCGGCTTCAACATCCGCGCCGATCGCGATGTTTTGCGTCAACTTGTTGGTAAAATAATCCTTGAGGCCCGGCAGGAACGCGTCGTCGCCGGTCATGCTCTCAAAGCCTTCCACCTGTACCATATCGGCGATCATTTCCTCCATCTGCTTGCGCAGCGGGATCATTTCATACTCAACCGTTTCCTTGGTGGTGGCGAACAGCTGTTCGCTCTTCAGGAATTCGCCGTAAAGTTCCTTGTCAGTAAAGAAGAAGTGAATGAAATCCTTGCAGACTTCAGGATATTTGGTGTTGGAACCGATGGACAGGCCTTCGTTCACGAACACGGAAACCACGTTGGCGTTTTCGTCGCCGGGAATCGGGAACCAGCCGACTTCAAAGTCCTGCAGTCCCTTTGCAACTTCAGCATTGACCCAGGAACCGATGGGCAGCATAGCGGCCTTGCCGGTGAAGAACAGCTCCAGCATCTGGGTATAGGAGATTCCGGTGATATTGTCTCCGGAGTATTTGGTGCACAGGGTCTGATACTTCTGCATGCCCTTCACCAGGTCCGGATTGTTGAACTTCACCTCGTTGGCATTGCGTTTTGCGCCCCAGTGCGGATCCTTTGCCAGCAGATCCGTGCCGGCGAACATGTTTGCCAGCTGAGCCTGAGGCCAGCCGTCCTTCATGCCCTGGGCAATGGGCTGGATGCCCGCAGCCAGCAGCTTGTCGCAGGCAGCGACCAGTTCGTCCCAGGTATTCGGTACTTCAATGCCGTTGGCGGCGAACATGTCCTTGTTGTAGAAAACGCCGATAATCTGTTTCTTATAGTTGGCGACATACTGCTTTCCGCCGATTTTGCCCACTTCGGGATCAATCAGGTAATCCAGGTCGCCGTCCTCGAAAGCCAGCAGCGCTCCGGAGGGTACGAAGTCAGCGGGATTCTGCATGACCATGACATCCGGGAACTGGTCCGTTCCCAGGAGAGTCTTTTCATAATCAAACACCGTGACGTTGGAGGAAGGATTACCGATAATTTCAACCTTTACATCAGGATTCGCAGCCATGTAACGGTCGGCGATGGATTGCCAGAATTCAAGCGGCAGCTGGGGCTGGATGTTGACACAGAACACGATTTTGGTCTCTTCCGCATGTGCGGCGCAGAACGTTCCGCATACAAGCAGTAAGCAAAGTAGGATGGACAGCAGCTTCTTCATTTTTCTTTTCTCCCTTTCCTTTTATTAAGTTTCCCGGCGCCTGTTGCGCCTCTTTGCCTGTATTCTATTTCAAACCGAAACGTTTCACAATGTGTCAAATTCTTGATTATGTTGTCAATTTTTCAGTTTCGCAGATCCGTGGGGGATCTGCCGGTCACTTTTTTGAATATTTTCAGAAAATAATGATAATCGGTGAATCCGACCTGCTGCGCAATTTCATACACTTTCAGCTTCGGATCGGCAAGCAGCCTGCCGGCTTCCTGGATACGCAGCGTGTTCACATAGTCCGTGAAAGCGCTGCCGGTTTCCTTTCTGAAGATCTGGCCGAGATAGGACGTATTGACGTGGCAGTCCGCCGCAACCTGCCGAAGCGTCACGCCTTCACGGAAATGTTCCGTAATATAATCCACTGCCATACCGACAATTGAAGTACTCCTGCCCAGCAGCGTCCGGTTCGCAGCAAACAGACCGTCGCACAGCTGAAACAGCCAGCCCTGCATATCCCTGTAGCTTCTCAGCGCAAACAGACGCGCGAAATCGAATCCTTCCGGTTCCCGGAATGCGTTCATACTGCCGTAGATTGTCCGGAAGCAGTCTGTCATGCGGACCGCAATATGCATCATCAGATTGCGGATCCGGCTGTGGGAAGCGCCCGCTTCCGTGACAGCGGCATTCAGTGCCTCTTCAAGATATCCCTTCAGCGCTTCCTGCTCTCCCTTCCGGATGTGTTCCTTCATCAGTTCGTAATCAACGGGGTCGGAAATCTGTTCTGTCCGGGAGGTCTCCGGCACATCGTCAGACCAGATCACTCCGCCGTTTTTCAGAAACGCCCCGTATTCTAGTGCTTCTCTGGCACTTTCATAGGAATCACGGATCTTCCCTGCACCGTCCGCAAGGCGTCCGGCACCGATCATCAGCGGAATTCCCTGTTCCCGCGCCGCTCTTTCCGCCAGCGCGTCCAGTTCCTGCTGCACACTGCTCCTGTCCGACGCTTCGTCGTCAAATGCCAGCAGCAGCGCCAGGTTGCCGTCCGCGTCCATGAAAGCCATCTGCCGCGCATTTCCCTTTTCTGCAATGATATTCCGGAAAAACTGTTCACGGCGTTCTACCGGAATCTGCTGGCTCATGGAACAGACCGCGCACAGATAATGTGCGGCGTCCAGAGGAATATGCAGAAACTCGGCTTTCTCCCGCAGTTCTTCCTGACTGATATAGCCAGCTACCAGCCGCCGGAGGGTATTGGACCGGAGCAGGTTGGTTCCCTGGCGGATCTGAAGGCTTGCAGCAGCCTCCTTTTCAATTTCACTGACCGTGTTCCGCAGGTTTGCGATCAGTTCATCGTTATCAATCGGTTTGAGCAGGTAATTGTCCACCCCCAGCCGGATCGCTGCCTTCAGGTAGTCATAGTCGCTGTAACCGCTCAGGATGGTAATCTTGACATTCATTTCCAGCTCCCGTACCTCCCGGATCAGCTGGATACCGTCCATTTCCGGCATCCTGATATCCGTTATCAGGATTTCTGGCCGGATCTCCCGGATCAGTTCCAGCGCTTCCGTTCCGTCCGCGGCTTCTCCCGCTATTTCCAAACCGAGGGCGTCCCATTCGATGGTTTCCCGCAGGCCGCGCCGGATCACAGGTTCATCATCCGCGATGATTACTCTGTACATAAACTTCCAGTTCCTCCTTCCTTCGGGCAGGCATCGTAATGCTGACGTCGGTCCCGATGCCCGGCCGGCTGTCAACAGTCAGTCCGTACGGTTCTCCGAACAGGATCCGGATCCGCTGGTGGACATTGCTCAGACCGATACTGTAGTGATCGTCATTCCCTTCCGGACCGGGCTGGTCCAGCCGTTCCCGTACCTGCCGTACGGTGTTTTCGTCCATTCCCCGGCCGTTGTCCCGGACCGTAATCACCAATATACCCTCCGGCTCTTCCTTTGCTGAAACGGAAATGATTCCGCCGGAGGAAACGCCTTTCTGACCGTGTTTGATTGCGTTTTCCACCAGCGGCTGCAGGATAAACCTCGGAACCCCCAGACATAGCAGCTTCGGTGGTACGTCAGTCACGAATTCGAACGCGTCGGCATACCGAAGCTTCTGAAGCTCCATAAAACTGCCGGCATAATCGATTTCCTGCCTGAGTTCCGAAAAGAGGCCGGAGGACTGAATATGCCGCCGGAACAGGTTCCCCAGCAGGTGTATCATTTTCGCCGTGTCCGGATCCTGGTGTTCCAGCGCGTTGATACGGATAGATTCCAGGGTGTTGAACAGGAAGTGCGGGTTGATCTGTGCCTGCAGCGCTTTCAGTTCCGCTGTTTTCGATTCCAGCTGATATACATAGGCTGTCTGGATGTGTTTATCCAGCCGGGTAATCATACTGTTGAAGCTCTGCTCCAGGTAACCGATTTCATCGTTGGATTTCACATCTGCAGTTACATTGAATTCCCCGAGATCCATCCTGCGCATTTTCTGCACCAGCCGGTTAATCCTTTTGGAAAACAGCCGTGCGGAAACAAAACTCATGACAAGGGCCAGCGCCACGCATACCGCCAGGATTCCATACAGGCTGCGTCGGATGGATCCGGCCTCCCGGCGGATGACGTCGCGGCTGACAATATTGATAAACCGATATCCCGTCCTGTCCGATGTCTGCATATTGATCACATAGCTTTCGTTGGACTCTGCCCTGTCCGGGTCAGTGATTCCGTACAGTTCACCGTTGAACGGCTTTCCCGTTTCACCGCCGGAGGAATCATACAGTGTCGTTCCGTCGCGGTCCACCACGAGGAGGAGTCCTTTAAGCCCTTCCGCTGTCCGGACTGTCTCTTTGAAATGGTCCGCCCGGACGTTCACGACAATATAACCCAACGGATTGGTGAATCGGATGGCATTCTTCAGGTCAAACAGGTATATGCACCAGGATATGACCTCAAAATTGTTGATGCTGCTTTTGTTGATATATTCCGGAATATGGTTGGACAGGATCCGGGTCCGGTTATCAACCCCACCTCCCGGCAATTCCCAGCCGAAAAAATTATAGTCCAGTGAAGTATCCCTTCCGGGCGTTCTGGAAAAAAAGAACACTTCCCTGTCGCTGTAATCCACAATGAAGACATCCGCGATAAATGTATTGGAACTGCAAATGTCCTGCAGGAACCCCGAAACAACTTTCCGTTTTGCTTCACGGGTCATGGTTTCAGGTTTGCGGGGAGTCAGATAGTCGATCACGCTGTAGTTGTCGTAATAACTCAGGGGCATATATAGCTGCGCGAAGATGTTCTGGACGGTTCTGTACCGGTCGTCACTGTAATCTCTTGCCTGGAGCACGATCTCCCGGTCGATCCTGGATTCGTTTTCTGTAAGCCTGTTCGTCACCCATGAGTTGGTGAAAACCGACACAAGACCGAGTCCGATCACAATTACCAGACAATATGAAAGCATCATCTTTAGAAAATATCTGCTCACAAAATGCGTTCCCCGCTCATGTCCAGCCATGTTCATCGCTCCCTGTCTTTATGCGGTTCTTTATCTGTCTGCATTATACCGTAATGCAGGCTCCTGCACAACGTTTCATTCTCTATGTTGCTCTGTATTCTTCTTTATCGTCTTAAAAGCATACCTTTGCTTGTTAGAAACGTTTCGTATTGCATTCATCTCAACTTGATGATAGAATAAATTGTTAGTTGAAAATGTACCGTTAATGTTCCCGGAAGTGAAACCTGTCAGACAGGAGGTTTATCCATGGCGTCAACGATGAAGGATCTGTCCCGTGAGACCGGTCTCGGGCTCGCGACCATCTCTAAGTATTTCAACGGAGGAACTGTCCGGGAAAAAAACCGCGTACTGATTGAGGCCGCAGTCAAAAAGCTGCACTATGTCCCCAACGAGGTCGCCCGCAGCCTGAAGACCCAGCAGACCCGCGTCATCGGCGTTGTCATTCCCGAGCTGAGCAACGCGTTCATCACGTCCATCATCTCTTCCATGGAGGATATCCTCCGGAAGCACGATTATGCCGTCATCGTCTGCGACTGCCGAAGCGATCCGAAGCGGGAGAAGGAAGCCGTGGAGTTCCTGCTTCACCGCCGGGTGGACGGGCTGATCAACATGGCCACGGACGCCACAGGCGCCCATCTGAAAGCTGCTCTTTCCGCCGGAATCCCCGTGCTGCTGGTGGACCGGCTGATCGACAGCCTGCGCGGAAAAGTCAGCGCCGTTGTCATCGACAATATTCATGCGTCCTACCAGGCTGTCCGGAAGCTGACGGAACTGGGACACAGGCAGATCGGCCTGGTGCTCGGCAGTCCCAACCTCTATACTACCAACCAGCGCCTGACCGGTTATCTGAACGCGCTGAAGGAAGCCGGCATCACCCCGTCGGATGATTACATCCGCTACGGCGATTATACGATGGATGGCGGCTATCAGGCCGTACAGTCCCTGCTGAAGCTGAAAAAGAGGCCTACTGCCCTGTTCGTCACCAATTTCGAGATGACCCTGGGCACCATGCTGGCCCTGCAGCACAGCGGCGTCCGCGTACCGGAGGATCTGTCTGTCATCGGTTTTGACAAGCTGGAGCTCTTCGGAGCAATCTTCCCCGACCTGACCCTGATTCGCCAGCCCCAGCTGAGCATCGGCCGGGAAACGGCCAACCTGATGCTGGATCTGCTGGGCAATCATGACGGGATCTCCCACCGGATCGTAACCCTCAGCACCGAGCTGACAGAAGGCAAGTCCGTCCGGGCGCTGAAATGAGACCCAACTCTCAGATAAAAGGGCTGTGTTGCCGGCGAAGTGATGCAGTCCTGTTTTTGCACACAGAAAACCGCGCTGACCGGCGCGGCTTTCTGCTAAAAAAGGATTATGAAAATGGTTCTGGCCCTGAATGTCTGATTGGATTACACGACGCCTTTCTTCAGGATGATATTCGCATACAGCGCTTTCTCGCTGGTAGCGATACAGGCGTAACATTTCGCTCCGCGGGGATAGAATTCCGTCTTCTGGACCGCTGTTTCCCGCAGGCCTTTTTTTTCATATTTATTTCCGATCTCCCGGTAGGTTTCCCAGATCTCCGGCTTATAAGGATCGTCCGGCAGCACGGCCATCAGGACCGTGGGATGCTCGGCATAGGGATCCAGCGGGAAAAACTTCAGGATGGCGTCAAGGATCTCGGGGATCCCGTGTCCGTCCAGGCGCACGCAGCGTTCCGGGCAGCCGAACTTCGGATAGTTTCCGTCACAGATCAGCAGCTCGTCCCCGTGGCCCATCTCCATCAGGATCTTCAGCAGTTCCGGGGTCAGTAATGATGGGATCCCTTTCAGCATGTCCTCTCGCCTCCCCTTTTCACTTTACGATAACGCCGTCTTCATCCCACAGGTCGTGCCAGGATGTTGCGCCCGGCCAGAGGAACACCTGGCCTTTGATCAGCCGGCAGTTTTTGTCCACGCTTTTCAGGATCTTCATTTCTTCATCCGTCAGTGGATCCTTCACCGTGGACTCCAGGTTCGAAACGTATTCATTTTCATGAATGGAGAACGGGATCGGGATCTGGCCGCGCTGCACCGCCCACTTCAGGCAGATGACCGCGGGATGCACGCCGTG
>CAZUXV010000068.1:0-14242 GCA_964624445.1 uncultured Oscillospiraceae bacterium | reverse complement strand
CTTTTCAGCGGCGTTGTCGAATCGCAGGAGTATTACGGCCTGTTTATCAAATATACGATTCAGACTGCCGGGCAAATTCTGAAGGTTGTGGAGAAGAACGGAAGCCTCAGCATCTTCGAACCTGGTGATGAAGTCAACCTGTATATCGATCCGGTTGATATTATGAGTTACTAAGGGGGTGTGTTTCGTGCAGGCTCTGACAGGTGCCAAACAAAAATACGGCCTTGGAAAACTCTGGGGAATCTTTGGCGGTGTTCTTTTTATCTATCTCTTTCTTGGTTTTATGGTTATTCCCTGTTTCAATACGCTGACATCAGTATTCAGGGAGACAGACGCAGCGGGTAATCCGGATCCGTTTGCTGTTATCCGCTTTTTCTTTGCCGGGAATATGCCGCTTTTTCTGTGGAATTCAATCAGGCTTGCTGTTTGCCTTGTCGTTACGGTAAACGTTGTAGGCATTTCCATTGTATTATTAACAGAGTATTTTGATATCAAAGGAGCCAAGATCCTGCGGCTTGGTTATATGACAACACTGATTTACTCCGGCGTTGCATTGGTTACAGGATATCAGTTTCTGTATGACCCGAACGGACTCATGACGAAGTGGATCGCAGATTTTTTCCCGGGGATGAATAAACAATGGTTTACTGGTTTCAATGCGGTTCTTTTCACGATGACATTTGCCTGTACATCAAACCATGCGCTGTTTCTCAGAAATGCGATCAGGGGCATTGACTACAATACTGTTGAAGCCGCAAGAAACCTTGGTGCGAAGCCATTCAAGGTGTTGCTGAAAGTCGTAATGCCTACGCTGCTCCCGACACTGTTTTCACTGACAGTTATGACATTCATTACAGGTTTGTGCGCTATGAGCGCACCGACTTTGCTGGGTTACAATTCCATTAACCCGGAGATAGTCCGTCTGGCCGGCTCATCTGTGGCAGATGAAGCATTTCCGCAGGCACGGGCTGCCCTGCTTTCCGTGATCCTGGCTATGTGCACGATCACGCTGTTACTTGTACTGAATCATTATGAAAGCAAGGGCCATTATCTTTCTGTAAGCAAAACAAAGGCAAAATTAGTCAAGCAGAAAATCCAGAATCCGGTTGCCAATGTTTTAGCACATATCTATGCATATGTTCTTTTCATCATCTATATGACGCCTGTTGTCATGATTATTGTGTTCTCCTTCCAGAATTGGGGGAACGTCCGGAACAAGGCTCTGGATTTCTCTTCATGGACGCTGTCCAATTATTTCGGAAACCAGGATTATGTTTATCAGAACTGGAAAGGAAAGGAAATGGTCAGCAAAGGTGCCATTTCCGGTGTGTTTGGCAATGAAAAGACCCTGGGCGGCATCAGACTGAGCTTTATTATGTCAGCCATTGCCGCCGCTTTGGCTTGTGTTATTGTTGTTGTTGCAGTTAACTATATTTTCAAGCATAAAAAGAAAAAACGCGGTAAGCTTGTTGAAGCATGCCTGTTGTTTCCGTGGCTGCTTCCGACGATCCTGATTTGCTATTCTTACAGAACATTTTTCAACGGTAACGTATTCTATGTTTTCGGACAAAACCTTTATATGAAGGAGAACGTGCGGATTCTGATTGTATTGGCATATATGGTAGTCAAGTTACCTTTTGCAGTCAGGATGATCAAAGCAGCATTCTATGCAATCGACGATGAACTGGAGGACGCTGCCCGTAATCTTGGGGCCAGTCAGGTTGTGACATTCCTTAAAGTAAAACTGCCAATTGTCTTGCCCAGTGTACTGGCTGTATTTGCCCTGAATTTCAACGCACTGTTTTCAGAATATGATATGGGAGCAACGTTTAAAAGAGCTGAGGGAACGACCTATGCGATGGTCATACAGAGCATGTGTGAGGATGAGGGCAGAAACAACGTAAATATGAATGCGTCCGGACGCCGTTGCGCCTCCACTGTCTTTATCATGATTATTTCAGGACTGATCCTGTATCTGGTTTACGGCGTCGGTGCGAGAGATCTGGGCGAGAGGCTTGCGATCCGTGAAAAACGCAGGAAACGCTTTGAAAAGATCAAAGCAAAACTGGGTATAGCACATGCTGCAGCAGAAGAACTGCCAACGGCAGAGCAGGGAGTTCATGAATGATCAGAAATATCGTTTTTGACATGGGGAACGTTGTGATTCGTTTTGATCCCGGGTACTTTATGGACCGTGCGGGCATTACGGATGAAACGGATCGCCGGCTGATCATGAACGAACTTTTCCTGTCTGTGGAGTGGGCGCAGATGGACGCCGGTATACTGACTGAACAGACGGCTGAACCTTTGATTCTGGAAAGATTCCCGGAACGACTGAAGGATACTGTCAGAGCCCTGCTCTATACATGGGCCTATCCGCGGGATATGATACCCGGTATGGAAGAACTGATCAGAAGACTCAAGGATGCAGGATACGGGATTTATCTGCTGAGCAACGCCAGTGCAGCGCAGCATGATTACTGGCCCAAGTTTACAGTCAGCAGCCTGTTTGACGGAAAACTGATATCCTGTGATGTAAAGACGGTGAAACCATGTCACCGGATCTATCGTCTGTTCACGGAAAAGTTCGGGCTTCAACCTGAAGAATGCATTTTTATTGACGACGCTCCGGCAAATGTAGCAGGTGCAGTTGCATGCGGGTGGCAGGGGATTGTTTTCCACGGTTCATCTGAAGAACTGGAGAACAAGCTGCGTTTTTCCGGAATCAATCTCTGAAAACGCAGATATGTTGAAAAACAATGAAGTCAGGCAAAGAAAATGCTTGACTTCATTTGTTGTTTGACGTAAAATAGCGGTTGGCAATCAATAGCTCCGCTAGCCCCGGTAGCCATTGACACTGGTCCGAACATGCGACCATCATGAACGGACAACTTCAACCATCAACCCAAGGAGGAAGTACTTTGAAGACATTTATTCCTAAGGCTGCTGACATCGACCGCAAATGGTACGTTGTCGACGCGGATGGGATGGTACTGGGCCGTCTGGCGAGCCAGGTTGCGAACATCCTTCGCGGCAAGAACAAGCCGATCTATACCCCGAACATGGATACCGGAGACTATGTGATTATCATCAATGCTTCCAAGGCCGTACTGACCGGCAAGAAGCTGGATCAGAAGATTTACTATCACCACAGCGGATATGCCGGCGGTCTGAAAGAGACCAAATATCGCAAGCTGATGGCTGAGAAGCCCGAGTTTGCCGTACGCCGTGCTGTTGTGGGCATGCTGCCCAAGGGACCGCTGGGACGTCAGATGGCCCGGAAGCTTAAGGTTTATGCCGGAGCCGAGCATGAGCAGGCCGCTCAGAAGCCTGAAGTGCTGGATCTGAAGTGACGCGGAAAGGAGTAAAAGAGAATGGCTAAGGTAGAATACAGTGCAGTTGGTCGCCGTAAGAAAGCCGTTGCCCGCGTCCGTCTGGTTGCCGGCGATGGAAAAATCACGATCAACAAGCGTGATATCGACAATTATTTCGGTCTTGAAACCCTGAAGATGACTGTTCGTCAGCCCCTGACCTTGACCAATACCGGAAACTTTGACGTAGTAGTCAATGTAAACGGCGGCGGTCTGACCGGCCAGGCCGGTGCGATCCGTCACGGTATCAGCCGCGCTCTGTGCAAGGCTGATCCCGAACTGCGCGGCGCTCTGAAGAAGGCTGGACTGCTGACCCGCGATCCTCGTATGAAGGAACGCAAAAAGTACGGCCTCAAAGCTGCCCGCCGGGCTCCGCAGTTCAGCAAGCGCTGATCAGAAAGCTCTTTCATCCCTGTACCTGCAAGGTGCAGGGATTTTTTCATGACAAACCGCTTGAAAGCAGGATAAACGAAAGTTATAATATGGCTATCATACAAATATCGGAGGTTCCGTAAAATGAATCAGTGGATTGATCTGGACAAACTCGCCTCGTGGAAAAAAACTGCTCAGAGCAGGCGAGTGGATTTAAAAAAGGTTATGGAGGGAGAAGAAGGACTTAAAAGGGTTCAGCAATACAAAGTCCCGATGGCTGCCGGTTTGACGTATTCTTATGCCGCCAAGCAAGTAGATGATGAAATCCTCAAAGCTCTTTGTGATCTGGCTGAAGAGGCCCAGCTTGCTTCCAAGTTTGAAGAGCTGTACAACGGTGCTGTGATCAATACAGGCGAAAAGCGGCTTGTACTGCATCATCTGACACGCGGTCAGCTTGGGAATGCTGTTGTCGCGGACGGAAAGGATAAGCGCGTCTTTTATACGGAGCAGCAGAAGAAAATCGCTGCTTTTGCAAACAAGGTTCATGAAGGTGAAATCCTGAACGAAAAAGGAGATAAGTTTACAACTGTCGTTCAGATCGGCATCGGCGGAAGCGATCTTGGACCCCGGGCTATGTATCTGGCGCTGGAGAACTGGGCCCGGAAAAACGGAAGCTTCAAAATGGAAGCGAAATTCATCAGCAACGTGGATCCGGATGACGCAGCGGCAGTTCTGGCATCAATTGATCCTTCCAAAACGATTTTTATCCTTGTCTCCAAGTCCGGCACGACGCTGGAAACGCTGACAAACGAAGCATTTGTTAAAGATGCGCTGAAGAATGCCGGATTGGATGCCTCCAGGCATATGATCGCCGTAACCAGCGAAACCTCACCGCTGGCAGGCAGCAGTGATTATCTTGCGGCTTTCTTTATGGACGATTTTATCGGCGGACGTTATTCCTCGACGTCTTCCGTCGGCGGAGCTATACTTTCACTGGCTTTCGGACCGGAAGTATTTGCCCGTTTCCTGAACGGCGCAGCGGAAGAAGACAAGCTTTCAGCACAGGATGATCCCATGAAAAACGCCGCGATGCTGGACGCGCTGATCGGCGTCTATGAGCGCAATGCACTGGGATATCCGGCCACAGCAGTCCTGCCTTATTCACAGGCACTGAGCCGTTTTCCGGCCCATCTGCAGCAGCTTGATATGGAGTCGAACGGAAAGAGCGTCAACAGAAGGGGAGAACCGCTGGCGTATCCTACCGGTCCGATCATCTTCGGTGAACCCGGAACAAACGGACAGCATTCCTTCTATCAGCTGCTGCATCAGGGAACGGATATTATTCCGCTTCAGTTTATCGGCTTTGTCAATAATCAGGCCGGCGTGGATGTAATGATCCAGGGCAGTACCAGCCAGCAGAAACTGTGTGCCAATGTAGCCGCTCAGATTATGGCCTTCGCCTGCGGCAAGGATGATGAGAACCTGAACAAGCAATTTACAGGCAATCGGCCGTCCAGCATCATTATCGGTGAAAGTCTGACACCTGAAGCACTCGGTGCCCTGCTTGCGCATTTTGAAAACAAGGTCATGTTCCAGGGCTTCCTGTGGAACCTGAACAGTTTTGACCAGGAAGGCGTTCAGCTGGGCAAGGTGCTGGCAAAACGGGTGCTGGCGCATGAAACAGACGGCGCATTGAAAGCGTTCAGTGATCTGCTGAAAATCTGATCTATTCAGACAATTACGGCTCCGCAAATGCGGAGCCGTCAATTTATGCCTGGATGATACGGAAGGAAGCGGCTCTTCCGAGTCGGTTCATAACAGCCAAGCCAATGCCTTCAGGAGGAACAACCTCACTGAAAACCATTTCCATTCCCTCATCGTCAAATTGACGAAGAATATCGAACAGCCTGTGTGCTGTTTCAGACGGAGCGGAAGAAGAACCGATATCATGCGGATTGCAGTCGGAAAGCAGGGAGACATGTTCGGAGAAACAAAGCACACAGGAACGTTTCCCTGATGTTTCCTGTTCCTTGCATAGCTTACGGAGTAAAGGAACAACATGATCTTCCGGGCCCTGAACCAGAGTGACAACAGCCCGGGGAGCATAATGCCTGTAACGCATGCCGGGTGAAAGAGCGGGTTCATTTTCACGGAGCGGACGCAGGACACTGCCGGCAACATTCACCTCACAGTGAAGTACATCGCTGATCATTTCCCGCGTTACTCCGCCGGGCCGAAGAACAACAGGATCCCCATGGCAAAGATCAAGCACTGTTGATTCAACGCCGACATCACACATCCCGCCGTCAATGATCAGGGGGATTTTTCCGTCCATATCCTCAAGGACATGTGCTGCGGTTGTGGGACTGGGACGTCCTGAACTGTTCGCTGAAGGAGCGGCTACAGGCAGATTGCATACCTGCAGCATGGTGCGTGCGACAGGATGAGAGGGCATACGGACCGCCACAGTAGGGAGGCCGGCTGTAACCTCATCCGGAATTGCCGGTTTTTTATGGCATAGAATTGTCAGCGGACCGGGCCAGAAAGCGTCCATAAGCGGAAAAGCATTGTCGGGAATCAGGCAAAGCGGTTCAAGCTGATCACGGCTGTGAATATGAACAATCAGCGGATTATCCGCAGGCCGTCCTTTGGCTGCAAAAATAGACAGCACAGCGTTACGGTCAAGGGCGTTGGCGCCAAGCCCGTAGACTGTTTCAGTAGGAAAAGCGACAAGTCCGCCGTTTTTCAGAATCTCAGATGCGAGCGAATATGTGTCGTCTGTCGGAACAAGCAGTTGAGTATTCAAACGAGGTCACTCCCGGTTCTGGTATTCATTCTTTCCGTCTTCTCAGCCAGGCGCAGTGCGTCTATAAACGGAGTGAGTTCGCCGTTCATGACATTGGCTGTCCGGTTGACTGTAAGGTTCAGGCGATGATCAACAACATAATCATGATTGAAATAATAGGTGCGGATCCGGTCGCTGCGATCGCCCCAACGGATTTGATTCTTTCGATCCTGCGCAACAGCCGTTTCTTTTTCCTCCGTCATTTTGTCCAAAAGCCTGGAACGAAGCACACGGAGGGCTTTTGCTTTGTTTTCAAGCTGGCTGCGTTCATCCTGGCAAGACACGACCATGCCGGACGGAAGATGCGTGATCCGAACAGCGCTGTCAGTTGTATTGACGCCCTGTCCGCCGTGTCCGGAAGCATGGAAAACATCAATCCGTAAATCTGAAGGATCTATGGTCAGTTCAATGTCTTCCGCCTCGGGGAAAACGGCCACAGTGACGGTGGACGTATGGATGCGGCCGCCGCTTTCCGTGACAGGAACGCGTTTAACGCAATGGACGCCGCTTTCGAATTTCATCCGGGCAAAAGCTTCCGGACCGGATATCAACAGGAGAGCCTCGTTCACTCCGCCCAGATCCGTATCACTCAGGGAAAGGATTGAAGCTTTCAGCTGGTTTCTGTCAGCGTATTTCAGATACATTCGAAGCAGATCGCCGGCAAAGAGTGCAGCTTCTTCGCCTCCGACACCGGCACGGAGTTCCATGATGACGTTCCTGTCATCCAGCGGATCCGGAGGGACAAGCAGCATTTTCAGTTCGTTGAGGAGCTTTTCTTTTTCCGCTTCAAGTGTGATCAGCTCGGCCGACGCTTCCGCTTCAAGTTCAGGGTCGCTAAACAACTCATGTGTTTCTGCGATCTGTTTTTCTGTCCGGCGGTACGCTTCAAACTTATTGATCAAGGGCTCAAGGGAAGAATGTTCTTTGAGATAAGCCTGATAACGCGGATAATCCAGGATGACATCCGGCTGAGCAATAGCCTCTGTCAGCTCGTGATAGCGGTCCGTCAACGCTTCAAGTTTTTCGAACATATTTTCTCCCTCAAGGCAGCACTGCAAGGATCATTCTGTCGATTCCGGCGTAATCTTTTCGAACTTCAATACCTGTAAATCCATATTCAGACAGCAGTAAGCAAAGCTGAACAGATTCATTTATTCCAAGTTCCATGAGCAGTTTCCCTCCGGAACCGAGAACAGATCCGGCTGAACTGATAATCCTCCGATACAGATCACATCCATCGGGCCCGCCGTCCAGGGCAAGCCTGGGTTCGTTCAGGACTTCGGGCTGTAGCTGGCTGCAATCTTCAGACGGGATATAGGGCGGGTTGGAAATAATCAGATCAAAACAGGATCCGTTCAATGCGCTGAGAAGATCCGACTGACAGATGGAAACATCCAGAGAAAGACGGACAGCATTCACAGCGGATACATTCAACGCGTCAGACGATATGTCGGACAACGTTACGACAGCGTCCGGACGTTCGGCTTTGATTGTCAGGCCGATGCAACCGCTGCCGCAACAGAGATCAAGCACACGGGGAGAAGGGATGTCTTTCAGTATATCAAGCGCCCACTCACACAAAAGTTCTGTTTCAGGACGGGGAATCAGGACGCGGGGGTCGACTTTATACAGACGACGGTAGAAGGACATCTCTCCGATAAGGTATTGCAGCGGTATCCTGCTTACTCGTTTTTCTGCAAGAATCTGATAAGCAGTGATCAGAGCCGGCTCTGTTTCAGTATCTGTATCCAGGCGCAGTTCAAGCGCAGGTCTTCCGGTCAAATAAGACAAAAGAAGAGCGGCGTCATTTTCAGGATCAGGGATACCGGCAGAAAGAAAACGGTTCGCCGTACTGCGGATCAGATCACGGGGTGTCATGATTCAGGTACCGGGTCAGGACCGTCGCCGGTTTCAGATTCTTCATCCGGCTCTGTTTTCGCGGGAGGCACATAACCGGGTTCAGATTCCCGGTAATCTTTGAACACAGCCCATCCTTCTGGCGTTCTGGCTGCATGGTCAGGGATTCCGTTAAGGACAACGTTCACCGAAACAATAGCGCATTCAAGCATCTTTTCATCCGGTTCCCGGGTGGTCAGACGCTGCATCTGCATACCCGGCCAGCGCAGGATACACGCCGCCTTGCTCCTGGAGTGAGCCAATCCCATCAATACTTCGTAACTGATACCGGCGACAACCGGAAGCATTGCAAGGTGAGCCAGAAAACGAAGGAAGTAGTTCGAGACAGGCTTCAGCACCGTGACATTCATCAACAGGAACAGGAGAATGCTTATACAGAAGACAATCAGCAGAAAAGCGGTTCCGCAGCGGGGATGAAGACGGGAAAAAGTCTGCGCATTTTCCGGTGTTAAGGAAATGCCGGATTCATGGCAATGGACTGATTTGTGTTCCGCACCATGATACTGGAAGGTTCTCCTGACGTCGGGAACAAAACCGCAGAAGATCATATAGCCGACAAGAAGCGCAACCTTCAAGAGTCCGCTGATCAGCGTATAACCGATGGAAGACATACCGGCGTTCTTCAGCAGGTTTTCAACAAGCGCGGGAAGTGCCATGAACAAGCCGACAGAAAGGATCACAGCCAATACGATCGCCATGCCCATGACGATCTTGTCAACACCTTTTCCAAGCTTTTTTGCAAGCCACTTTTCAAACATTGTCGGTTCTTCATCCAGCATACCGAGCATTTTGGTGGAATCTTCCAAGGTGCTCATGCCGTAATAGAGCATAGTGCCCATATTGATAATTCCGCGTATAAAGGGTTTACCCATCCACGGATGCTTATTCTTGAGAGGAACGAAGGGCGTCAGTTTCGTGACCATTGAACCGTCCGGACGTCTGACTGTAACTGCGGTAGCAGTCGGCGAACGCATCATGACGCCTTCCATTACGGCCTGGCCGCCGACATCGAAATGTTTTTCCTGTTCTGATCTGATCATAAATGAATGATCCATCCTTTCAAATAAATCAACCTTGTTTTTTTCGACACTGCAGAACCTATTCCCTTTGGTTTCACGTAATTTTCACATCGATATCAGACGTCTGTCAGGCGAGAAAACCGAGGTATTCATTAAAAATGTTAAAAAGCATATTTCCCGATGAAACCGGAAGCATCATGTCGCTGTTTCCGATAGGAACAAAATCAAACAGTTCCGAAGCAGCCGTCAGAACGAGCGCCGGAACAGGCTCATAGCGCGGACCGAAGATCACTTCAAGGAAAGGACAGTATTTTGCTGCCTGGAGCACTTCGTCAGGATCCACGGTGCTTTTCATCTTGAATTCCAGGCTGAAAACCTTATCAGGTGTAATAACCAGTACATCGGCATATATGCGGATCATTCTGGCCCGGTTAATCCTCAGCTCGAACACGATCTCCCAATCGGAAAAGGCCATATCAGTCATTTCGGTAAGATCACGGAAAAGGGATATCATTACGCTACGTGTATCAAGAAAGGAATGAAGCAAACCGCGGGTATCGTTCAGATTGCGTCCGATCCTTTTACAGCCTTCCTGAAGGGAAGAAAGCCATTCCTTTTCAGGTGTGTTCAGAAATTCGCGGACGGTTCCGTACCAGCCTGAAAACTCATACAGACCATCATGAACCGGCGACTGCCGGATCAGCGCATGCCAGCGATAGGTCTTATCCTGAAAACATAATTCATGCATCAGAGCGGAAGAATAGAGAATATGGTTGACAGCTGAACGAGAAAGACTCAGCTTTGAAGCAATGTCCCTGGCTGTCATTCCGTCATTGACAGAGACGAGCGCATAGACCGCACGTTCTTCTGCGGAAAAAACCGCGAGCCTCTCGACTGCCAAAGGATCACCTCCGTCTCTGACAACAGAATTATAGCATATTCTGTGAAAAAATGCTTGCAATGGATACGGGAATATGTTAATATACATTTTGCGGTTTAACCGCCATTGCATACGCGAAAGAGGTGAAACAGCAATGAAGGAAAATATTCATCCCCAGTATGGTAAGTGCGTGGTTCGCTGCGTATGCGGTGAAACTTTTGAGACCGGCTCTACCAAGAAAGAGATGAAGGTGGATATCTGCTCCAAGTGCCATCCTTTCTACACCGGCAAGCAGAAGCTCGTTGACACGGGCGGCCGTGTTGACCGTTTCAAGAAGCGCTTCAATATTGAATAAGTTTCCTGCGGGCACGCTGAAAAGCGTGCTCTTTTCATATCAAAAAACGGTCCGGCTGATGCCGGACCGTTTTTGCTCTGCCAGGTACGTTGGTTACTCGACTTCTCCGGAACTGGCGCGGTCAAACAGCGCCTGGATTTCAGGATCAGGTTCCTTGTCAATCAGCGTAACAACAATTGCGGCGATCATACCGGCCACAAAACCGGGCAGGATCTCATACACGCCCAATCCGATGAACGCGAGCCAGACAATGTCAACAACCGCACCAACCAGAATTCCAGCCACAGCGCCTTTGAAGGTGAACCGTTTCCAGAAAAGGCTCAGCAGGATCGCGGGACCGAATGCAGCGCCGAAAATACCCCAGGCGTTTTCGACAAGGCCCATGATACTCTTGCTGTTAGGATCTGAAGCAATCAGAACGGCAATGATCGCAATGATCAGCACGACATAGCGGCCGGCCCAGAACATTTCCCTGTCAGTGGATTTATTCTTTCTGATTACAGGCTTGTACACATCAGACGCAAACGCGGAAGACGCGCAGAGCAGCTGAGAATCAGCGGTAGACATGGACGCGGCTAGAATGGCGGAAAGCAGGATACCGGAGATCACAGACGGGAAAATTGCACGCACCATCTGAATAAAGACGGTGGAAGAATCGGAGACTTCGCCGAGGAACAGATGGCCGATGCATCCTGCAGCCACAGAGAACAGAATAATCAGTACATTCCAGGAAATGCCGATCTTTGCGCTCTTCTTCAGATCCTTGTCGCTGCGGACAGACATGAAGCGAATAATGATATGGGGCATACCGAAATATCCGAGGCCCCAGGCCAGGCCGGAAACCACAGTCTGCCAGTCCGGGAAAAAGTTCCAGTAATTCGGGTTGGCTTCAGCAAGCGCTTCCATTGTCATGTGTCCGGGCTGAGCGTTCAGCATACCAAGAGCGAAAATCGGGGCGATCAGAAGCGCACCCAGCATCAGAAGGCCCTGGAAGAAGTCTGTCCAACATACAGCGCTGAAACCGCCCATAAACGTATAGGCAACAATGATCGCTGCAGCGATATACATTGCAATTGTCGGATCAAGGCCGATCACTGTATTGAAAAGGGTACCGCAGGCCTTAACGCTTGATGCTGCATAGATTGTATATGCAACAAGGAAGATCACAGCACAGAGGATCTGAAGAACTTTGCTGGATGATTTGAAACGGTTTGTCAGATACTGCGGAAGGGTAATCGAGTCGTCAGCGGCAATGGAAAAACGGCGCAGGCGCGGCGCTTCGAAGATCCAGCTTAACGCATAGCCGATAGCAAGCCCGATGGCGATCCAGGACTGACCGATGCCGTACGCATAGATCGACGCGGGAAGTCCCATCAGTACCCAGGCGCTCATATCGGATGCACCTGCGGAAAGAGCAGAAACCCAAGGACCCATTTTCCGGCCGCCAAGGAAGTATTCCTTTTCGCCTGTACCGCGTCCTTTAACAAAAAAGTATACGCCGATACCAAGCATAAAGAGCAGATAGAGGATAAAGACGATCAGTTCAGCATTCATGATACAACACCGCTTTCCTGCAGTCCACAAGACCGCATACTGTATACAAAACATTATATCTATATATACAAACTCAGCAAGGGGAGAACGGTTTTTTTCGTGTTCTTGCTTGAGAAATATGACAAAATGGAGTAAAATATAAAAAAATACAGGTATAGAAAGGAGGAAAAGAACAATGAGAAGAATTGTCTCGTTTTTTATTACGATTATCCTTTGCATTACCTGTACAATGGCATTCGCTGCAAGAAAAACAGTTGAGAAAGATCAATACTATATCGGTGCGATGCGGGTTGTAAACTGCAGAGAATATGTTTCCCTCCGCGCTACGCCGGACAAAACCGGTACCGTCCTTGCAAAAGTGCCGCTCGGTTCGATTGTTCTGTATTGCAGCAACAACTACAGCCAATATGCATCCGGAAATTACAGGAAACAGGCAGAGTTGTTTATCCGCTGTGAATATGAGGGACAGGAAGGCTATATCCTGAAGAAACACCTGAAGCCCGCTCCGGAATTTGAACCTGCTGAAACCCTGCAAAACAACGATGAGATGACCAGGGAAGAAATCATAGGCAACGGCGAAATCATCCTTGACTGGAATGAGTTCAATGTTTCTGTTGTGGCGGCCTATGAACAGGTTTCAGAAGGGGATGCGACCTGGGAATATGTCCGCGTCGGATGTTTTATCAATGATATTCCGAACTGGGGCTATACAGAGGCAGTGAAGCTGAATAATAGTCCAATTACCCTGAAAGCTTTCATGGGCGGCACGGAAGACGATCCGATGGTCTATGTATACGACGAGGCATACGGTCTTACCATGCTGGATCTGATGGACGGAACTGAAGTATGGACGATCATGAAAGACGAGTGCTCAATCGGAGACGCTTCGGTGATTACCATTGACGACGAGTCCGGGGTTCTGTATGTTGCAGGTACAGACGGACCGGATCCGGTTGCGATTGATATTGACGGACGGATCATGTGGCGCTCAGAAGTAGGGGATCCCGAAGTGTTCGAACCGCAGGAGATCATTCTGAATCCCACTGATATTCAGGTAATCTACGGCAGCGGAAAAACGGTCATGCTCGAATACAACGGAGAGCTGATCAGCGTATCAGATATGTAAAGGCAAAAAAAAAAACCGCATGCGGGACGTGGACCGCATGCGGTTTTTTGATGCTGATATTATCCCCAGATCTGGGACAGGGCCGGTACAATCTGCTTTTTACGGGAAAGAACCTGGGGCAGGAATACATGATTTCCACGCAGATCTTCAGGAGTAAAAGCATTACGGATGATTTCCGAATCACCGGCAAAAAGAAGTTCAGTGCCTTCTTTCAGAACATTGGTGATCATCATGATTACGATATCATATTGCTTTTCTTTTCTGAGTTTTTCCATTGAAGCTATCAAATCATCTTTTTTCTCCAGGAAAGGAGTTGAATCGACTGTGGTGATCTGCGAAATGGCGAGGGAGTGAGATGTAAGATGGAACTCTTTAATGTCATACTTCAACAGATCGTCAACAGGCATATCAGGTGAAACGCCCCTGGAGAACATCGCTTTTCCAAGCTCTTCACAGTCTATTTCTGCATGACGTGCCAGTCTTTCGGCGAGGATCTTGTCATGGGGTGTACAGGTGGGGCTTTTGAACATAACCGTGTCGGAAATGATAGCTGAAGCCATCAGCCCTGCGAGTTTGGGAGAAGGCATCAATCCATGCTCCTGATACATCGACGCAATGATGGAGGTGGTGGATCCGACAGGTTCATTGCGCATGTATACGGGATTGCCGGTCTGAACGTCTGCAAGACGATGATGATCAATAATCCCGATAATTTCAGCCTGTTCCAGTCCGGCTACAGCCTGACCCAACTCGTTATGATCGACAAGAACCACTTTTTTCCGACGGGGACGGATCAGATGATA
>CAZUXV010000067.1:0-14344 GCA_964624445.1 uncultured Oscillospiraceae bacterium | reverse complement strand
TGATCACCACCCGTCCGGAAGTCGGCCGGGAGGCGGAAGAAGCCTTTGCCGCTCTCGAAAAGGGCGAGATCCCGCCGGAAATGAACGAGCTGTGGATCGCACCGCTGAGTTTCAAGCCCCGGGTCCTCGAAATGCTGGACCGGGAGATCGCCAAGGGCGAGAACGGCCGGGTTGCGATCAAGGTCAACTCCCTGAACAACCGCGAGGTCATGGATAAGCTGATCGAATGCTCCCAGGCCGGCGTCCGGGTGGAGCTTTTCATCCGCGGTATCTGTTCCCTGCGTCCCGGCGTTCCCGGCTATACAGACAACATCACTGTCGTCAGCGTGGTCGGCCGCTGGCTGGAACATTCCCGGATCTACAGCTTCGGCGAAGGCGAAGACCAGCGCCTTTTCATCGGGTCGGGCGACCTGCTGAACCGGAACCTGGAGCGGCGTGTGGAAGCCTTTATGGAAGCCGTCACCCCGGATACCCGGGAACAGCTCAACGAGATTCTGGACGCCCTGCGCGTCGACAGGGAAAAAGGCTGGCAGATGCAGCCGGACGGTACCTATGTCCTGGAAGAAGGCAGCGAAGGCACTTCCTCCCAGGAAGCGCTCTACCGTTACTTCAGCAAGCGGAAAGTATCGCTGCACCCGCCTCAACCTGAGGTTGTCCTCTCTGCCGGCGTAAAGGATAAATCCGTACCGGAAGAAAAAGGTGGCCTGTTTGGCTGGCTCCGCAAGTTCAGAAAAACCTGATATCATTATGAATTATGAATTGTGAATTATGAATTGATAAGGAGGGTTCCACTGTGGCTGAAAGTTACAACATCTGTCTGGACGTGGGCGGCACCAAGGTGCTCGGCGCGATCTTCAACGAGAAGGACAAGATCATCTATCGCCTGAAAAAGCGCTCGAAGAGCGGCGGCGAAGGCTCCGCCGATGTGGAAAAGGTCATCATCAGCGTCGTGAATGAGATGATCAGGGAATCCGGCATCGATAAGAAAAAACTGAACGCCGTGGCGTCCTGCGCCCCCGGCGTGATCGATCAGGATAAAGGCATCGTCCTCTTTACGCCGAACCTGCCCTGGCGCGACTATGACATCGCCTCCGCCATGCGCAAGGAGTTCGGCGTTCCCTTCTTCGTCGGCAACGACGTCAACCTGGGCGTCCTGGGTGAATATCACTTCGGCGCCGGCAAGGGCTATCAGAACATCGTCGGCTTCTTCGTCGGCACTGGCATGGGCGGCGGCCTGGTTCTCAACGGCAAACTCTTCACCGGCAACCAGTTCAAGGCGGCCGAATACGGCCATATGATCCTCGATCCGGAAGGCCCGCTGTGCAACTGCGGCCAGCGCGGCTGCCTGGAAGCCTTCTCCAGCAAGCAGGGCATGACCGCCTATATGCGCCAGCAGATCGGCCGCGGCCGATCCTCCGTGATGGAGGAAGCGATCAAAGACGGCGTTTTCCGCTCCAAGAAGCTGGTCAAAGCCCTGGAGGCCGGAGACCAGGTGGCGGAGGAAGCCGTGGACCGCGCCTGCCACTGGCTGGCAGTCGCCACCGGCAACCTGATCAACACCATTTCCCCGGACCTGGTGCTTTACGGCGGCGGCGTCATCGAAGCCCTCGGCGACGCCTTCCTGAAGAAAATCCTGGCCGAAGTGGACCGCTACTGCATGCCCACCATCCGGTCCACCGTAGAGATCAAGACCGCCTCCCTCGGCGACGATTCCATCCTCTACGGCGACCTGGCCATGATCAAGGGATTAGGATAATCCGAAGGGGTTTGGGAGCGACCGGAAAGCCCCCAATTCAATATATCTTCTCGATCTCCCCGCTGATCCCGTACCGCTGTTTGAATTCCTCCAAGTCTGCGGAGGAACGGATCAGCATCACTTCTTCAAACCGGCCGGTCTGTCCGTTCCGGAACCCTGCCACCTGTTCTCCCGTGCAGATACTGCAGCGGATCGCCGGCGTGCCCTCATGAGCCTGGGCCGCCGTTTTTTTGTTCTTTCCCGTCAAAAAAGAAAATGCCATGTATATTTCCCCCTTCCCCCTGTCAGTCCAGTTCTTTTCTCCAGGGGATCGAGCCGGCCGCGCCCGGACGAGTCACCGCAATCGCCGCGGCCCGGCTTGCCTCGTTCATACAGGTCCGGAGGGGCTTGCCCTCTGTCAGCCCGGCGATGAAATATCCCGTATAGGTGTCCCCCGCCGCCGTCGTGTCCGCCGCTTTCACCCGGACAGCCGCTTCGTAATGCGTTTCGACATGTCCGCCTTCGGCACGGTACGCCATGCTGCCGCTGCCGCCCAGCGTGATCAGCAGCGACAGCGCGGGATACCGCTTATGCAGTTTTTCCCACGCCCGATCCGGTTCCTTTTCGCCGGAGGCCTGTTCCGCCTCGATCTCGTTGACCAGCAGCCAGTCCAGCCTGTTCAGGTCGATTGCTTCCAGCGACCGGTCATAGGGCGACGGGTTCAGAACGATATGCTTTCCCTGCCGGGCCGCAAGCTCCGTAATCAGCGGCAGCCCGTTGATCTCGTTCTGCAGGATCAGCCAGTCGCCCTCCCCGAACGCCCCGATCACGCGGCGGATGTATTCATCCGGAATACACCGGTTTGATCCGCCGTACAGCAGAATACTGTTCTCCCCCTGCCGGTCAACCTGGATCACGGTGTGGCCCTGCATTTCATCCACAGGAAGCAGGAGCGAAGTGTCCACGCCGTTTTCGTCCAGCATGTTTTTCAGGATCTCCCCGCCCGCGCCCAGGCAGCCCGCGTGGCAGACCGGCGCGCCTGCCCTGGCCAGCGCAACGGACTGATTCAGTCCCTTTCCGCCGGCCTTTACGTCCCGGGACAAAGCCGCCAGGGTTTCGCCCGGCCGGACGAAATGATCCACGTTATATACATAGTCCACGTTCAGAGAGCCAAAGTTCAGGATACGCATTCCTTTTCTCTCCCCCGATATCATGCTGCAATCTGTCTGATATAATCATAAACCATTTTTCCGCTCTTCCGTCAAGTATTATTTGCTTGACTTAGAGTGAACTATAACATATAGAATCAGTATCAGAATATGAAAGATCAGATTTCACAGAGCAGGAGGATATCGTCATGATCATCCGCAACGCGTCCTGGATCAGGATGGACGGGGCTGCGTCCACCGTGGTGCCTGTGTTCCGCAGGCTTTTTTCCTGCGGCAGACCCCTCCGTTCCGCAGCGCTGGAAGTGACCTGTGACGGCGTCTATGAGGCGGTGCTCAACGGCCGCCGGGTCGGCAGTTTCATCCTCGCCCCGGGCTGGACGGAATACAGCAAGCGCCTTCAGGTGCAGTGCTATGACGTCAGGGACCTGCTGAAGGAAGAAAACACCCTGGAGATTACCGTGGCCAACGGCTGGTACCGCCGGACCAACGCGCCCTGGACCGGCACAAAGAATCCGGATGAGTTCCTGCCCGCCATGCTCATCGCCGCCCTGCGTCTGGTTTATGAAGACGGCAGCGAGGAAACCATCCTGACGGACGACTCCTGGGAGGTTTCCGAAAGCACTGTCACCCTCAGCGGCATCTTTATCGGTGAAGACGTGGATATGACCCGGACGCTTTCCTATGTCCCGGCCATCACCTGCGATTATCCGAAATCCATGCTGATCCCCCAGGAAGGTCCGGAGGTTCATGAGCAGGAAACCGTCTGGCCGCGGGCCTCCTTCCGCACGCCCCGCGGCGAATGGGTAATCGATTTCGGCCAGAACCTGACCGGCTATATGGCCTTTGAAACGGACGCCCGTGCCGGGGAAAAGCTTTCCCTTTCAACGGCGGAAGTGCTGGATAAGGACGGCAATTTCTACACGGGCAATTACCGTTCCGCCCGCAGCCAGCTTCACTATATCTGCAGGGAAGGCCGCCAGAGCTATAAACCGCGGTTTACCTTCTTCGGTTTCCGCTATCTGCGGATCGACGAGGCCCCGGAAGGCTTCACCGCCGATCAGATCCATGCCGTCGTGCTGCATTCGGAGATGAAGCGCACCGGCTGGCTGGACAGCAGCGATCCGATGCTCAACCAGCTCTTCAGCAATATCATCTGGAGCCAGAAAGGCAATTACCTGGATATCCCCACAGACTGCCCGCAGCGGGACGAGCGCTACGGCTGGACCGGCGACGGCCAGATCTTCTGCCGCGCCGCGACCCTGCAGTACGATGTCCGGCAGTTCTTCCGGAAATGGCTGGCGGACGTCCGTGCCGCCCAGCATGACAACGGCTGGGTTCCCGAGGTTGTGCCGAGCCTGACCGCCTACAAGCCCGGCGGCGGCGCCTGGTCCGACGCGGTGACCATCATCCCCTGGCAGCTGTACCAGACCTACGGCGACATCTCCTTCCTTTCGGAGATGTATGACGCCATGGTCCGGTGGATCGCCTATATCCCCACCGTCTCTACTACGGAAGATCTGTGGACCGGCTGCTGGACCTACGGCGACTGGCTGGCTCTGGACTGGCCGGAAGGCTACGTTCCCGCAAATATCGAACTGTCCAAGCGCGGCTACAGCAACGACGACCTGATCTGCAGCGCGTTTTACGCCAACTCGGTCGATATTGTCATCCGCGCGGGAAAGCTGCTGGGCAAAGACGTCCGTGAATACGAAGCCCTGCACGCGCGCATCGCCGCTGCCTATAAAGCCCGTTTCAAAGACCGGCTGAACACCCAGACGGAAAAGGTGCTGACCCTGCACTTTAACCTTTCCGACGATCCCCAGTCCCTGGCCGACGCGCTGGCGGAGCAGGTCCGGGCCTGCGGCATGAAACTGCAGACCGGCTTGGTCGGCACGCCCTACCTCCTGCATGAACTGAGCCGCTACGGATACGCGGACATCGCCTGGTCCCTGCTCCTGCGCAGGGAATATCCCGGCTGGCTGTATTCGGTTTCCAAAGGTGCCACCACCATGTGGGAACACTGGGACAGCATCAAGCCGGACGGCACCTTCTGGGACGATGATATGAACTCCTATAATCATTACGCCTACGGTTCCGTGGCGGACTGGGTCTTCGGCGTGGCCTGCGGCATTCAGCCGGCTGAACCGGGCTATGCCGCCGTCCGGATCGAGCCGCGTCCCGATCCCCGGCTGAACAGCCTCGGCGCAGTGCTCGACACCGTCCACGGGCGGATCCGGTCCTTCTGGAAATATACGGACAGCGGGATCCGGTATGAGATTGACACGCCCGTCCGGACCGAGATCGTCATTGGCGGGAAATCCCGGATCGTGAATAAGGGCCGGTATCTTTTCTAACCGCTGTGCAGTGAAACGAGGTTGAAATATGGCAAACAAATACATGTCAGATATCCATCTGGAAGACTATACCGGCGAATACGAAACCCCGCAGGCCACGTGCCGGGATCTGATCTTTACCGGCGGCCGGGACGTCACTTCGCTGAACGGGCTGTGGCACTACGCGGTCGACCAGTACGATACCTGCCTGCGCCAGAAATGGTTCCTGGAAAGATACACGGACGACAAGGGCTTTACGCTGCCCGTGGATTATTCCTTTGACGAATGGGAGACCGTGGAGCTCCCGGCCTGCTGGAACACCCTGGCGGAAAGGTATCTGCTCTATGAAGGCCCCATGGTCTTCACCCGGCGGTTCCGGTCTGATCCCGCGGTTCCGGGGCGCGTTTTCCTCCGCATCGGCGCGGCTTCCATGCTCTGCCGCGTATTCCTGAACGGGCAGTACCTCGGCATGCACCGCGGCGCGTCCACGCCTTTTTGCTTTGATATCACCGGTTTCCTGAAGGAAGACAACCGGATCATCCTCTGCGTGGATAATACCCGGCGTCCGGAACAGGTTCCGACCGAAAACACCGACTGGTTCAATTACGGCGGCGTCTTCCGGGATATCAGCCTGATCCGTGTTCCGGATGTCTTTATCCGTACCTTCCGCCTGAACCTGCTCCCGGACGGACGCTTCGACAAACTGTCCCTGGCTGTTTCCGCCTCCGCGCCGGTTGACGCGGCCGCCGTCCTGGAAATCCCCGGGCTCGGGCTCCGCCGGGAGTTGCAGCTCAGCTCCGGAACCTGTGAGGCTGTCATTCCGGCCAAGCCGGAACTGTGGTCCCCGGACCGTCCCCGCCTGTACGACGTGTCCCTGCGTCTGGGAGACGACGCCGTCTCCGACCGCGTCGGTTTCCGGGAGATCCGGACAAAGGGGCGGGAGATCCTGCTCAACGGGAAACCCGTATTCCTGAAAGGGATCAGTACCCATGAGGAGAGCGTGCGGAACGGCCGGGCGCTGACAGAGGATGAGCGGATCCAAAACATCCGGCTGGCCAAAGAACTCGGCTGCAATTTCATGCGGCTCGCCCATTATCCGCATCATGAGAACATGGCGCGGCTCGCGGACGAGCTCGGCATGCTGCTCTGGGAAGAAATCCCGGTATACTGGGCCATCCGCTTTGACCGGGAGGAAACATACCGGGACGCGCACAACCAGCTGGCGGAACTGATCAGCCGGGATTATAACCGCGCGTCGGTCGTCATCTGGTCTGTCGGCAATGAAAACGCGGACACAGACATCCGCCTGTCCTTCATGTCGCGTCTGGCGGAGTACGCCCATGCGGCGGATCCGTCCCGCCTTGTTTCCGCCGCCTGCCTGGTTGACGTCCGGGAGAACCGGATCGCGGACAGGCTCGCGGATCATCTCGACGTAATCGGCATCAACGAATACTGCGGCTGGTATACCCCGGACTTCAGCAAGCTGCCGGAGCTGATGGCCAACAGCGACCCGGCCAAACCGGTCGTCATTACGGAATTCGGCGCGGATGCGATGCATGGAAACACCGGTCCCGGCGACCGCAAGGGAACGGAGGAATACCAGGCCCGCGTCTATGAACTGCAGATGGAAACGCTGCTGAAAATCGATTATATCCAGGGCATATCCCCCTGGATCCTGTACGATTTCCGCTGTCCCCGGCGCACGAGCAGCATCCAGAAATACTATAACCGGAAGGGTTTGCTGGACGAGACCAAAACCTGCCGGAAACCGGCATTCTTCGTTCTGCAGAAATACTATAAAGATCTCTGACGGATCACCCGTCAGCCGTACAGGAGGATTGTCTCATGGAAAAATGGATTCGCGCGCGTTTTCTGCCCGGCATCCCGCTTGGAGCGGACGGACGCCGGGTTACCGCCGGCAAAGAGCATATCGCGCTTTCCAGGCGGGCCGCCCGGGAAGGTATGGTGCTGCTGAAAAACGAAGGGAACGCGCTTCCGCTTAGGCCGGACTGCAAGGTTGCCCTGTTCGGCAAGGCTACCGCCGACTATGTCAAGGGCGGCGGAGGCAGCGGAGACGTAACCGTGCCCTATATCAGGAATATTGCCGACGGGTTTGCCGAAGTGCTCGGCAAAGAAGCCGTTTTTCAGGATACCGTGGACTTCTACCGACAGTATGTCGCGGAACAGTACGCTGCCCATTGGGCACCGGGTATGATTGCCGAGCCCGATATCCCGGAGGAGATGCTCCGGAACGCCCGATCCTTTACGGACACGGCTGTTGTTTCGATCAGCCGCTTCTCCGGCGAGGGCTGGGACCGGAAATCACCCCGGGCTAAAATCACCCGGAAGGCCCCTGTCACCGGCGACGCGGTCAGCATGAGCGACGTGCTCTTTGAACGCGGCGATTTCTATTTGTCCGCCGCGGAGCGGCGCATGGTGGAAACCGTCAGCCGGACCTTTGAGAAAACGATCGTCGTGATCAATGCCGGCGGCATGGTGGAAACCGCCTGCTTCCGGGATAACCCGCGGATCAAAGGCCTGCTGCTGGCTTTCCAGGGCGGTATGGAGGGCGGCTGTGCCGAAGCTGAACTGCTGGCGGGCCTTGCCTCCCCTTCCGGAAAGCTCACCGATACCTATGCCGCCGACCTGGAAGATTATCCCGGGTGCGCGGATTTCTATGACAGCGAGGACTATGTCCATTACTATGAGGACATCTATGTCGGTTACCGGTATTTTGAGACCCTCCCCGGCATGGCGGAAAAGGTTGTTTATCCCTTCGGTTTCGGCCTGAGCTATACCCGTTTCTCCCTGACGCGGCAAACAATCCTTTTCACCGCGGATGATGCGGAAATCAGCGTGCTGGTAACCAATGAAGGAGACTGTGCGGGCAAGGAAGTCGTACAGGTCTATTACAGTGCCCCGCAGGGTCTGCTGGGAAAACCGGCCAAAGAACTGGCCGGTTACCGGAAAACAAAACTGCTGGCTCCGGGAGAGAGTGAACAGATCGTGATCCGCTTCCCGCTCGCTCAGATGGCCAGCTATGACGATCTCGGAAAAGTCGCGCGCTCCGCCTGGGTGCTTGAAGCCGGTGAATACCGGTTCTTCGTCGGCACCAGCGTGCGGGACGGACAATGGCTGGAAAACACCTGGACGCTTCCGGAAAACCGGATCGTCCGGCAGTTGACCTCCCGCATGGCGCCCACCTGCCTTGAAAAGCGCCTCCTGGCGGACGGAACCTGGGAAAAGCTCCCCACCGGTCCCTGCAATGACTTTGGAGCTACCGCCCTCTCGCCTATGTCCCACGACGATCTGCACTCCACGCCGGAAGTGCGGGCCGTACCCCGGATCAAAAACTTCGGCCGCGGAATCGGCATGAAGCTCCAGGATGTCGCGGACGGAAAGATCAGCCTGAAGGAGTTTGTTTCCGCGCTGCCCGTGGAGGATCTTGCCTGCCTGCTGGGCGGCCAGCCCAATGTCGGCCTGGCAAACACCTTCGGCTACGGCAACAACCCGCTCTACGGAATCCCGAATATCATGACCGCGGACGGCCCGGCCGGCATCCGCTTCCACCAGGGCATCGGCGTCACGACGACGGCCTTCCCCTGCGCAACGCTGCTGGGAAGCACCTGGGATCCGGATCTGGTCTTTGAGGTCGGCGCTGCTGCCAGTCTCGAAGCAAAAGAAAACAATATCATGGTCTGGCTGGCGCCCGGCGTGAACATTCACCGGAATCCGCTTTGCGGCAGGAGCTTTGAATACATTTCGGAAGACCCGCTGCTTGCCGGAAAACAGGCGGCCGGCATGATCCGGGGCATCCAGTCCAACCATATTGCCGCCACCCCCAAGCATTTCGCCCTGAACAACAAGGAAACCAACCGCCGGAACTGCGACTCCCGCGCCTCGGAACGGTCCATCCGCGAAATCTGGCTGAAGCAGTTTGAAATCATCGTCAAAGAATCCCATCCCTGGTCCATTATGTCCAGTTACAATATCATCAACGGCCACCGGGCCAGTGAGAACAGGGACCTGCTCACCGGCATCCTCCGGGAGGAGTGGGGTTTTGACGGCATGGTCACCACCGACTGGTGGACCTTCGGCGAACATTACAAGGAAGTCGCCGCCGGCAACGATATGAAGATGGCCACCGGTTTCCCGGACCGTCTGCAGGAGGCGCTGGAAAAAGGCGTCCTGACCCGGGAGGATATGGAAAAAGCCGCTGAAAACATTCTGCGGCTGATCCTGAGAATCGACTGATCAACAGCGTGAGGTGAGAAAGATGCATTATACCGTCGGAATCACAAGCTGGTGCTGGCCGGATTTCAGCGCGTCCGCCATGCCCGAAATCAAAAAGGCAGGGCTTGATGCCCTGCAGCTCCAGGTCGGCAACTGGGAGGACGGCCTTCCCCTGTCGGACAAGACAATGCAGAAGGTTTATACGGAAGCTGCCGCGGCAGCCGGCCTGAAACTGCTTCCCGTCTCGGTCAATACCGTTTGCCAGCATCCCTTTACGGAAGGGCTGGATACGCCGGACGGCGCCATCGCCCTCAAAGCCCTGGACGCCGGCGTCGAAGCGGCTGCCGGAATGAAGGCGGAGGGAATTACCGTGCCCAACTTCGGCAGGAACAAGATCCTGAACCCCGCCGCCTTTGAGAACACGGTGCTGGCCCTCCGCCATGCCTGCGAGTATGCGCAGTCCCTCGGTGTCAACGTGTATACGGAGAACCTGCTGTCGGCGTCCGGCCTGGAGCAGCTTTTTGCCGACTGCCCCTTCCCGAACCTGTACTTTTTGTTTGACAGCCATAACTATCAGCTTCACGGGCTGGATTTTGCCGTGGACGTGCTGCAATCCTGGTACGGCCGGACGGGCTCTCACCTTCATGTCAAAGCCGGTACCCGGGAAGGCAGCGCCCTGCTCGGCAGCGGAGACAGCCCTGTGGAAGACGTGCTCGCCTTTTTGAAAGAAAAAGACTACGCCGGCTCCATCGTGCTGGAAAACGATTATGTGAATCCCCCGCTCCGCAGCAAGGATCTCCGCTTCATGCTGGAGGATATCCGTTTCATCCGCCGGTGCATGGCCGGCGCATAATTTGCCCTCCGTTTTTCCGCAAAAAAAGGTCACCGGATCGGATCCGGTGGCCTTTTCATCTATCCGGGTTTATTCAATGATGCTCGTCTTCGTTTCTAGCGCTTCGCGGGTGGTGGCGCCGCCGGTGAATCTCCCAGCGATGCTTTCGCACTGCCGCCGCCAAAGGAAGGTGTGGCAGGCATATCGCCCCCCCCGGCGCATTCTGCGGCATCCCTTCAGGTGCGCCTTCCGGAGCGCCGCCCGGGAAGCCGTCGGTCCCTCCCGCGGGAGCGCCTTCCGGTTTATCGCCCGTACCGGCCGGCGGCGTAAACCCGCCCATGCCCGCCCCGGCGATTTCCTGCATCATCTCCGGATTGGTCACCGCTGCAAAGAACCACGGTTGCTGGTTGATCGCGCTCTCTGTGGACAAACCTGCCCGCAGGATCGTTTCCAGGTCCGCAGCCGGAACCGTCTCATCCGTAAACGCCTGCGTGGTTCCCGTGTTCATGATCACATCGACCGCCGAATCAGCACAGGCGGTGGAAATCGTCAGGAGCATCAATGCCAGAACAATTCCCGTTATCTTTTTGATCATTTTATCAAGTCTCCCTCCATCAGTTGTCGGGATCATGATATCAGCGTTACCTTATATGAACCTAAAACAGCTGATGTTGTTACTGCCTGACTCCATCCGCTCCGAACAGATACTGCTTTCCGTTGATCTCCTGCCATCCGGTAACCATGGCACCGGTAGCGGGATCCAGGTAGTACCATTTTGACTTGTCCTGAATCCAGCCGGTGGCCATGATCCCGTTCTGATCGAGATAGTACCATTTTTCGTCAACCTGCACCCATCCGGTCTGCATCGCGCCGGAAGCGTCCATCCAGTACCATTTGCCGTTGGAGTTTACCCATCCGGTGACCATGGCGCCGGTGGGGTCCAGGTAATACCATTTTGATTTGTCCTGCAGCCAGCCGGTGGCCATGATCCCGTTCTGATCGAGATAATACCATTTCTCGCTGTCGAGCACCCAGCCGGTCACCTGCTTGCCCGCGGCGTTCACATAGTGCCATTGCCCGTTGGTATTGACCCAGCCGGTCGCCATTGTTCCGTCGGAATAGAAGTAATACCAGTCGTTCCCGTGCTGTACCCAGCCGGTTTTCCCGGTAAACGGAATCGTTGCGGGAATGGTCGCTCCTGTAGAACCCTGATTCGTATTTCCCGCTTGCGGTCCCGGATTGACCTGTGCCGGCTGAGGTTCCGGATTCACCTGCTCCGGCTGCGGCGCCGGGTTCACCTGTTCCGGTTGAGGGGCCGGATTGATCTGTTCCGGCTGCGGAGCCGTGCCCCCGAGTTGGGCCGGATCGGCCACGCACACCGTCACCCTGATCATATAGTCGGCGATATTGGCGTCCGATGACCGCACGGTAATGAAGATCGCGGCGGATCCGCCGATCTTTCCCGGATCGTTCACAACCGCGTACATCAGGATGCTGTTCGCTTCGCTGTCCTGTCGCAGAACGGATACGTTGCTCAGCACCTGTTCCGGGTCGCTGATGTCGATCCCGGCCGGCGTGCATCCGGGAAGCACCAGCGAGGCAAGGGATGTCGAGCCATAACTTCCGTAACCGACCCATTCAAAAACATCCTCGATCCGCATGGCCTCTGTCGCGTACACCGGCGCTGCCGCCAGCTCCGCAAGCATACTCAGAACAAAAAGCACAGATACAAACCGTAATAATGTCCGCTTCATTTTCCGTTACCACCTGTCGTATTTTGTATTCGTGTTTTTTCCGTCTGTCTGAACCGGTTCTATTGTATCATATCTTCAGGGAAGAAAACAGACTCATGTATCCGCACAGCAGATCCCTTCCGCTGCTTAATCTTCTTTCGTCTGGTTCAGCATCCAGGACATGATGCCGTATTCATTGCAGTACGTCGGAATCCAGCTGGCATGATTCTCGCCGAACAGCCGCGGATACGGAATGTCCGGGGTAATGGCGACGTCATATTTCTCCAGGTCTTCCGGCGCAAACAGCGTCAGATGCGCGTTGTCTCCACGAATTATTACGTCAATTCCGACTGGCTGTTCGCGGTTCCGTCCGACGCGGCCTCCTGGGAAGGGCTGACCCGCCGCAAAAACCTGATCGCGTTATGCGAGGCGGAAAAAGGGAAAATCGACGCGCAGGCCATGATGAAGATCATCGAAACGCCGCTGGAAGCCGGCGGCGCCCAGAATGAGCTCACCGTGTACCAGATCGTCATCGTCCCGGAAACAAAAATGCTGTGGCTCCGCGTCATCGGCGGCGCCGACTGGACCCCGATCGACCTGGCCGGGTTCCTGCAGTAACGCATTCTTCTTTTCCCCATGAAAACGGCAGCCTCCCTTTCCCGAGAGGCTGCCATAGTTTTTTCAGATAGCTATTCAGTATAAAACGGACACATATCATCCAGCCGGAGCAGCATGGGGCTCCCTCCGCCGGCTGCGCCTGTATCAATATCTACCCAGGTGTCCGTCATAAACATTTTTCCTCTTTCTCCCCCGATATACTGCGTCGGCGTATGACCCAGGATGACCATTCGGTCTTCCCAGTATCTTTCTTCCGTTTCCGGACGGGTCCAGAGGAGATCGTCTTCATCGTATTCATCCAGGCCTTTCCCGGGATCAAAGCCATTCAGCCCGCCGTGGACCAACACAAATCGCTTCATCGGTACAGCCACTTCCATATACAGCGGCGCAGACTTGACATATTCCACGAGCTTTCCCAGTTCGTCCGGATCCTCATCTCTCAGTTTCAGCAGGCTTTCCAGCGTCTTCAGGCAGCCGTTTCTGTGCCAGCGGAGCAGATAGAACTCCTGTGCAAACGTCACCAGCCGCGGATTGGTCAGATCCACATCCGTAGACAGGGCGAACTCACACTCCAGCATCATCTGTTCATGATTGCCTTTGAGCAGCGTCACGTTTTCCTGCTTCATCATCCACCGGAGCATGGCAACGCCGCCATCACCGTTCCGGTCGATGACGTCCCCGATCACATACAGCTGGTCCGAATCGGAAAACCCGGCCTTTTCAAGCAGGCCCAGAAACGAATCCAGAGGATATCCGTGGATATCCGAAGTCGCAAAAATCAATCCTTATCCCTCAACCTTCATAATCCTTTGACAGTCATATGCCGCACTTTTCCATCCGAATGAATCCTTTTTCATTCATACAATAAATATGACGAAAAAGTCCCGTATTTTGTTTCTTCGGACGGATGCCTATTTCATTGCAGCCGACGACATAAATTATATCATATCAACAGATTTCTCCAAACCGGCATTTATTGACTGTTCACTGCTGCCTTTCAAAGGTGATGCGTATAAAACCATGTCAGGCAGAGAATGCATGTCAGAGAAAAGTGTTTTATTTGAGAAAGCATGGATCCCTGAATGAATTGGCAGATAAACTGCAGATTGACAAACTGACGGAGTAAAAAGATGCCCTGGTTCAAAACGAACCGGGCACCTTTCAATTCATGTCAGATTACTTTCTGCTTTCCTTCCAGGCATCGACCTTGTCGGCTGCCAGGCGAACCATGGTTTCCTTCGGGAAGGGCGAATTCATCCCGCCGAAGCAATAAAGGAAGAACTTGCCGTCCGCCGTCTTATACAGCGTCTCCTCATATCCCCAGGGATCGCCGTAATTGCCGAAGGTTTTCTTATACACCAGTTCAGAAGCGTCTGTATCGTAATCTATTCCACTGATTCTCTTTTTCATAACAACCATCCTTTCGACATCAGTTGCCTTCCGGCTGAATTATCATATACAGATTCTGACAAAAAATCAACACAGCTTCCTCTCACAGGTTCAGCTGACACCAGCTTTTTTGTTCAAAAAGCGAAAAACTCTCATCACTGAAAAATGCCTGGATTGACAAAAAAGTCCCTGAAGCTTATACTTTTCAAGGTCCTGCACCCGTAGCTCAGTAGGATAGAGCGGCCGCCTCCTAATAAGAAGTCGGACTGCCGCCTGAATTGAGCGATCAAGTGCCCCAAATC